>CAZEZI010000001.1:0-57147 GCA_964516315.1 uncultured Thioalkalispiraceae bacterium
CCGGCCCTGATCGTGATGAAACAATTGTACTTCGTGATCCTTATAAAATTTAAGTCAGTGATCGGAGTTAACAAGAAAAGCCTGCTAATCACAGGCTTTTTTTGTATTAAATGAATGCTTTTTATACTTGTCGTCATACCCGCGAAGGCGGGTATCCAGTACAATAATACAGGTAGTCATTGCGAACGATAGCACGGCAATTTTGATAATAAAACGATCATGCTATAACTTTGATATTAATTAACAATATGAAAATAACAGTAAGTGAATTAATCGTAAAGTATATCGAGCGTCTCGGAATTGAAACGATTTTTGGTATGCCGGGTGCGCATATATTACCCGTCTACGATAGTTTGTATGATTCAAAAGTTAAAAGCGTACTTGCCAAGCATGAGCAAGGTGCTGCCTTTATGGCCGGTGGTTGTGCACGTGCATCCGGTAAAATATCTGCTTGCATCACAACTGCGGGACCGGGAGCGACTAATCTGGTGACTGGTATTGCCAATGCGTATGCTGACAAGCTACCGGTACTGGTTATTACCGGTGAAACATCGACACATATCTTTGGTAAAGGTGGATTGCAGGAAAGTTCAGGCGAGGGTGGTGCGATCGATCAATATGCCTTATTTAAAGGGATTACCCGCTACAACAAGGTAATTGAACGAACGGACTACCTGGTTAATATATTAAATCAGGCTTCAAGAATTTTACTTTCATCCAGTTCCGGCCCTGTGTTGCTGAGTTTTCCTTACAATATACAAAAGGAAAAAGTTGATGAATCTATTCTTGAACAACTAAAAACAAGCAAACATTACTACTCTAAAATTGCACATACACAATCTGCTGCAGCCATTGTTGAACTTATAACAGACGCCAATAAGCCGGTTATTATTGCCGGCTATGGTTGTATTCGTGCCTCTGCCGAAGATCTGGTTACAGAGTTAAGCAGTACACTTAATATACCAGTAACAACCAGTTTGAAGGGGAAAGGCGTTATCAATGAAGACTCTGCATTATCACTGGGTAGTTTAGGAGTTACTTCATATACCAATGCGTATGATTACATTAAAGACAATGCAGACTTGCTTATTTTTCTTGGAGCCAGCTTTAATGAAAGAACCAGTTATCTTTGGGATGATAAATTATTACAAAACAAAAAAATTATCCAGGTCGATAATAATGAAGAACAGCTTGAAAAAGTATTCACTGCCGATATTGCAATAAAAGGTGATATTAAAGAAGTGCTAACCAATGTTTTATCTGATGTTGCAGCACAAAATATTCAAGAGAAAAAACTGGCACCTTATACCAAGTTTTCGAAACAAAAGGATGATAATGCCGTTGACAATAATTTTTTAGCTTTTAAGGAAAAATTTCCACTGGTTGAGGCATTCTTTGTTGAACTGGAAAAAGGTTTTAAACAGGGCATTATGGTGTTTGATGATAATGTCATTTTTGCGCAGAACTTTTTTAATGTTTCGAATGGCAATCGTTACTATTCAAATTCAGGTATATCCTCATTAGGTCATGCAATTCCGGCAGCCATTGGAGCCCGTTTCTCTGTTGATAAACCATCATTTGCTATTTTGGGGGATGGTGGCTTCCAGATGTGTTGTATGGAAATTATGACTGCCGTTAATTATGACATTCCATTGAATATTATTATGTTTAATAACTCGACTATGGGGTTAATAAGAAAAAATCAATTTCAGCAATACGATAAGCGTTTTATTAATTGCGATTTTATTAACCCGGATTACGCATATCTTGCAAAGTCCTTTGGTATTCAGTATAAAAAAATAGTATCAACGGATGATTTGAATGGTTTGTTCTCTGAACTGGATCTTGTTGCTGGTATTAATTTAGTTGAAATTATGATTGATAAAGACACGTTCCCAACTTATTCTTCGAAGCGATAATTATTACCTTGCTATGCGGCTGAGTGACTTCCATAAAGAACTTGAGCATATTGAAAAACTCATTTTATGTGATGAAGTAAAGACAGAGGGAATTCAGCAGTATAAGAATCTATCACGAGAAATGGAAAGTTTCATCGCAGCACAGGATAGTGATGAACGACATCATATTATGCTGGTTATCCCTGTTGCAGATCGCCCTCAACATTTAGAAAGTTGCCTGGAAAGTATTTATAATTTATGTGAATCTTTTTGTTATGGTGGCAAAGCACAATATTTTACTAAGGTTTCTGTTCTTATTGCGGAAGACAGCAACAACAGTTCCTGTCGGAATAAAAATAAAGAAATAATAGAATCATTTAACCAGCGCGGCTTGCGTGCCACTTACTTTGGCCTGGATGAACAAAAAGAGGTATTAGCCAGTTTAAGTTCTACTGCACGGGATGCACTGGTTGGCGTTGTGGGAGATGTTTCTTCCGAGGATTCTGGCCATAAAGGTGCATCCATTACACGAAATATAACTTACCTTAAATTAAACCAGCTTAAAGATGATTTTAACGATATTATCTTCTATTTTATTGATAGCGATCAGGAATTTAAAGTTAATCCTGTTTTAGAAGATGGGGATATTACTTTTCATACACTAAACTATTTTCATCATCTGGATAGAATTTTCGCTAACAATGATGTTGAAGTATTTACTGGTAAAGTAGTGGGTGACCCACCCGTTTCACCTTCGGTTATGGCTGCTAATTTTCTGGATGATGTTTGCTCGTTTTTATTATCAGTATCTGCTTGTGATCCGGCTGGTTCCTGTTGTTTTCATGGTAACCGGCAGTATGACAATACAAATGGCGCGGCATACCATGATATGGCTGATTTGTTTGGGTTTAAAATAAAATCGGATACATTTAATTATTTCTGTGATTTAGATCTTCCACATACTAATAAAGCGTGTTTAAAACGATTTGCCAGCCAACTTGATCGGTTTTTTGATGGTGTACATTTAACACGCAAAAATTACTATCAATATGAAAACATACAAGAGAATGTGATTGCTGCACGCACGGTTTATACTGGGAATTTTGCCTTTACTAAATCTGCATTAAAATATTTTATTCCCTTTGCAAACTTAAAACTCCGAATGGCTGGGCCGACGATGGGGCGATTGATTAAAGATAAACTGGGTGATCGGTTTGTATCTGCAAATTTGCCCATGTTACATGAACGAACGGTTGAGCATATAGGGAAATCTGAATTTCGTACCGGCATTAAACATGATGAAGACAGTATTAACCTGCAAGGTGAATTTGAACGTCAGTATTTTGGGGATGTAATGTTGTTTTCAATAGAAGAATTGCTAAAGTCAGGTTATCCTGAAAAAGATTTGGCCAGAGACGATATTGAAAAGATTGTCTCGAAGAAGGAGGCCTTTTTACGTAAAAGTTATTTAAAAAAACTACATCAGGTTCAGGATAACATAAACAACCTGAATTCTATTTACAGAGAAAAATTCTATAATAATGGTTCAAAGATGGAAAGTATTGAGCGTTTTATTGCTAATATGGAACTCAATTTTTCAGATGCTTCATTCCCTTATCAGTTAGTCAGAAAAAATAATAGTAAAAGCCCACAATTAAAAAATATAATTAACGGGATTATGAATTATAAAAGTGAAATGGCAGTATGGATCAGGTTATTCGAATAATGAATATTTTTATTTTAAACACAGGGCGTTGTGGTTCAACAACTTTTATCAAGGCATGTCAGCATATTTCAAATTACTCGGCGGGGCATGAAACTCGGGTGACTAAAGTTGGTGTTAGTCGTTTATCCTATCCTGATAATCATATTGAAGCAGACAATCGTTTATCCTGGTTCCTGGGGCGGCTCGGTAAAAAATATGCGGATAATGCCTTTTATATTCATTTAACGCGAGATAAAGATAAAACAGCAGCCAGTTTTATTAAACGTGCGGACTTTGGCATTATGCAGGCTTACCAACAGGGGGTTTTGCAGGATTCTGAGATAAAACTTAATATTAATGATGTTGCCCGGGATTATATTGATACTGTTACTGAAAATATTAAATATTTTCTGAAAGATAAAACTCATAAAATGGAGTTTAGGCTTGGAAATGCAAATGATGATTTCAGGAAATTCTGGAAAAAAATTAATGCCGAAGGTGACCTTAATAAAGCGTTACAAGAGTGGCGTATTACTTATAATGCATCCTAGCTGATAACTTCCGTTATAAAGAAGAAAATTTAAAAATAGCACAACCCCGCTCAGTTTCTATATACTCATATTCTGCAGGTTGATATTGCTGCCGCCATTGGGTGATAATTTCCTGCTCATCTTCTCTGGCAGCATCATCGAGGAAAACGGTACAGTGCTCTGCAAAGAAAGGTTGCAAAACAGGCAGTGCCGGGTAGCGTGAGTTTTTTTGAATGTATCCATTGGGACCATCGATCACAACTAAATCAATTTCGGGCATATTGTTTTTATTAATTTTATACCATTGGTAATCGTGACCGCTCACTTGCATATGATGGAGTGGCGCATCAATGACGGTGGCATAGTTATCTAATCCGTATTGGCTGATATTTTTTCTTGTGCTGGCTGCATAGTCTGCTCCATTTTCCAGGCTAACCACTTTCCCACGCTGGTTTATTTCACAGCAGCGCGCCAGAATTAAAGTGCTCAGGCCGCTACTGCATTCCAGAATAGTCTGAGGCTTTCTGCTAAGACAATAGTCAGCGATAAGCTCCAGAAAATCAGCAGCCGCGGACCAATCCCGGGTATAGGGCAAGCTGCCCTTAAAGTTAAGTTTTTGGCTTAATGATTGATAGACATCCACTGAAGTGTTCACTTATAAATCCTGAATAGCTAAGTTTATGATAAATAGGCTATTTTAGTTGATTTAACTTAAATAAGTAACCAGATTTACAGTTTATCCTGCTGTGGGATGCAAAAAGATAAGTTTTCCTAAAGCTTTCAGTCGGTTTGCCGAAGTAATAGGTCTAAAACGTTAAAATCGTAAATAACGATTATTTCGTGTTATTAATAATAATCATTAAAAAAGGATAAAGTGAGTGAGTAGGTCATATCTAACCCCAAACCAGGTTGCAGAATTATTAATGGTGTCACCAGCAACGGTACGCCAATGGGCAGAAAAGGGAGATTTGAAAGCACTATTAACACCGGGAGGTCATCGCCGTTTTTTACCAGAAGATATTGAGCGATTTGCATTGCAACGTGGCTTAACATTGAATTCCAGAGACAGTGGCGCATTGCGTGTGTTGATTGTCGATGATGACGAACAAATAAGGTCGTATCTTGAACAGTTACTGGCCTGCTATCCGAGTCAGGTGGTCACACAAACTGCCAGCAATGGTTTTATGGCGGGTGTTATTGTTAGTGAGTTTTGCCCCCATGTGATATTGCTTGATTTAATGATGCCAGGTCTGAACGGCTTTCAGGTTTGTAAAGATTTGAAATCCTCACCCTCAACTAAAAATATACGCGTTATTGCGATGACCGGTTATCCATCAACAGATAATGTAGGTGAAATAATTGAGGCGGGTGCAGAAATATGTTTATCCAAACCCTTTTCCAGTGAGTTATTAAGGCAGCAGCTTGGCTTAATTAAAGTTGAAGCTGTGTAACTTTAGCAAAGTGATGAACGTGGACTACTTCAGGATTTATACAAACAAACCAATGGCAACCCTGCCCAATTTTGTACGTTATTATCTTCTTGAAATATTCATACTATTGAGCATCTTTTTTTCTGTTTATGCTCCCGAAGCAAGAGCAGAGGATATCCCTGCTTACGATAGAGAAAATGTTACCGCTGTGGTGGTGAAAAACTTCCCACCTTATTACTCAGTAGATGCAAAGGGTAGGCCGCAAGGGTTTGCGATTGATGTTATGAATGAGTTAGCAAATATTGCCAACTTGAAAGTTAAATATATTGTAAAGGATAACTGGAAACAAACAGCGACAGTCCTTCAAAATGGTGGTGCTGATTTAATTCCAAATCTGGGTATTTCAAAGGAAAGAAGCAAGTATTTTGACTTTTCAAAACCTGTTGAAACATCACCTATATCAATTGCTGTGCGCACCGAGATAACAGATATTAATTCTGCAGCAGATCTAACAGATAAATATGTGGGTGTTGTGCATTTTAATGTTGGAGGCAAGATTGCAGACTCCCTGAATAATGTTAGTACGATTATTTATGAGCAGCCTGAGCATGCTTTAATTGGTTTACTTGCCGGACATGTTGACGCCATAATATATCCAAAATATGTTATGCAGAAAGTAGCACGTGATGCGAGGTTGGGTGAGCGTATAAGAATGATTCTTCCCCCCTTGAAAGAAATAAAAAGAGCCATTGCAGTGCACAAAGGAAATTCTGCATTATTAGTGAAGCTAAATAAGGCAATTACTACATTTATTCCATCTGATAAATATAATGAAATTTATCAAAAGTGGTATGGTAAACCTGTTCCTTTTTTAACAGTGAACAAGATCCTGCTGATTATGAGCATGGTTATTATTATAATTGTTATTTTACTGGTGTGGTGGCGTTACTATACTCTTATTACTGTAAATAAAGAATTATGTAAAACAATTGAAGCACGAGAATCTGCTGAACAGGCATTAACAGAGTCCAATGTACTACTGGAAAATGTACTTAATTCCACACCTGATTTTATCTTTGTAAAAGATAATAATCTTAAAATAATGCTGTGTAATAAAGCATATGCTGAAGCTGTTGGTAAAACTCCAGATGAGATGCTGGGTTTTACCGATATTGAAAATGGCTGGGATCTTGAACTGGTTAAAGGAAATTCTGCTAAAAATATTCGTGGATTTGAGAGTGATGATAAACAGGCATTAACAGGTCAACTGGTTCACAATCCTGATGATCCTGCCAATGTGGGTGGAGAAATCAGAATCTTTGATACGCACAAACTTCCCTTGCGTGATTCAAGCCAGAATATTATCGGCCTGTTAGGTGTTGCACGTGATATTAGCGAACGAAAGAATATAGAAAACACATTGCAACGAAAAAATATTGTGTTGCTTGCCTTAAGTTTAGTAAATGAAGCAGTAATTCATTATGATAAGGAACAAAACCTGCTAGATGAAGTTTGCCGAATAATAACTGAAGTGGCGGGTTACCGGCTGGCATGGATTGGCTTTAAACTGAATGATAAAATGAAAATGATTAAAGTTGCGTCTCAATCCGGCTATGAGAAAAATTACCTTGATAGCATAAAGTTAAGCTGGTCTGACACAGATGAAGGACAAGGGCCAACAGGTACAGCAATTCGAACCGGCAAGGCAAACTTTATTCGGAATATTATGGAAGATCCACGATATGAAATGTGGCGCGATAGTGCAGTAGAACGAGGCTACTGTTCCTCTATTGCGCTTCCTCTTAAGAGTAAAGGAAAAACTTTTGGCGCTTTAAATATTTATGCTGCCGAAGCGAATGCTTTTGATAAAGATGAAGTTCGTTTTCTTCAGGATTTAACAGATAATCTGGCTTATGGGCTTGTAAGCTTGCGATCAAATAATGAACGTAAAAAACTGGATCTGCAATTACAACAAGCACAAAAAATGGAATCTATTGGCTTTTTAACGGGTGGCATTGCCCACGACTTTAATAACATTCTGGTATCTATATTAGGGTTTACCAACCTTGCTCTGGAGCGTTTTGTGACCGAAGAACAGGGAGAATTACATGAGTATTTAACAGAAGTTGTGCACGCTGGCGAACGTGCACGCGACTTAATACAGCAAATGCTGGTCTTTAGTCGCACGGGGGAAGCCAGGGCCATTCCTTTGTCGGTTTTATCTATTATTACTGAAAGCAAAAAATTGTTACAAGCAGCGATACCTAGCAGTATCCACTTAACGGCAGGGGGTAACAATAATTTACCGGATGTTATATTTGACCCGGTACAGTTACAGCAAGTCATAATGAATTTATGTATTAATGCACGTGATGCGCTGAATGAAAAGGGTAGCATTAAAATTCATGCCAGCAGAAAGCTGATAGCAACAGAACCCCATCTTTTGTGTGTTGCCTGCCATAATATTATTGAAGAGGGTGAATATATTGAGTTGTCTGTGGTGGACAATGGTAGCGGAATGGATAGCGAAACCTTGAGTAAAATATTTGAACCATTCTTTACAACCAAGGATGTGGGGAAGGGAACAGGAATGGGCTTGTCTATGGTGCATGGTATTATGCATCAGCATGGTGGCCATATTTTAGTGGAGTCGGGAGAAGGAAAAGGAACAACAATTCAACTATTATTGCCTGTTGCTGAAGCTGTAATGACGACTGAGTCTGAACCGGAAGAGAGTAGCAAGCTAATCCTGGAAAATAGAAGTGCGAGTGCCCATATACTTGTCGTTGATGATGAAGAGTCGGTTGGTCGGTTTATGGGTGACTTGTTAGAAAGCCATGGTTATAAAACTACAATTATGAACAATGCAAAAACAGCACTTGAATTATTTTCAGATATGCCAGGTGAATTTGATCTTATGGTGACAGATCAAACGATGCCAGAAATAAGTGGTACAGAGCTGGCACAACAATGTTTATCCATTCGTACTGATTTCCCTGTGATTTTAAGTACCGGATACAGTGAAAAAGTAAACAGAGAAATGGCCATGGAAATGGGTATTCGTGGTTATATTGAAAAACCAATGAAGGCAGCAGCATTGTTTGCCTTGATTGAGACATTACTTGAAAATGAGATGGGCTAAATAAACAGTAGTATTTCTATTACTAATTTTGGGTATAAAGAGAAATTTTTCCGTTTTTTCCTATACTTTATATTTATATAGCCAGAAACAACAGTAGGATTGAATATGACGGTCAAGTACAGCTTTGTTAATAAAACTCGTAACAATATTAAATATTTAATAAACCAATATAAAATAGTTTTTCCATAGTCAGTTTATTATTGAGTCATTAAAATGGAATTTCTCTTTTTGACGGTGCCCGCCCATCATGCTGCACAGAATGATGCGGTTGAATTAAATACTAAACGGCTGAAACAATGGTTAGATGCCTTGCCTGTTATGGATGTTATAAAAACAGTGGAAAGTTTACATGCTGCTATCGAACCATTTAATGAACTCCAGATATCCGATGATGAGCGTTTAAAGCTGCTTGAGATATATTATGTGGTTATGGATGATATCCTGTTCTCGTATGATGATATGCGAATAACGATGTTACCCATATCGATTGAGGAGCGACGTAGTCTTAAAAATGATATTATGTGGTTATATCTATCATTGGCAAATGGATATAAGTCAATTGTAAAATCCGGTTTTGATAGTAAATTAAGTTCAGAGAAGAATACTACTTTACTCGTTAGTATCTATCGAGCAATGGAGCTGATTATTCAGGCGATGTTGTATGCTTTTCGTTCGCATGAAACACCGCCACCACTTTCTTATCTCGAAATAAACCAGCTTTATATGTATGCCGAGTTTTATCACGTTCTTGATACTAAAATAAAAAATATTAATTCAGGTCATCACTCAACGATTAATTCACTTTATAAACAAATACTACTTCTGGTTGCATCTGACCCATATAGGGTAAATTCCAATGAGTTAATTGAGATTTACTTTTTCCTTGAGAAATTTGCAACTTTGTGTGTTATTGAAAAGAGCGTTGATTGCAAAAGTGAAGAAGGCAAATACTTGATTGACCTTATGGAAGACAAGCCCCCACAGTTATATGAATATGCAGAAAAGCCGGCAACTTTGTTGTCACATCGTACTATTGATGTATGGCCTGTTGTACAGGCATTTGGTGAAGAACTTTCGGGTGAATATAATCTGGAAAGCTTTGGAGTAGAAAAATCATCTTCAGGACAATATAGCCTGAGCAGTTCGACTATGGAAAAACGGTTTGTTGAAATTCTCACTCAGCAGTTAATGGGGAAAATGAGCAGAGAGCATGAACGCCAGCCAGCAATAAGTAAGTGCCATGTTGCTATTGGTTTGTCAGCCATTAATTTTTATTTAATAAATAAAAGCAGGATAAAAGAACTAATAGAACCTGAAAAAACAGAGGGAATGACAGTTACCAGTATTGATTTTGAAGAACAGGCTGATTTTTCTCTGGATGTATGGCAGTTACGTGATAAGTCAGAATCCGGTTGCTCATTAACAATCAAAAAAAATATGCTAACGCAAGAGCTGGTAATTGGAGATGTTGCCGGTATTATTATTAATGATGCTAAAGGAAAAGCCCACATTCAGATTGTATTTGTGCGATGGGTTAGAGGCGATAATGATACGTTTAAAATGGGTGTGGAATTTATAAAGGGAAATGCAGCACCTGTAGTTTGCCACTGTGTTGGAGATAGCCAGTCTTACGATGGGCTCTATTTTTCATTTAACGAAGATAAGGGTTTGCAACCCCGTGTTCTTGTTGAAAATGGGGTGTTACAACAATCATCAAAAATTAATATGACTTTGAACGGTAAAGTTATTACCATTGAGTGTTCTTCATGTGTAGTTGAAACATCATTGTACTCACAATTTAACTACATAAGAGTACGAAACAAGTGAGTGTAGAGAATGCAATAATTATTGATATTGTTAATGCATCAGAAAAATCGTGCTATACAGTTGATATTATAGAAAACCTGTTAAAACAGCAGTGTGTATGCGCCAGTTATGGTAGTAAATTTACCGGTCGTCCAGTAACAGAATTAATCTGTAGTGACACTGATCTGATTAAAATAAGAGCAGAGTATAGTTTTGCAGAACATGAGGCAAGGCTGTTTATTGAAAAGTCGGTTGAAAAAGAACAGGCATTAAAAATACACCACCCTTTAAAGACCTGGTTTTTAATCATCGAGAAAAAAGATGGCATGGATGCACGTGTGCGTATTGCTAATATTTCCCCATTATTACAGGCATTGCATCAATCTGATGAAATATTAGAAATAAAAAGTAAGCAAGATTATCTTGAACTGGTTATATCAATATTAGATATTTATTTACGCATAGCCCATGAGCATGAGGCAGGGCTGGATTTAAGCCTGTCAAATTTTGCAGTGGATAAAGAGAATAATTTATATTATGTCGATGATGAAATCTGCCAATGGGACAAGTTTTCATTCCTGCCTCATTTTCTGGCAAATTTTATTCGCACACAGGATTGGCTAACAGCAAACTTTGTCACCCTGTTGGGTGAAAGAACAAGAGTGTTGTTACTAAAATATTTTGAGGATACACATTGGTCAACTGTTATTGCAGAAGAACTGCGCGATCTTTTCGTGTCAGACGACAAGGTTCCTTTACGAAAAATATTAATTGATGCACTTTACCATGGTAGTGTTTTTAATTATCATCCCGCCCATACAGCTAAAATTATTGCATTACTGGCCGACCCTCATGCAAATATTGAAGCATTGGAAACATGCTTAAACTATCTTGAAAAAAGAGGCATTGCCGATGCCATTGTTCTGGGTGATATTGTTGGTTATGGTCCACATCCCCATGAGTGTATTGATTTACTACGAGATCGGGAACACTTTTCAATTATTCGGGGTAATCATGACCATGCGGTGGTAACTGGGAAAAAAGTTTCAGGTTCAAATTCGCTTGCTGGTTGGACGCTTAACTGGACACAGAATAATGTAACTGATGAATACCGGGAATGGCTGGATGGTCTGCCTTCTTATTTGAAGATGGATAACTGGCTGGCAGTACATGGCTCGCCACGTGATAAAACCTTCTTTAATGGTTATGTGTACCAAATGACATACAAGGAAAACCTGGATGAGTTACAGAAACGGGATATTCCATTGTGTTTTCATGGGCACACTCATATTCAAAAAATATATTATCGTCATAAAGGCAATGATTTAATGACTGAAGATAATACAGAAGTAATTAAATTGTCACAGTATGCATTAATTTGCCCCGGTTCTATAGGCCAGCCAAGAAATGGTAAAGCCGGAGTGGAGTTTGCAATTATTAATACTGAAACGCTGGAACTTGAATTCCTGCGACTACCTTATAATATAGATAAAACGATTGCTGCAATGAATGCACGGCATTTCCCTGCTGCATTAGCTGAGAGACTGTTGCAAGGCAAGTAACAGCATTAAATATAAAGGGGTAAAAGGTTACCCCTGTTCAGGTTGTTACTAAAAAAATAATCCTAAGGGCATAAAGGTGCCAAATCATTAATTGCTGCTCTTAAACCTGCCCAGCCCATGCCAAGGTTTGCGCCTTTGCCGGTTATCAGCACGGCAAGTGCATTGGGCTTGCCCGGAATAACCTGCATAAAATGAAATGTTTTAGGCGTTGTCATCTGAATTTCCAGCATGGTGTTTTTGACTTCTTCCCCCCTTGACTCTGATAATCTTTTTTCAACCCCGGTTACTCCTCGGCCACGGAACATTTCGACTGCTGCTGCTGCAACCGCATCAAGATAACTCTGGGTAAAGTAGGGCACGTTATGGTGCACACCTAATAACAGGCCGGTTGAAAGATCGACTACACCGGCTGCCATTGCATCATCGACATTATTAATAATTGTTTTACACACTTCATTTATACTGGACATTATATTTCTCCTGTTTAAAAAATTAATAGCACGTGGTTAGATAATACTTATGCTGAGTTTTTCAATTTCTTCTGATGCTTTTTTCGCATGAGCTAATGGCATCCCCAGGTTTGCGCCGGGTTTTGTAAATATAGTTAATAGCAAATTATTTCCGGCATGCATCACAAATACATTTCCTTCCGAGCTTTCAATAATGACATTTTTTGTTTTGCCTTTATTTGTTTCGGTGATGAGGTTGTCACTTAATGCCAACAAAGCACTACTCATTGCAGCAAACCGATGTTGATCCAGTCCTTCATTTAAATACGATGCCCATGCTATGCCATCGCTGCTACTTATCATTGCGCTGGTTATTTCATTGCAACCTGATATTAAGTTGCTTAGTATGTAAGTCAGCTTTTTTTGTATTACTCTTGATACATCATTACTGTGTGATGCACTCTCATCACTGACTTTGTCTATTATTTCACTAATGCTTTCCATTGTTTTTCCTTTTCTAGTTTGCAAGAATTGCAAGTAGAGCCTGAATAAGAACCTTGATATCATCTTCCGAACGACTATCAATTTCGAAAACAGGAAAAATCTGATTGCGTTCAAAAAGCTTTGCCTGATAGTCTTCAATGCTTGCCTGGTCATTGATGCTGGTTCGGGTTACTCCGATAACAACACCTGTTTCATTTATAAAATCACTAAAAGAATCAAGGTAAAATTCCATTTGTTTGACTGGATCTGGATGGTCATTGTTAACCAGTAAAACCAGTCCCAGTCCACCCCTGGTCAGAATTTTCCACATAAAGTCAAACCGTGTTTGCCCTGGTGTACCGTATAAATGAACTTTTGTACCATCATCCATTTCGATGTAACTGTAGTCCATGGCAACGGTTGTTGAATCTTTCAGTTTTCGTTCTTCTCCTGATGTGTCTACATCAGTACTAACGGGTGGTGTGTCACTGATAGATGAAATAGCCGTAGTTTTCCCTGCACCAACAGGTCCGGTGAAAATTATTTTATCTGTATTCAGTTGCAGCATAGCCTTTAGCGTATCCCTAAACGTTGTGCGAGTTTTTTAAGAATAGATTTATGTGGGCTGTTTTTTATTACAGCTGGTTTTGCTGTATCTGGTTTATTCGTTATTGTTTGTATAATATCAACTGCAAAGGCAGCATTGTAAAAATCTGCAATTTCTTCAAACGGGATCTGGGTTTGTTTGTTAAGTTCGGCCAGGCTTATATATTGTTTTGCCATGATGGCGGCAAGTTTAAAGTAGTCCGGTTTAAAACCTTGCCTGGAAAAATTTGGCCATGAAGTGAGCTTTACTGGTGTATTTTCTGAATGGCCCGCTAACAGTTTTCCATTTGAGCATGCCAGGGCACATCGCCAGAGAACACCATTAAGCGCGGCAACAGGCATATTATTGCTACGTTCATTGATTTGTTCAGGGCTTATCTCTTTTATTTTGATAGTGTTAAAATTTACACCAAGATACTTTTCAATATCATTGGTATTTTTTTCTGTAACAAACAGGTTATTAATACCATCTATATAAATATCCGGTAATCCTTCTGACGTTATCAGGCAACATTTATTGCTGAGTTTTGTTTGTAGTAATTGTTGAAAAATATTTTCAGTTTTCAGTGTGCTTAATGGGGGGGTAACTTTTTTTACTGGTCTCAAGTGACCTTTCTTACTGATTATATAGGCATAAAGTTGTTCACAGATTTTAATTAAAACATTCTTTAACGCAATTACACGTACCGGTGTTGGCATTGTAATAAGATTTTTTCCACTTTGGGTGGAAGATGAAAACACAATTTTTACCTGGTTCTCACTGGCATTATTGAGTATCTGTGAACCTTCGGCTGAATCGGCATTCAGAACCAGGATTTCACTGGCAGGATTATCATCAACGATTAAATAGCCCTCTCCTTTTTCATCGCATATAATAGTAACCGCAACATCAAGCACCTTTTGCTCAACTTCCTGCAAGTTAACTGCTGAAATATGTAACGCCCCTACATGCATTATCTATCCTTAATAAACAGGTATACCTGAAAGGGTTATATCGGCATGTTGTGTAAGGATATGAATTTATTTTGTGAAGTAGTTCGCAAAATAAACCTGTAGTATTTCACTAAGTTATAGTTGGATTGTAATGCACCAAAGAAGGGCGGTGCTTAATTTGAAGAAATTTGTAACATACTTTTTTAACTAGAAAACCTGCTACCAGATCAAGTCGTCTGGTATTTGGTAATCGGCGTACGGATCATTCTCATCGATTTCGGGCTCATTTTTGTCGAATAAAATAACGCGTTTTTCATTCCTCTGGCGGATTTTTTCCGCAACGGGTTTTGGTATGAGTTCATAGTGGTCATCAAGGTAAGCTATCCCTAATGTCCCGCACATAATTTTCTGCTTCATCTCATCATTGACATAAATACGCTTCACTTTGTTCATATGTTCAAAGTTGTAAGCAATTTCGCAATCTTGCTGTTGAGTGATGCAATTCCTGGTGATGAGTTGATCAATTTCTGCAGAAACGGCTTTTATTCGGGCAGCGTCTTCTTTTTTCTTATTTAGTTCCCGATCTCGTTGTGCTTTCTCAAGCGCTACTTGCTGAACTTTTAGTTTGGCTTCATCCGCTGCCACGTCTTTTTTTGAACGCTGCTGCTTGGTCTGTTTTGTTTTATCTTTTTTTGCATTATGAGCCTGTTGCCTGGAGACAATGCCAGTTTTTAATAGTTGATCTCGAAACGGGTTACTCATGGTTTTTTATCTCGGTTTATTCGAGGGATTTGGCCTGTGTGTCAGTAAGGAATGCACTGGTTTATATTATTTTTTCATAAAAAAGTCTTAAATTCTGCCGTGAATTCAAATATAAACAATCTGTTATCGATACATTGGCTTTTTACGTTCCATACATGCTTCAGGCTGATTCTATCGACTTAGTCTTAGCCTGTCATACAAAGTATATTTGAACTCCGGTTATATGTAAAAGACTTGTATTGTTATTGGTTAATATTCAAGGTGTTATTAAAGTCTGACTCCAGTCGCCGTCTGTTATGGCGTTGAAGGATGTAACAATCGGTATTGTTGTCTTTTAGCATCTGAATAGCGTACAACAATACAGATTAGCAAATATTTAGTTAGGCATTATGATGTCGGTCTTGATGGTGTGGTTGTCGTTACTAAACACTGCGCGGCTTCAGTAATATCCTTGAGCTGTGGAATACTGGTGGCTTCCAGCCCCACATTAAAGGGGGTTGGCATTTCCAGTCCGGCTATGCGTGTGGGCGGGGCGTCCAGATCATAGAAACAAAGTTCATTTAGTGTCGCGATGATCTCGGCACCAGCGCCTGCAAACCTGCAATCTTCTTCAATGACCAGTAAACGGTGTGTTTTGCGTAATGATGCAGCACAGGTATCCCAGTCGATGGGGCTGAGGCTGCGAAGATCAATCACTTCAGCTGCTATGTTTTGTTCTGTCAGCTTGTTCGCAGCAGCGACAGCCAGATTTGCCATGCGTGAATAGCTAATCATAGTCAGGTCAGTTCCGCTGCGACGGATCAATGCCTGATGTATGGCGGGTGGCTCGGCCGTAAAGTTGACTTCAGCTTTTTCGAAATATAGTAATTCGTGCTCCAGTACAATGATCGGGTCGTCACTGGCAATGGCCTGGCGTAGTTGCCAGTACGCATCCTGCGATGTGGCAGGCACCACGATGCGCAGCCCGGGAACATTCATGAGGGTGTGCTCCAGACGCTGTGAGTGCTGGGCGGCCAGCTGCTTCGCCACGCCGCCGGGCATGCGTATCACCAGTGGCATGGGGAACTGGCCGCCGGACATGAAGGGGATCTTGGCCGCCATATTGATGATGGCATCCAGTGCCAGTAAGGCAAAGTTTACAGTCATGATCTCAACTACCGGGCGCATACCGGTCAACGCGGCACCGACACCCAGCCCGGTAAAACCACCTTCCGAGATGGGTGTATCGCGGACGCGCCATTCCCCGTATTTCGCAAACAACCCTTCGGTGACCCGGTAGGCTCCACCATACAGACCGACATCCTCGCCGAGTATAAACACGGATTCATCACGCGCCATTTCAATGTCGAGTGCTCGGTTTAATGCCTGCCAGAACAACAGTTTCTCAGTCATGGTCAGTCTCTCCGGTCAGGATTTCATGCCGGCGGTTACAGTACAGGCTGGACCAGGCATCCTCCATGGTGGGTTGTGGACTTAGCAGCGCAAATTGCACCGCATCCTCAACCACGTGCTCGACTTCCTGTCTGACACTTTCTACAGTTGGCTGGTCAAGGTGATCGATAGCTGATGGGTGGCCGACCAACTTGGCAACCACATCAGGGCCGGTCGCAGCAATCTCTGCCGGTGTTGGATAGCCAAACTCCACTTCGTTGACAACGGTTTTTACTGGGTCATATTCGACATGGGCATTTACTTCGGAGCGTGGCCGGTAACTGCCCGGATCCGCCATCGAATGGCCACGGAAACGGTAGGTTTCGAATTCCAGTAATTGCGGTCCGTTACCGGCACGGATCTGGGCGAGCGCATGCCGGGTTGCTTCATAGACGTTGATGACATCCATGCCATCGAGCTTTTCTGCCGGGATGTTGTAAGCACAGGCGCGTTTATAGATATCAACCACGGCAGAGTGACGATGAATCTCGGTACCGATCTGGTAGTGATTGTTCTCGCAGACAAACAGCACCGGTAGTTTCCATAGGGACGCCATATTGAGTGCTTCGTGGAAGGTGCCCTGGTTTACCGCGCCATCACCAAAAAAGCAGACAGCGACTTCAGGTAATCTTCGCAGCACAATGCTGTAGCCGATACCGGTGGCGATGGGAAAGGTCTCACCTACAATGGCATAGCCGCCCATAAAACGGTGTTCACGGTCGAACAGGTGCATTGAACCACCCATACCCTTACAGATACCGTCGCGTCGGCCAAATAGTTCGGCCATGACCTGATTGGGAGGTATGCCGCGCATCAGTGCATGCACATGTTCGCGGTAGGTGGTGACAAGGTAGTCGCCGGGCTCAGCGGCGTGGATAACGCCCACGGCAACGGCTTCCTCACCAGGGTATAGATGCAGGAAACCGGCAATATTGCGGTTGGTGTACTCCTGTGCAGCACGTTCCTCGAAGGCACGTGCCAGTAGCATGTCATATAAAAAACGGTGTAGTGTTTCCCTGTCCATATCAACTTTCTTCTGGCAGGAACTCGTCAAGCGCATTAAGCAGTGGTGTCATGTACATATAGGCCGGCCCACCGTGCATGATCACTGCCATAAAGCCGGCTTCCACAATTTCATCTCGGGTTGCATCACTCTTTACGGCCTGTTCAACGTGGAAGGCGATGCACCATTCACATTGTGCGGCCACGGCCAGGGCGATATTGATCAGTTCCTTTTTGTGAATGTCGAGTGCTTTGCCGGACTCTGCTTTATTGAGAAAACCGAGAAAAGCATTGGTTTCGGTCGGGTAATTTTGGCGCAATGAGTTTGTCAGTACCATGATTTCGTCGAGTTTTTCCTGCATTTTACCCATATGCCTTATCTCCAAATTAAAATTAAACGCGTGGCCAGTCGGTCTTCAAACCAGTATTAGATACTCCACTAATCGGTTGAGTCTGGATGCAACCTGGGTGACAAAGGATGGGTTGATATAGCTGGATTTAACATCGACATACGTCGGTGTTTCTTTTATTCGCACAGGTGGCCACTCGTTCAAGACAGGCTCCGACCGTTTACCCTGTTGCCACCAGTTAATCGTGAATAATTAATCGGTGGTTACTAGAATCGACATCGATAACCATCCCCGCCATTTTCGCTGCTGAACCGATATCATTCAGTGCAGGGATTGCATTCTGTTTTGCCAGTATTGACAGTGCGGTGTCTGGCGCACAACCGATCAGTAAGCTGGATTTTTCCTGATAATCACAGACATCAGGATCCAGATCAAAATTAAAATTTTCCGGTATTAATAATATGACAGGCTCTTCATGCATAATCTGTGCTTTGATTCTGGACAGGGTGGCCTTGTCATCATTCCAGTCAATTTTGGGCATATTGCTATAGTCACGCATAGTATTCTCCGTCTCTGTTTAGTATGTGGTAACAATTCAAGGTTAATATATTATTTGCATCAATCATTAGATGCCTCCATGTCGGGGGTGTACTGACCGAGTTGGGCGAGGCTGTTCAATCTGGCACGTTTTAGCAGTGCCTGTTGTGCGGCAGTTATATTTTCTTTTTTCCCCATCCATGCATGCAGTGCGTTTTGTTGTAGCGCGCGCCCATAGGAAATACTTAATTGCCAGGGGGTGTGCTGACCCTGCTGATTGATGGCATTTAGATTGACGGTAGCTTCTTCAGGTTCCTGGCCGCCGGAAAGAAAATTGATGCTTGGCACTGCTGCCGGTACGGTATGGCGTAGTACCTTCAGGGTGGCGGCGGCCACTTCACTCGATTCGGCATGCCGGCAGTCCTTGCCTGGCAGGATCATATTGGGTTTGAGGATCATTAGTTCCAGTGTGACATGGTGGCGGTGCAAGGCATGGAATACCGCATGTTGAACTGCCTCTGTGACCTCGGCATGGCGCTCGATGTCATGATCACCATCCATTAACACCTCTGGTTCCACAATCGGCACCAGGCCTTCTTCCTGACAAACAGCGGCATAGCGGGCCAGCATTTCGGCGTTGGCCTCTATGCCGTGTTGGCTGGGTAGATGTTTGTCAATGGCATAGACTTCACGCCATTTGGCGAAGCGTGCACCTTGTTGTTTATAGCCGCGTAGACGCTCAGCCAGGCCGTCCAGCCCCTGGGTGATCAGGTCGCCGGGCGATAAGGCCAGCGGGATCTTGCCCTTGTCGACCTTGATGCCGGGTACAATGTTCTGTGCCCAGGCCGCCTCTGGAATGGCTTTGCCCTCATCGGTTTTTTGCTCCAAGGTTTCCTCAAACAAAATAATACCACTGATGTACTGGCCGAGCCCCTTCGTGGTTACCAGCAGACTGCGCCATGCACGCCGGTTCTCTTTGGTGGATTCAGTATTGATAGCCCTGAAACGTTTGGCAATGGTCGGTGAGCTTTCGTCAGCGGCCAGTATGCCGTGCTCCTTTTGCACCATGTCAGCGATGGTGGTTTCAAGGTCTGTTATGTATTGCATTGTCTTTCTCATGATTGTGGATGTCCTGATACTCATGTATTTGATTGATGTTTTGCCATGGTTGCCCGTACTGCCTGCACAAAAGATTCTGACAGAGTTGGGTGTGGGTGTATGGCGCCGGCAATAGCCTCCAGCGGCAGCCCCGATTTGATGAGTACGGCGGCTTCGCCCATAAGATCACTAGCACCTTCTACCAGGGCATGCATGCCAAGCACCTTGTGATTTGATTTATCAAAGATAATTTTTAGTGCCCCGGTATTTCGACCGGCAATCTGGGCGCGGGCATCCTGGTGGAAATCATAACGGGCAGTGCCGACATCGATACTGGCCTCTTGTGCCTGTGTTTCGGTCAGGCCTGCCATAGCCAGCTCCGGTTCACTAAAAATAACAGCCGTATTGGTGGATGGATCGGGAAACGAAACCGACTGACCAAGTAAATGGCGAGCCAGCATCAGGCCCTGAGCAGTTGCCCAATGAGCAAACATCGGTTGGCCGATAACATCGCCGGCGGCATATATACCGGCTGCAGTGGTTTGCAGTTTGGCGTCTACCTGGATGCCATACTTGTCATGCATAACCGTTGTATTTTCTAGCCCCAGGCCCTTGATATTGGGTCGGCGACCAGCCGCCACCAGTACAGTATCGGTAAAGCGGTGCTGTTTTTTCCCGCTGGTCGGGAGGTATTCTACATAGACGCTCTGACCCGAGTGGGTGATACTGTTCACTTGGCAGCTGGTGTGGATCTCGATGCCGTCCGCCTGCATGCGCTGTCGCAGCTGTCCGGCTAGCTCTTCGTCCACGTGTTTCAGGAGACGCGGCGCGGCCTCAAGTACCATGACCCGACTGCCAAAGGTTTGAAATACCTGCCCTAATTCTACCCCGATGGGGCCGCCACCGATGATGATCAGGTCTTTCGGTATGTGGTCGATAGCAAGGATTGCCCCACTGTCCAGTACCCGTGGATGATCGATACCCCTGATGGGCGGACGGAAGGGCACCGAGCCGGTGGCGATCACCGCCTGTTCGAAATGGATGCGCTGGACGTTTCCCTCGGCCGTGTTGATCTCGGCTTCACGGGAATGAAGAAACTGCGCCATTCCCTGTACGTAGTCCAGTGTGGCGAGATCTTGCACTCGTGCCAGAGCCGCGTTGCTGCGGCGCTGGAGTATGACACGCTTTCGTTCCTGGATGGCATACCAATCGACGCGAGCATCCTGGGTCGGCAAGCAAAGCCCGAAATCTGCGGCCTCGCGTAATTCGCGCAAGCGGCGCGCAGATTCGCGCAGGATCTTCGATGGGATACAACCTTCAAACAGACAGGTACCGCCAAGGCCAGCGCCAGATTCAACCAGCAATACCTGTTTACCTGCACTGGCTAATGCCATGGCAGTGGGTGTGCCGCCTGGTCCACCACCAATAATTAGAAAATCATAATGAGTTTTCATGTCAGTTGTTCCTTGTCGATATTTGTATTTTACATACTATTTTTCCACTATTGCCCCCAGCTCCAGTCACGAATTTCCGGCATGTCTTCACCGTGCTCGGTGATGTACTGTTTGTGTTCAGTCAGCTTGTCGAGCATCTGCTGTTTCAGGTACGTGCTTCTGGAGCCTACTCCGTCTAGACGATCGATGACATCGCAGACCAGATGAAAACGATCCAGTTCATTGAGTACGGTCATATCAAAGGGGGTGGTGGTGGTGCCTTCTTCCTTATAGCCACGCACATGCAGACCGTGGTGATTATGGCGGCGATAGGTCAGACGATGAATCAGCCAGGGGTATCCGTGGAAAGCGAAAACAATCGGTTTACTGGTGGTAAACAGGGTATCGAAGTCCCGGTCACTCAAGCCGTTCGGGTGCTCCTCTTTGGGTTGCAGCGTCATCAGGTCGACGACATTAATCACGCGGATCTTTAATACTGGTAAGTGTTCACGCAGGATTTTGACGGCGGCCAGAGTTTCGATTGTTGGTACGTCGCCCGCGCAAGCCATAATGACATCTGGCTCATCGTCCTGATCGTTACTGGCCCATCCCCAGACACCAATTCCTTCATGACAGTGCTTGATGGCGGCTTCAATATTCAGCCATTGCGGTTCAGGTTGCTTACCGGCGACGATTACGTTCACCCTGTTGCGACTGTTCAGGCAGCGTTCGGTGATGCAGAGGGTGGTATTGGCGTCAGGCGGCAGATAAACCCGCACAATACCCGCTTTTTTGTTGACAACATGATCAATGAAACCGGGATCCTGATGTGAAAAGCCGTTGTGATCCTGGCGCCAGACATGTGAGGTGAGCAAAATATTCAACGAGGCAATCGGGCGTCGCCAGGGTATTTCCTTGCTTACCTTAAGCCATTTGGCATGTTGGTTAAACATGGAATCGACGATATGGATGAAGGCCTCGTAACAGGAAAACCAGCCGTGCCGGCCGGTCAGCAGGTAGCCTTCCAGCCAGCCCTGGCAGGTGTGTTCTGAGAGGATCTCCATCACCCGACCGTCTGGAGCCAGATGGTCGTCATACGCATAGGTTTCAGCTTCCCAGGCTCTATTGGTGACTTCGAGCAAAGCTCCCAGCCGGTTGGAAACAGTTTCGTCCGGTCCCATCACGCGGAAGTTATGCTGCTCACTGTTCAGGGTCATGACATCGCGCAGGTATTTGCCCATGCTGCGTGTAGCCTCGCCAATGGCACCGCCGGGTGTGGCTAAATCAACAGCATAGTCACGGAAGTCTGGCAGTTTCAAATCGCGCAGTAGTAGTCCGCCGTTGGCGTGCGGGTTGCTGCCCATGCGTTGTGCACCCTCTGGCGCAAGTCTGGCCACCTCCGGCAGCAGTTGCCCCTTATTGGTGAACAAGGTGTCGGGCTGATAGCTTTTCATCCATTGTTCCAGTACATGGATGTGCTCCGGTTTTTCCGCTAGTTGGGCAAATGGTACCTGATGGGCACGCCAGTAGTCTTCGAGTTTCAGGCCATCAAGTTCCTTCGGGCAGGTCCAGCCTTTAGGGGTGCGCAGGATGATCATCGGCCAGCGTGGACGATCGGTCTTGCCGGCATGACGTGCAGCTTCCTGAATTTCCTGAATATCATCTATAGCCTGATCCAGCGTTGCTGCCATGGCCTGATGAACAACAACCGGCTCCGATCCTTCAATCAGATACGGGCTATAGCCATAGCCCTTAAACAGGGCAACCAGTTCGTCACGACTGATGCGCGCCAGCACGGTCGGGTTGGCGATCTTGTAGCCATTGAGGTGCAGAATGGGCAGCACAGCACCATCACGTTGTGGATCAAGAAACTTGTTGGAGTGCCATGCGGTAGCGGCGGGGCCGGTTTCTGCTTCACCATCACCGACCACGCAGGTGACGATAAGATCCGGGTTATCGAAGGCGGCACCGTAAGCATGGCTGAGCGAGTAGCCCAGTTCTCCCCCTTCATGGATGGAGCCTGGGGTTTCCGGTGCAGTGTGGCTGGGAATACCACCGGGGAAGGAAAACTGGCGAAACAGTTTTCGCATGCCCTCTGCATCCCGGCTGATATTGGGATACAGGTCAGTGTAGCTGCCTTCAAGCCAGGTGTTGGCGACGATACCGGGTGCTCCATGGCCGGGGCCGGTGACATAAATCATGTTCAGGTTCTGTGCCTGGATAACCCGGTTGAGATGGGCGTAGATCAGGTTCAATCCCGGTGTTGTACCCCAGTGGCCTAGCAGCCGTGGTTTGATATGTTCGAGCGCCAGCGGTTGTTGCAGCAAAGGGTTATCGAGCAGATAGATCTGACCAATAGACAGATAGTTTGCGGCCCGCCACCAGGCGTCAATGCCTTGTAGTTCGCTATCGGACAGCGGCGTTTCGGTAATGGTGGTGTGTGATGCAATCATGACGTATTCCTTTGGTTGTGGCGTTCGAGTACACGCACAGTATGCCGGGCAATCATCGATTCCTCGTCGGTGGCGATCACCCAGGCCTGCACCGGACTGTCTGGCCGGCTGATGCAGATCTGGCCCAGCTGGTTGGCCGCACTGTCCAGATACAGGCCGAGCCATTGACAACGTTTGACTATGGCGGCGCGGATTGGGGCAGCGTGTTCACCAATACCGGCAGTAAAAACCAGTGCATCGACACCACCCAGTGCGGCGGCCAGTGAACCGATGGCGCGCACCGTGTGATGGACAAACTGTTCAATGGCTCGTTGCGCCTGTATAGAAGAACTGGCAAGCAATTCGGCCATGTCATCCGTCTCGCCGGAGACACCCAGCAGGCCGGACTGGAAATACAGCAGATCGGAAATCTCGTCTGCCGTCATGCCCTGATCCTGCAGGTACAACACCACTGCCGGGTCGATGCTGCCACAGCGCGTGCCCATGGGAATGCCATCCAGTGGCGTGAAGGTCATACTGGTGGCGACACTTTGGCGCTGGCTCATGGCACATAGGCTGGCACCGTGACCAAGGTGGGCAATGATGACTTTGCCATTGGCTAACTCTGCCAGGTGATCTGGCAGGACACTGGCAATGTATTCATAGGAAAGACCGTGAAAGCCGTAGCGACGAACATTATCCAGTTTCGGGTGTGAAGGTAGCGCAAAGTATTGTTCCACTGTCGGACGGTCGTGATGAAATGCCGTATCGAAACAAGCAACCTGGAGCAAGCGGGGTTGAATATCTTGAAACGTTGTGATGCTCAGTAGACAAGCAGGTTGGTGATTCGGTGCCAGCGGGATCAGGGTTTTTAAGTAGGCGAGAGTATCATTGGTTACACGGACTGGCGTATGGAAACGGCGTCCACCATGCACGACACGATGCCCCACGCAGGCCAGTTGTAATAATGGTATTTCTTTTGACAGCCACTCCAGCAGAATTTGCAAGGCGTGTTCGTGGCCGGAGATGGCCATATCCCGGGTATAAAACAGATCGTCACGGGCATTGTGAACATAAAACTGACCAGTGCTGCCGAACGAGGTGAACTCACCCCGATACAAGCGTTGCGGTGTATCGGGCTCGTGGATGGTAAACAACGCAAACTTGAGGCTGGATGAACCACTGTTAATTGTTAGCAGGGATTGGGTCTGGTCGGAGTCCATGATGCATCACATTCCAAAATAGGGGTGCACGGGATCGGTTTGCAGCCAGAACACGGTATCAAACAGGGACCACTGCAGAAAAATAAAAGCGACTATGGCTAGTAAAGCCATGATTACTGCGGCCAGCAGGGCATCGCCAAAGCTGTCAACGTCAAAGCCTGGAACCATAGCAGCGGTAATCTTTACCATAAGCGCATTGATCAACAGCGCGAATAAACCAAACGTTAACACGGTCATTGGTAGTGTCAGCACCCATAACAGGGGGCGGATGAAGGCGTTAATGGTGCCCAGCACCAGGGCGGCCAGCAGTAAACCACCGGTGGATCGTGCTCGCACGCCTGGCACCAGAATAGTGACCAGCCACAACCCAGTCGCAGTGACCAACCAGATAGCCAGCAATCCAATCAACATGAGGAAACCTTTTGATTAACAGACCTGAAGTATGCGCAGATAAGGTGGTGCTGGATGCAACCTGGGTGACAGTGATTTAACTTTGGTTTTGATGTACTACATTACATTAAGAAAATGAATTTCTCATAGAGATATAACAGGAGATGATGATGACAATACAATTTAGCTGTATCGAAATCGAGGAAAACAGTTGGGATAATATTTTGTTCGTACGTTTGTCTGGTAAGTTGACCAAAGAGGATTACGAACAATTCGTGCCTGAAATTGAACGTATGATGAAGGCACATGACAAGGTTTATATCCTGGTGGAACTGGAGAATTTCCATGGCTGGACAGTTGCTGCAGCCTGGGAGGATACCAAATTTGGGATACGCCATTTCAATGACATTGAACGCATCGCAATCGTTGGAGACGCGGCCTGGGAAAAAGGCATAGCGTTGCTGCTCAAACCCTTTACGAAAGCAAAAGTGAAGTATTTTGATAGCAGTCAAATGGTTGCTGCCAAAACGTGGATTATGGAAAGCCAGTAAAATATGCGGGTATCCAGCATATCGTTTAATAGCAAACCTATGGCTATTATAGCGGCAATTTCTATGGGGAATGTAGATATCTGTGAACCCCCAGCTGGCCTTCAATAGCAGTGAGTATATTGCTGAAATTCGTGTGTAGGTGGAGGATCGTGTTGACCTTGGCCGGTTAGCTGTTTCGGCATTGTATGTATTAATTTCAGCCAGGGGATGTTAACGGGGTTACGGCAAAATACGTATCAGGATGACGATTGAGCGTGCCTTTACCTTATAACGCAGGCTTTGCAAAGCCTCTTCATTACCCGGCTCGGCAATATCATCGGGACTTTCCAGGCTTGTATCCACTACCCGACGCCATTCGGCAGAAGCACCTTCCTGAATGGTAAACACCCGATCCTGCCAGTAAGCATTGATCATGACATAAATATCCCGATCGTCCTGGGATATGCCATGAAGGCAGTAAGCCAATGTATGTGAATGCTCGGCCCTGTCGACTTCAGAGTTAACACCATACCAATGGATATCGTCACGCCAGAACCGGCTGCGGCCGAGGGAAGGATGTGTCTTGCGAAAGGCGATCATGTTGCGAAAAAA
Source organism: uncultured Thioalkalispiraceae bacterium (assembly GCA_964516315.1). GTDB lineage: Bacteria > Pseudomonadota > Gammaproteobacteria > UBA6429 > Thiohalophilaceae > SZUA-37. The sequence goes on from CAZEZI010000001.1 coordinate 26,345, forward strand.
ACGGAACATATTCTGATTGGTCTCAAGCAGGTTCCAGTTCAGCCAGCTGATTTTATTATCCTGATTGTAGGGGTTGTTATTGCCAGACTGGGTCTGCATGAATTCGTCACCGGCGCGAATCATCGGTGTGCCGTTGGCTAGCATTAACAGACAACAGAAATTTTTAATCTGGGTCTTGCGTAAATGCATCACTTCATCCGGTACTTCGGTATCGCCTTCCCAGCCACAGTTCCAGGAAAAATTATGATCGCTACCATCGGTGTTGCCATGGCCATTTATTTCGTTGTGTTTATGATTATAGGAAACCAGGTCATAGAGTGTGAATCCATCATGTGCTGTAATAAAATTGACACTCTGGTAGGCATGATAAGCTTCCACCAATGAATCCGGGAACAGGTCATCGCTGCCGTAAAGCCGTTGTATCAATGAATTAACCAGTCCATTGTCCCCCCGGACAAAGCGGCGAACATCATCGCGGAACTCCCCGTTCCATTGTTGCCAGCTAATGCCAGGAAAGGTACGCCCCAGTTGATAACTGGAAATGTCCCAGGCCTCGGCGATCAAGCGTACATTGGCAAGGTCGGGATCTGAACGAATCGCAGAGATAATCGGTGCATCTTTCAGGTTGACCGAGCCATCACTGCTGCGGGTAAAGATCGAAGCCAGATCAAAACGAAAACCATCCACGCCCATTTCTTTTACCCAGTAGCGCAGGCTATCCAGCACCATGCTGCGTACATAGCGGTTGGCGGTATGTAACACATTGCCGGTGCCCGCATCGTTACGATAATAACGGCGGTTATTTTCAAGCAGGTAATAGGTCGTATTATCAATACCACGAAAACTGTAAGTAGGCCCATGTTCATTGCCTTCACCGCTATGGTTATAAACGACATCCAGAATGGTTTCGATATCCGCCTGGTGAAATGCATTAACCATACTCCTGAATTCATCCAGCAAGTCGGCTGGCGAATCAGAACTGCCATACAGGTGATGTGGTGCGAAAAAACTCAGTGGCATATACCCCCAGTAATCATTCTCCTGTGGATCAAACTGAAAAACCGGCATCAGCTCGACTGCAGTCACGCCGAGTGATTGCAAATAGGGAATTTTTTCAACCAGGCCTGAAAAAGTGCCGCGCCTGTCAGGGGCTACACCGGAAGCCGCATGCCGGGTAAATCCTTTGACGTGCAATTCGTAGATAATCGTGTCGTGCGTGTGCCGGGGTTTTTGATCCTGTACCAGAGCATTAACGTCTGCATGAGATTGAATAACGCCCAGCGGTGCCTTGCCAATGTTCGATCCTGATCCTGTTGCGGCCTGACGGTTAAACGCCGGTGGGAAAAACACGGCCCGGCTATACGGGTCCAGCAGACTTTTCTGCCGATCAAAGCGATGACCTTTTTTCAGGTCAAATGGACCCTCAACCTGATAAGCATAGTAATGTGCATCATCCACAATTGCTGCCGGCAAGCGGCAATGCCACACACGACCGGATTTATTCAACAAGGGGTTGAGCAGGTATGTGTATATCGGGGCTTGCAAATCGTTTTTACGATATAGATGTAACGATACGGCAGATGCATGTTTGCTATACAGGGCGAAATTCCAGGCTTGCTGAGGCTCAACAAAGCTGACGCCCAGCGGTCGTGGTGATCCTTCCAGTGCTTCCCAGTTATTCATAGGGTTGTCTCGATGCAAAGCTTTGGCGGTGGTGCAGGCCGGGATGACCTGGGTGGCAGATAAGCTTGCAGGAATAGACTGTGTATACCGAAATGTTTAATCATGTGCGGTAGAGGATGAATGTTCATTGCGGCCATGCGATTAAGGCGGCTTCGGCCGGAACCTGTGCTTCGGCATGATACGGAATTACGCGCGGAGTAAAATCTGTGGCTGGCCGTGTCGTTTCAATGTTTGCCTGGTAGCTGTAGCCATGAATAGCACCGGTAATTTTTTCGCCACAGTCACATTCGTACACTTGAGGGTTGTTACGGTCGTTACTCTCGGCATACAGTTGGACGTGGATGTGTTCAGGCAGAATCTCGCCCAGGTAAACCTGTATCTGGAAGCACCAGCCGTTATCCGTTTTTTTTACTTGAGTATTACCGAAGTGAACCTGGTCCCAGTGCAGTTTTAGTGTGTTGATCCAGTCATTAAGTTGTTTTGCCAACTGTCCCTGCTGTGCACGTCGCTTTTCATACGCAGCCGATGCCGGGTTGTAAAGTAGCTTGACGTAATCCAGCATCATGCGGTTACTGCTGAATTGTGGCGCCAGTTGCGTCATACTGTTGCGAATACGAGTTAACCATTTTCGGGGTAAACCCTGTGTATCACGATGATAGAACATGGGAATAATTTCATCTTCAAGTCGCCGGTAGAGCTGTTCGGCTTCTGTGGCATCCCAGGCCGGATCCGAATTATGCTCCTTGCCATCACCGAGTGACCAGCCGACATCGCAGGTACAGGCTTCTGCCCACCAACCATCCAGCTCGGAGAGATTGAGGCCGCCGTTGACCAGCACCTTCATGCCACTGGTGCCGCAGGCTTCCCAGGGTCGGCGGGGTGTGTTGATCCAGACGTCGACACCCTGCACCAGTTGTTGTGCCAGGGCGATGTCGTAATCTTCCAGAAAAACCACATGACTACGAATATAAGGCTGACGAATATAGTTGACCCACTCCTGTATCATGGCCTGGCCCTCAAGGTCATTCGGATGTGCCTTACCGGCAATAATCAGTTGTACTGGTTGCGTACTGTTTGTTAACAGGCTCGTTAAACGCTGGCGATTATGCAATAAAAGATTAGGGCGTTTATAGGATGCAAAACGCCGGGCAAACCCCAGGGTAAGGGCATTTGGATCCAGTATCTGTGCCACATTGTTTACCTGTTCCGGGCTGGCACCAGCTTGCCCCAGTTGCAGTGCCAGCCGCTTGCGAGCGTAGTACACCAGCCCCTCGCGTTCACTGGCACGCAATTTCCAAAGCGTTTCGTCTTTCAGTTCCTCTATAGAGCGGTGCAGGGCATCAATGTTGCCCAGCCAACGCTGTTTGCCACAGGCTTCGGTCCACAGACGGTCGGCCCAGGGCGAATCCCATGACGGTATATGTACACCGTTGGTGATGTATTTGACGGGCACTTCGGCCAGCGGCCAGCGAGGATAAAGAGCAGCAAACAACTGGCGGCTGACTTCACCGTGCAGGCGACTGACACCATTACTACGTGCGCAGCCGCGCATTGCCAGATACGCCATATTGAATGCTTCCGTCTTGTCATTCGGGTTTTTGCGGCCCAGGGTCAGTAATTCCTGCAGCGAGAGTCCGGTGCGGGTCAAAAAATCGTGAAACATCGGGAAGTACTTGTCTATGAATTGAGGTGGGAAGGTATCGAATCCGGCGGCTACGGGTGTATGTGTAGTAAACACATTACCTGCGCGTGTGGTCCACAAGGCTTCATCAAAGCAAACACCATGTTTATCCATAAAGCTGCGTGTACGTTCCAGAATGGCAAATGCCGCATGACCTTCATTTAAATGACATACTGAAATGTCTTCACCCAACGCCATCAGTAAGCGCCAGCCACCGATACCGAGTACTAGTTCCTGAAGGAATCGCAGCTCTCGTCCGCTGTCATAAAGTTTATTGGTAATGCCTCGGTCGCGTGGGCTGTTCAGCGGGTCATTGCTGTCCAGCAAATACAGACGGACACGACCGACATTCACTTGCCAGACACGTAACTTTAATTGCCGACCAGGCAGATTCAGGGGGACATGTAACCATTCTCCTGATGCTGTGTGTACCGGCTGAATGGGTAGAGTGGATGGTTCGTTATAGGGATACACTGCTAGCTGGCGGCCATTGGTATCGAGCATCTGACGGAAGTAACCTTCCTGGTAGAGTAAGCCAACACCGACAACGGGTAGCCCGAGATCACTGGCAGTCTTGAGATAATCCCCGGCCAGAATGCCCAGACCACCGGCGTAAATACGCAAGGCTTCGCCAAGACCAAATTCCATGCTGAAGTAGGCAATCTTGCCAAGTTCGATATGTGGCTGTGCCTGGCCGTACCAGCCGGGATCGGCCATGTGGTTTTCCCTTTCATCAGACAGGCGTTTCAGTTCTTGACAAAACGGTGTGTTATTTGCGAGTTGTTGCAGGCGCTGGTATGGCACATCTTGTAATAGTATCCATGGGTTTTCAGTACGCTCCCAGGCATCCTTATCAAGCATGCACCAGAGGGTGTCAGCGCTATGGCTCCAGGTCCAGCGCATGTCCAGAGCCAACTCGGTCAGTGCTTCCAGACCTTGGGGTAACGGGCGAGGTAAAAAGGCAGGCATCGTATCAAGCTTTATTAATTGGGGTCATTTGTAGTAATCAATTTATTTAACTGTTTGCAAACTACCCTGAATGGGCACGACAGGGATGCAACTTAGGTGACAGCAACAGACAAATAACAACCAGTATAATAATAATTACAGCATGCACAATTCAATATTGCACAGAACAAGATCATCAAAATCTTTTCTATCGCCGCAGGTCACGATTGAGCTGTCTGTGTCACTTGAGTGACAGACAAGCTATTTTTGTTTAAGCATTATTCAGATATTACCAATACGGTAATTTCTAATGGTGCGATTAGTTCATCAGAATAGAATGTTGTCTGGCGCTATTGCCTGATTCGTTTTGCCGGATGGTATTAATTGCAGTTAACCAGCAGGTTTAAGGCACACTCCATATGTGTATTGCGCAATAGCACATGTATACAGATTGTATGGTGTAAATTCAGTTTTTTATAACTACTTTGAAGAGGTGTTAAAAATGTCAGCGAATAAAAGCACGGGACTGCCCGTAATTCATAAAAATGGTGGTATCTTTACAACCTTTAACCATATCCAGGATATGATTCGAGAGCATGCTAGTCGTATTTTTCATGATCGCAACCCGCATGAAGGTGATGCCTTGTCAGACTGGTTGAAAGCTGAATCGGAAGTGTTAAGCGATATTGATCTGAGATTGGAAAATGATAAAAAACAAGTTGTTATTAAAGGTGATTTAGAAGGCTTTTTGCCCGAAGAAATTGAAATCAAGGTCGGGGATGGTATAGTCGAGATTGGTGGTATCCACAGTGAGAAAAGCAGCAGCAAGAAAAAAGGCACAACCAGGACAATATCGAAACAGGTAAACTTTTACAGATCCTTTCGTTTACCTGATTCAGTCGATACAGATAAAATGGACGTAAAACTGAAAAGTGGAAAATTTACTGCAAGGATCCCAAAAACATCGCATTAGTTGTGTGTTGAATAAGCATCCCTTCTATACTTTAAAGATCTCAATGGAGGGTAAAAAATTGTAGTTAGCGCGAGTTAAACGGTATCAGGCATGCATATGTGTTCTTAACGCAATGTGGCATGATTTCAGGATGAAGAGTGAGAACAATCTGTTCTTTAAATTAATGCAAGCCGATGGGAGATACTCATAATGAAGAGGGATCCGGTTTATTACAATCATTGTAAAGAAGTATTATCCCGGTCGCCGCTGTTTACCGGACTTGCCGAGAACTTGCTTGATGACATGTTGTCGTTGTTCCGGCGTGACACCTGGCGCAGGGGCGTGCATCTGGATCCGGATATTTTTCAGGAACGCTTTTTTTTGTTGATCGAAGGTCGTCTTGATGTCATGCGCATCAACCCGCAAACAGGCAGAAGCATTACATTGTATATACTCGGCCCGGGTGATGGCATCGATATAGTGACGCTATTAAATACAAAGCCGCATGAAATGGTTTCAATGGCGCTGGATGACGTTGCCCTGATGTCCGTGCCGATAGGGGCAGCCCGTGACTGGATAGATCGGCATCCTGAATTCAACCGCAATTTCCTGCCTTACCTGGGTGAGCAGATGCGCCAGATGGAAGACCTGGCCACTGAGCTTGTCTTGCACGACACTATGACACGACTTGCTCGGCTGATACTGCGTCACATTGTACCGCACCACCCTCATGCCGATGATGGTATGTACGACCTCAAACTGATACACGATCTGCACGATGAGGGTCTGGCACGCATGGTAGGTTCAGTGCGTCAGGTGGTAAACCGACATCTTCAACATTGGCGTAAGCAAGGCATACTACATAAGCAGAAATTTCACATGGAGGTCGCTGAACTTGAAGCACTGCAAGCCTGTGCCGATGATGCGAAACATCACGTGGAAAAGAAAATAAAGATAGCCTGAATTCTTTGCAGTTCCACATGATGTTTTCCACCACATGTCACATGTGTGATCGTGGCTGTCACCCAGGTGACAGCCATTTTTATATCCTTGTATCACACTGGCCTGAATGACTGAAACTGGCAAATTCCGCCTGGCGGGATTAGTTATTTAGAGGAAAGTGATAGTGACAAAAAATTGTTGTGTTGTGATTTACACAGACTCTGGTGCCGTTAAGCAAGCTCTTGGAGAACTGCAAATGGTGGGCTGTGATCTTCAGCAAGTGTCGGTCATCGCCAGAGGTTGTCAAGGTAAAGAATGCCCGGTAGGCATTTATGGTATTGAAGATCGGATATACTTTTTGGGTCAACAGGGTAGATTTTGGGATGATTTGTGGAGTCAGTTGGCCGGTTCAGCCTTTTTCTGGGAGCCTGATTTTGGACCATTGGTGGCAGCGGGCCAAATTGTCAATATGATGATACGTGGTCTGGACGACGTTGAGATTGGTGATAGTTTTAGTTTGCCCGGTGCTGCATTTTTTATTGTAGGTGTACCAAGGGGCAGTATAAAAGAGTACGAACAGGCGATTAAGGCAGAAAAATTTTTGTTGCTTTTCCATGGTGAACGCCGGGATGTTGAACGCGCCTGTAGTGTTCTGCATGGCGAAACACAACAGGTGACCGTGCACCATGCCTGAAACCACGCCCTTGTCACCCAGGCTTGCGGTGATTCTCCGCTGCCGGTAGCGGTGGTGGATGTGCAGGAAGCTGGATTGCCCTGCTGACCGTTTCCCCATTCTTTGAGGCGCCGGCTTTGGAAGCGGCCTTGGTCAAGGGCTGCATACAGACCGATGAGCTGATGCGGCCGGTGTTACGCGAATTGCGCACAGCGCGGCGCGTTTTCTGGAGGCGTTGCCCAGCTATCTTTGACTAATCCGGAATCCATTATTAAAGATGCGGGTGACGACGCCTAACTCTATCTAAAAGGAAAAGTCCATGACCGATTCACACAGTTTTATCCGCTGGTTCAATGAACTTAGCATTGACGATGTACCCCTGGTTGGTGGCAAAAACGCCTCCCTTGGGGAGATGTACCAAAACCTCACGGTCGAGGGGGTACGCGTGCCGAACGGCTTTGCTGTCACTGCGACGGCCTACCGTGATGTGCTCGAACGCAATAATGCCTGGCAGTTACTGCATGAGGCACTGGATAGGCTTGATCCTGACAATATTAAAGATCTACAGGCGCGGGGTGAACAGGCACGGGCTATTGTTTACGGCTGTGAATTGCCTGATGGTTTGAAGGTGGATATTTTGCGTGCTTACACCCAGCTCAAGCAAGAATATGGTGAAAATATCTCCTTGGCGGTTCGGTCTTCGGCGACTGCGGAGGATTCCCCTGAAGCCTCTTTTGCTGGCCAAAATGATACTTATCTCAATATCAGCAGTGAAGATGCTTTGCTTGACGCTTACAAACGCTGTCTGGCTTCTAACTTTACCGACCGCTCTATTCATTACAAATACGACAATCATTTTGACCTATACAAGGTTGATCTGTCTGTTGTGGTCATGAAAATGGTGCGCAGTGATATCGGTGCCAGTGGCGTGATGTTTTCGCTGGATACAGAAACAGGTTTTAAGGATGTGGTCTTTATTAATGCGGCCCTGGGGCTAGGTGAAAATGTAGTTCAGGGCACTATTGACCCCGACAGCTTCTTTGTTCACAAACCGACCTTTAGCAAAGGCCATCGCGTTGTATTGAAAAGGCGTCTGGGTAAAAAAGGGAAAAAGATGGTTTTCACTAAGGCCCTCAATACAAACAATATCGCGGTGGAATACACCAAAAACATTGCCACCAGCGCTGAGGAAAGCAGCCACTTTTGCATCACTGATGAGGATATCATGGTGTTGGCCGACTATGCCATCAAAGTAGAAAAGCACTATTCTGCTAAAGCCGGTTATTACAAGCCCATGGACATGGAGTGGGCCAAGGACGGTACTGATGGTCAGCTCTACATGGTGCAGGCGCGGCCGGAAACGGTCTCCTCGCAAAAGCGGGGAACCATGCTTGAAATCTATCATCTCAAAGAAAGATCGAACCTGCTTGTGCGGGGTCAGGCGGTCGGTACCCGAATCGGCGTTGGCAAGGTGCGTGTCATCGATGATGTCAAGCAGCTCAGTGATTTTCAGCCCGGTGACGTATTGGTGGCTGATACCACCACGCCGGATTGGGAGCCAGTGATGAAAATTGCCACCGCGATTGTCACTAACCGGGGTGGGCGTACCTGTCACGCAGCCATCGTTTCAAGAGAGCTGGGCATCCCCGCCATTGTGGGTTCTGACAACGCCACCGAAGTACTGAAAAATAATCAGTTGGTCACTGTCAGTTGCGCCGACGGTGAGATCGGTAATATCTACGATGGTGCGCTGAACTTTGAGATTCAGCAGACCGACCTCAGCGAGCTGGGGCACCCCAACACCGACATCATGATGAATCTGGGTAACCCCGATCAGGCCTTCAGCCTTGCCTCGCTGCCGGTGGATGGCATTGGTTTGGCGCGCATGGAGTTTATTATCAATGAATACATCAAGGTGCACCCGATGGCACTGCTGCATCCAGAGAAGGTGGATGAGGCAACGCGGGCAAAGATCGCTGCCCTCAGCTCGGCCTACGAGAGCCCGGAGGCATTTTTTGTCAACACACTTTCTGAAGGCGTCGCCACTATTGCGTCGGCGGTTTATCCGAAACCCTGCGTGGTGCGCATGAGCGATTTCAAGAGCAATGAATATGCCACGCTGCTGGGTGGGTCGTTTTTTGAGCCGGAGGAGGATAACCCCATGATTGGTTTTCGTGGTGCGTCTCGCTACACCCACCCGGCCTATGCCGAAGGCTTTGCCCTGGAGTGCGTGGCAATGAAGCGGGTACGCGATGAGATGGGAATGGGCAATGTGATCTTGATGATCCCGTTTTGCCGCACGGTCAAAGAGGGCGAAAAGGTGCTGGCATCCATGGCAGCTCACGGTCTCCAACGCGGCGGGAATGGCCTGGAGGTCTATGTCATGTGCGAGATTCCTAATAACGTCATCCTGATAGACGAGTTTGCTGCGTTATTTGACGGTTTTTCCATCGGTTCTAATGACTTGACTCAGCTTACCTTGGGTGTAGATCGGGACTCGGAAATCATTTCTTTTGATTTTGATGAGCGCGACCCCGGCGTAAAGAAGATGATTCGCCTGGCGGTGGAGGGAGCAAAACGCAATGGTCGCCACTCGGGCATCTGCGGCCAGGCACCCTCCGACTATCCCGAGATGGCCGAGTATCTGGTGCAGATCGGTGTCGACTCCATGAGTCTTAACCCTGACACTGTGTTGATTACCACTAGCCACATTCTGGAAGTGGAGGCGCAGTTGGCGCGAAAATAAGAGCAGGCCCGCATGTGATGCGATCGGGGCTGCGGAATTTTGTTTAGTGATGGTCATTAATGGGCGAGACTGGTCTGGAAATGGCGCAGGAGTGGGTCAGACAGTTCTGACTGTAACCAGAGTTGCAGACATCTTTTTCTCTCAGGACTATCGTGCAATGGAGAATGGTTTATGGAAACCCTGTTTCGATTCAGCATAACAGCCAATTTAAAACGGTAATTTGTGCTGCTGGACATCTGTTTGTTGAGGCAACCAGGCTCCAGTAGTACTTATATTTACTGATTATTATACAGTTATAATCAACACTGGATAGGAGAGCAGTTGTGCAAGAAGTATCTGAAGCAAAAGCATTTGGTCTCTGGAGTGCGGTCTTTTTGGGGATTGGCTCCATGGTTGGCGCGGGGATCTTCATCGTGATTGGTGAGGCAGGCGTGATTGCTGGCAACCTTGTCACGGTTTCGTTTTTGATTGGTGGCATCATTGCGTTTCTGTGTGGTTATTCCTTGAGCAAACTTGCTATACGTTATCCCAGTCGTGGAGGGATCATCGAATACCTGACGCAGAGTTATGGAGAAGGGTTCTTCTCCGGTTCGCTTGGGGTTCTGTTTTATTTCGCACAGCTGGTGGCGCTTGCTGCTGTGGCCAAGGCTTTTGGTACATATGCCACGACATATATGAGTGGCGGTGTAAGCTCTTTTTACACCAACGTTTTTGCGGTGGGTATCGTGCTCTTTTTTGTACTCATCAATCTTGCTGGTGCGGCAATGGTAGCTAAAGCAGAAAATATTATCGTTATTATCAAACTGGGTGCATTGATTAGTTTTACTGTGGCAGCACTATTTTTTATTGAGCCGTCTCACTTGGCGGTGGATAGGGCACCAGAGTTTATTCATGTTTTTTACGCATTAGGGCTGACGTTTTTTGCTTATCAAGGTTTCAGCGTGATTACTAACAGTGTTGAAGATATGCATGACCCAGGTCGTACCATGCTTCGATCAATGTTCTGGGCTATCGGACTGGTTGCGGTGCTTTATATTACCGTTTCCATTGCGGTGTTTGGTAACTTGTCATTGGATACGATTATCAAAGATAAGGACTTTGCCCTTGCTGAAGCAGTCCGGCCTGCCCTTGGATCATGGGGATTCAAGATTATGGCAGCGACCGCGCTACTGGCAACGGCATCTGCGATTAATGCTACGCTCTACGCTGTTACGCAGATTAGTTATACGCTGGCTAAAGAAGGTGATCTTCCTAAAGAGTATGACTACCATATTTTTCATAATACGGAAGGTCTTATTATTTCTGCATTGCTGATTGTGCCGATGATTTTGTTTTTTGATTTGGGGCAAATTGCCACCATCGCGGCAATTGCCGTGCTGCTGATTCAGGGGTTTACTCATACCGGGCATCTGTTTAAGCGCGAGGAGACGGGCGGTAATCTCTGGTTGATATTAATAGCTGTCATTGGGGCGTTCGGAGCAGCATGGTTTGCTATTGATTACACATTAAAGTTGATGCCCTATATCGTCTACTATATTTTAGGTATTATTTTTGTGGCATTTATCTTTGAGGTATTGCTGCGTTTAGTTAATGACAGAGCGGTACGTAAACAGATTGTTTCAGGGCTTGAAAATGTGGAAAAGCGTTTTTTTAAAAGCTAATTTACGCATCGCCATTATCGTGAAAAAGAAAGCGTAACTGCTTTGAAGTAACTTATTTTGAGTCAAATACTATGAAGTTAGAAATACTCGAGACAGATAGAAATTCATTGGCACTGGATCGTACTGTTCTGGCAAACGAGCGGACATATCAAGCGTGGCTTCGAACCGGTTTGACAGCACTTGTTTCCGGGCTGGGAGTAGCTAAATTCCTGAAAGATGTGGTGCCGTTATGGATACTTCTGACAATATCAACCGTGCTCATCCTATTCGCTGCAGTGGCCTTTCTACAGGCAGCTTGGCGGTACAGTCATACCCATTTGCGCATGGCGCATCTCAATATCGAGGTAATGCCTATATGGGTAGCAAAAGTGGTCAGTGTGCTACTGGCGGGGTGTTCGATTCTCGCACTTGCTGGTTTATTAGTAACAGTCATACACTGAAGCGGTGTGCACTATTAATGAGGTTGTATAACTATGAAAAAATATCATAATCCAAGACTTGAAATGAAATCCGTTCAATCAAACAAGGGTGTGTTACTCAAACATCTTTCGGTTTGATGATATAGCTGAGGGGGAGTAAGTATGAAAACTGATAAGAATGAGTCTCCTGTTCTAGCTGCTGGTGCAGGGCAGTTACCGGTGGAGAAAATTGCACTGGCTGTAGCATTTATTCTATCCATACTGGGTGTCGGTATTACCGACTATGCACCGTTACAAAGTCACCGTTATTGGGGTGTAATGACGCTGGTTTTAGCGCTTTCAGGCTTGGCTATTGGGTGGTCCAGAGCGCATTGTCTTGGTTTGCCTATTCTAAAGACGCTGGGCAAGCAGTTGATTCATTGGACGGCTACAGGGGTTGCAGTTGCTGGAATATTTCTGTTGCTTAATGCAGGCCGACTGAACTATGAAAGCACAGGTCTTGTGCTGTTGGTTGTGCTGGGATTAGCGACATTCCTCGATGGTTATCGTCTCAACTGGCATTTCAGTCTGGTCGGTCTGTTGATATTCATCTCAGCCATTACTGCCGCCTACATCGAAGAGTACTTGTGGATTTTGTTAATCATAGTGATAGGCATAATAGTTACTATTTTTTTTCGGGAGAGACATAAAAGATCAGGGTATCATCAGGTACCGGTAGAATAGCCTTCATGATTGATCTTTTTACGAATTTTCATTCGTTCCTCTCGCACTATGGTTTGATTATTGTCTTTGTTGGTGCAGTACTGGAGGGTGAAACTGTTATTCTTCTGGTGGGTGTGCTCTACCATCAAGGTACTTTATCTTTTGAATTGACTATCATGGTGGCTGCCCTGGGTGCCTTTACCGGAGACCAATTCTGGTTCTATCTCGGGCGTCGCTATGGGCAGGGTGTTTTATCGCGATTTCCGAAACTGGTGAAACAGGCAGACAAGGTGCGACCTTGGGTGAAACAAAAGTCTGACTGGATTGCTGTTGGCTCCCGCTTTGTCTATGGCTCCCGTATCGCCGCCCCGATGTTACTGGGTATGAATGGCTATTCACCAATGCGTTTTGCGTTGTTCAATAGTCTCAGTGCAAGCGTATGGGCGATGGCAGTTGTGGGTGTAGGCTATCTTGTTGGTGCTAGCACCGAACAGCTCTTTGGTCGGATCAAACATATCGAGCAATTGTTGCTGGTCATTATTCTGGTGATGTTGGTTCGATGGTGGTATCGATATAAAAAATTATCCCATGGTGCAGGCAAGTAACATGTTTGAAAGTATTGAACCATTTAGTCTTGTCTGGGTTGCCTTGCTGCATAGCGCTACTGTCATTGGTGTTTTGCTGACACTGCTACTGATTTCCCAGATTTTACGCAGTCGGCGCATACCATCGGCATCAATGGGCTGGCTTTTAGTTATTATTTTCTTACCTGTTATTGGTATTCCACTTTACCTTACCTTTGGAGAACGGAAGCTTAAAACCCGTATAAAGCAGAAAGGTCAACTGGATCTGCCGGATACCCCCGACAATTATGGTCATTCAATGAACGCATTGCTGATCTCTCTTGGTATTCCTTCAGCCAGCGGTGGTAATTTTGTACGCTTTCATGAGGATGGGGTGGTGGCCTGGCAGGCATTACTTGAGTTGTTGGAGGGGGCACAGCAAAGCATCGATATTGCCATTTTCATACTGGCAGATGATCGAGCCGGAAGGAAGATACTCTCTCTGCTGGAAGATAAAGTAACTCAAGGCGTTAAGGTACGGCTGTTACTTGATGGGGTCGGCTCATTTTGGTTACCTAAAAAGAGCTTGCTACCGCTTGCAAGGCATGGTGGTCAGATCGCCTGGTTTATTCCGGTGTTTCATCGCCCGCTTCGTGGTAGAACGAATTTACGAAATCACAGAAAAATGATTATTGTCGATCATGAAAAAGTCTGGTCCGGTGGACGCAATCTGGTGTCTGAATATTTTGCCCCTGACAGTGCAAACAATCGCTGGATAGATTTAAGCTTCACCCAGCAAGGCTCTGTTGTGTCTACTTATGGCGCAATTTTTGATGCAGACTGGCATTTCGCAACCCATACACCGATGGATAATGAAGCGGAGATCTCTCGAACACAACCTAAAGGAGAGAGCCGTGTTCAGATCATTCCGTCAGGCCCGGATGTTGCCGATGATCCAATCTATGCGGCGATATTGATGGCATGCTATACGGCAAGTCAACGCATCATGATTGTTACGCCCTACTATGTGCCCGATACAGGACTGCAGGAAGCCCTAAAGCTGGCGGCTCTGCGCGGTGTTGTGGTTGATATGATGTTACCCGAGAAATCGAATCATGGCTTCGCCGACATTGCACGCAGTCGTTATTTGCGCGAGCTTGCCAAAGCGGGGGTACGAATCTGGTTTCTGCTCGATAGCATGGTTCACGCGAAGGCTTTGGTTATTGACCATTCGTTTGCTATGGCTGGCTCGGCTAATCTGGACATCCGTAGCCTGTTCTTTAATTGTGAAGTGATGAGCGGTTTCTATAGTGATGTTGACATCCAGTGGTTAGCAAACTGGCTTGAAGTATTACGTGACCGTTCTGTTCGTCATCACCCGCAGCCGGTGGGAGCGTTCAGGGAAATGCTTGAGGGGCTGACGTTGTTGGGAGCTTATCAGCTTTAATGTAGGCGTCGAGCGAACCTCACCTACAGAAAAATCAGTCGCACTGCAAACTCAGTTTCCAATGTAATAAATCTCCCATCTTTGCCTCGCTCAATCTTTAACACAAAGTGTGCCCGAAAGCGACAGGACGCCCCGCCACACATGTCTGTGTGAAAAAGAATTTATCTGGCTGTAACTTGGGTTGCTGACAGTCCTCCCCTGTCAGGATTATCGTGTAAACCAAGCACTCGATCTCTATTTTCAAATGAGATATCTCGATACACGCCCCATCAGAGAACGGCAAATTTGATTTCAGCTTAATTTAAGAGGAAAGACTTATGATGATAAAACACAAAAAAGGAATGTCGATGGCGGTAGTGATCCTGTTGGTTTCTCTGGTCGCCGCCCCATCATTTGCTATCGATAAGGTAGCAGATTTCGATATCAGCTCCTGGGTGCACGATTCTCTTCGCATTGACCCACGCGTGGATGCGAAGAAGATCAGAGTGAGTGCCAAACGGGGCATTGTTACACTATCTGGTGACGTGGACAATTTGGCAGCGAAGCAGTATGCCGACCTTGAGGCCAAGAAAATTAAGGGTGTTCTGGGAGTCATCAATAAGATTACTGTGAAACCTGTCTGGCGTTTGGATGCTGATATCAGGCATGCAGTAAAACGTCGTATTCTAGCTAGTACTGTTATTACGACGGAAGGTATCAGGGTCACATCCTCGAATGGTCAGGTTACGCTATCTGGTGAAGTCTCTGACTGGGGGGGAGCACAGCAGGCCGTTCTACTGGCTAGTGAAGTGCTTGGTGTGAAGAAGGTTACGAATGATCTTGTTGCTGTCTGGCACTCCGAACGCAGTGATCAGGATATCAAAAATGACGCGATTGCCACACTGCAGCGTGATGTGTATCTGAGTGGCCTGCCGATCACGGTCGCCGTCAATGAAGGCATCCTTACCTTGACGGGCCTGGTCGGCAGCGTTTTCGAAAGTGATCGCGCCATGCAGAAGTTGCTCTGGATCGCGAATGTCAAAGGTGTTGTGAGTGACCTCAATATAAAAAGCTGGGAGGATCGTGGTGCGCGCAAAAAAACAGCCTCGCCTTCGGATGACGCTCTGAAGCACGCCATCAAAGATGAGCTGGATCAGGATCCACGCATTGTAGCCAGCAATATCAGCGTTCGCGCCTACCTGGGAAAGATCACACTGGATGGTACCGTCGATAGTTATTACCAGCTGCGCATCGCTGAACAGGATGCCAAGGATGTGGTTGGGGTAGGCTGGGTGGTCAACAATTTATCGGTTGCTGTCGTGCCTCGTTCCGATTGGCAGATTCAGGGTGACATCACGTTCAATTTCGACGTGGATTATATGCTGGATGGCTTGCAACTCAAGAGCAAAGTCAAAGATGGTGTAGTTACGCTTACCGGAGAGGTGCATAACTGGTTTAAAAAATACCATGCTGGCGATCTGGCGGCTGGTGTTCTTGGTGTTAAGCGGGTCATCAACCGGATTGCTGTTCATCAAAATCAAGCTAGCCTGAAAAGTGATCAGGCTCTGGTAAAGGACATCACCAGTGCTCTCAAGTGGAACTGGACTACCTGGCCAGTGCACAAAGAGATCAAGGTCAGTGTAAGCAATGGCATTGCCACCCTGAAAGGCGATGTTGATACCTGGTCTGAGCGCCGGGAAGCCAATCGTGTCACATTTCGTACCGTTGGCATCTGGGCGGTTGACAACCAACTAACGGTAAATGGTTACGATTATCAGTGGGATAAATGGCTTGATAGCAACATTCCCGAGCAGTATGACCTTTACTACTATCCAGACTATCCCTACTACTGGTGGGATAACAACTGAGTGATGCATGGGGCGGGGTCGGGCCTCTGAACTCGGCTCCGTCGGGTAATCAACGGGGGAATTTATGAATAAACTACTTATCATCATCCTGGGTACGACGTTGCTTGTTCTTGGCGGGTGCGCCAGTAGCGGTGTCACCGAGGTCAGACCTGGTTCGACGGCTTATCTCATGCACTATGAGGATGGCAGAATCACCGGCATTAAGCATGTTGTCATTCAGGATACCGGTATGGGTGGCTTTCTCGGCACCATTGCGGGTGCGGTACTTGGCTCAACCATGGGGCGTGGTCACGGCAATGCGCTGGCGACACTAGGGGGTGGGTTGCTGGGTGCCTATGTCGGGAATGAGGCTGGCAAGGCGAACGCCCAGGAACTAATGGTCGATCTGAACAATGGTGACTCGGTCGTCGTTATTGCCAAAGGTCAAAAATTTGTGGTGGGGCAGCATGTCAGAATCGTCCTTAAGGACGGCATAGTCGTGTCGGTGGAGCACAATTGATCGACGTAAAACCCATCCTGGAAAATAAGGCTAAAAACAGGAGAATAAAAGTGAGCACACCCCCCATTATCAATGAAAAAATTCTGGGTAAGTTTGGATCCTACACCTTTGTAACGGGGATTCTGCTGGTTGCGCTGGGTACCCTGGCTGTTTTCCTGCCCAGAGTGGTGTCGCTGGGTATCGCAATTTTTGCCGCCTGGCTGTTGCTTATTGGTGTCGGTTTGTTGATGTTGTTTTATCCAGTCATAGGCGTGGCGGCCGTAGGTATGTGTATCAGCATTAGCCTGTTGCTCGATGGCTGGGCGTTATTGGCCATCAGCTGGACGTTACAAAAAGGCGCAAAAGAATGAACCGTCGATTTGTCATTGAATCGGTTATGGCATGCCAGATCCTCGATTCCCGCGGCAACCCCACCGTGGAGGTGGAATGCGAACTCGCAGACGGCACTTGCGTCCGCGCCGCTGTGCCTTCCGGGGCCTCGACCGGCAGCCGTGAGGCGGTGGAGCTGCGCGACGGTGATGCCGAGCACTATCGTGGCAAGGGCGTCCTGCAGGCAGTGGCCAATGTTAATGAGATCATCGCGCCAGCACTTCAGGGCAGGGATGTGCGCCGGCAGGCTGAAATCGACCAGAGCATGATCGAACTGGATGGCACGCCGAACAAGGCGCGTCTGGGAGCCAACGCGATTCTCGGTGTCTCATTGGCCGTGGCGCGTGCCGGCGCGGTCGCCAGCGAATTGCCGTTATATCAGTACCTCGGTGGCCCAGGTGCGACGCGTCTGCCGGTACCCCACATGAATATCCTCAACGGTGGCGTGCACGCCCACTGGCAAGGGGCGGACTTTCAGGAATTCATGATTGCGCCCTTTGGCGCAGACAGTTTCAGTCAGGCGCTGGAGTGGGGCAGTGAGGTCTATCATGCTTTGCAGGCCTTGCTGGAAAAGAAGGGGCTCTCCATTGGTATTGGTGACGAGGGTGGTTTTGTACCGCAAGTCTCTTCCAACGAAGAGCCCTTTGAGCTAATTGTGAAGGCCATCCACAGTGCGGGCCTGCGGCCGGGACAGGATGTGGGTATCGCCTGCGATCCGGCCTCCAGTGAATTTTATGAAAACGGCGAGTATCACTTGCGCAGCGAGAACCGCCGCCTGGATTCCGCCGCGATGACCGCCTATTACGCCAGGTTGATCGACTGTTACCCGCTGGTGCTGCTGGAAGATGGCATGGCTCAGGATGACTGGGCGGGCTGGAAAATTCATTTCGCGGAACTGGGTGCACGCATCGAGCTGGTGGGCGATGATGTGTTCTGCACCAATCCAGAGATTATCGCCCGGGGTATCAAAGACAACATCGCCAACGCCGTGCTCATCAAGCTCAACCAGATCGGCACCCTGACGGAGACCATCGCCGCCACCCGCCTTGCCCGAAATCACGGTTGGGGCGCTTTTGTTTCGCACCGCTCGGGGGAAACAGTGGACAGCTTTATCGCCGATATGACCGTCGCCCTGGACACCGGCCACCTTAAGACCGGGGCACCTGCGCGTGGTGAGCGGGTGGAGAAATACAATCAGTTGCTGCGTATCGAACAGCAACTGGGAAGGGCGGCCACCTACGCTGGTTCTGGTGCATACGTGCGCAACCCGCAGAGACAAACCCCGTGAGCCAGCTGTTTCTGGTCAGGCACGGCGAGTCGATCTGGAACCTGCAAAACAGGTTCACCGGCTGGGTGGATGTCTCTCTTAGTCCCAAGGGCGTGATTGAAGCTCAGCAGGCGGCGGTATTGCTGACTGAGGAACATTTTGATGTCGCCTTTACCTCAATGTTGCTGCGGGCGCAGGATAGCCTGTACGAGATATTAAGGCAGAACCGTCACTGTGCGCAGTATGTGCGCGTGCATGAACAGAGCAGTGAATGGTACGAACACTTTATTCCGGCTGAAGGTGATACGAATGAATTAAAAATTCATGTCTCGGAAAAACTCAACGAGCGTTACTACGGCGATCTGCAAGGTATCAATAAAGACTGGGCTGGCAAGCACTACGGAGCGGAACAGGTACACCTTTGGCGTCGCAGTTATGACGCTCCACCGCCCAACGGTGAGAGTCTGAAAATGACGGCGGCAAGAACCCTGCCTTATTATCACGAGTGCATTGTTCCGCATCTCCACAATGGTGAGAGCGTACTGATTTCCGCTCACGGCAATTCTCTGCGAGCCATCATCATGCACATCGAGCAGATGACATCGCAGCAGATTATTGACTACGAGCTGGCAACAGGCGTGCCCCATTTGTACGTATTTGATGATGACCTGCATCTCATCAAAAAACAGATTTTTTTCTAATTCCAAACGAGAGGAAATGACAATGACTGAACAGAGCAATCATTTTGTGGGCGCCGTGTTTGATAGTTCCGATAATGCTCATGCTGTGGTCGAGGAGATGATTGAGCACGATTTTCCAATGGATCAGGTTTCCATCCTGCACAAAGCAGGCGGGCAGGGTGATGACTTTCTCGGCATTGCCTATACCAACGAAAAAGAGCGCTTCAAAGTCTGGGGCGTCGAGGGTGCGTTATGGGGTTCGTTGGGCGGGCTGTTGGCTGGCACCGCTGGACTGTTTTTATTGCCTGGTATTGGATCGGTGCTCATCGCCGGGCCGTTGGTCAATGCCCTCGCTGGTGGTGCTGTCGGTGCAGGTGTGATGACGACTGGCGCGGTGGCCACTCATCTGAGTATTGCATTGCGTCGCCTGGGGATTCCCGCAGACAAGCTGGAGATACTTCATCAGGCTATTATGGATGGCAAGACAGTCCTGTTGATGCACTGTGGCAATGGTGCCCCCGAAGTCTGGCGTCAACGCCTGGCCTGGATCGGGGCGAATCCCGTTTTCACCATGCCATGAGCGACCATGACGGTTGTCTTGCTAGTTAAAAACAGTTTCCATCAATAAAAGGAAAATAAAATGAATCGAAAACTAACACACATTGGTAAATCCCTTTTACGAGTATGCATCCCTTTCCTGGCTCTGTCGTTTAGCTTGCCGGCTGTCGCCGCTGCACCTGTGGCTTCGCCAAAAGCAGGGGAATATTGTCCGGGGTCGGATATTCTACTGGTTGCTGCGGAAGAACTCTCCGCCAGCCTTGATCTGGTCATGCATTCCAGAGCTGCGGCATTACATAAAAATCAGGTGACGGCGATCAGTGAACTCACCGCTGTTGGCACGACCTTGCACCTGGTTGCCAGTCGTGGTGCGGCAGCCCGTACCAACCTGCTGATTGACGCCATCATACAGTCCAGGGTGGGCGAGGATTATGCGCAGATGTTGACATGGTTCCCCTTATTACACACCTCTATGTTGACGCTGTCGGATGATGTAACGGTGAGTGCTGCTGAAGATTGGGTTGGCGATGCCGAGGACATTTTGCAGGGTAACAAAGACGGGAACTTTGAAAAATCTCTCAAAGAGGCGCGCCATATGCTGGCATGTGACAGCCTTGATATTCCTCTGCAACAGGCGATAGCGGAGCAGGGCAAGCTGCTGGAACAGCTAGGAAAGGGCATAAAAAACGACAGCTACGATGCGCTTCTCGATTCGTTGCGCAGAGCCTTGGCCTATGTCCTGAAAAACAGCCAGAAGTGAGCTTCGCTTCAACCTGACAAATTGTTTTAGACACCCATCATCATAGATAAATATGGGATAGGTGCAGTTAATGAAATGCCTAAGTAGATAAGGAGTTCATCATGACCGAGGCAACCACAGACACTGAAACGCCAATGCAGGGCCTTAGTTCGGCGCAGGCCGCGGAACGTCTGGAACAATATGGGCCCAATGCGCTACAGGAGAAAAAAACCTCACCATTGCTGCGCCTGCTAGGTTATTTCTGGGGCCCCATCCCGTGGATGATTGAGGTGGCGGCCATTCTTTCGGCTGTGGTGCAGCATTGGGCCGATTTCGCGATCATCCTTGCGCTGTTGATTTTTAACGCCGGGGTTGGTTTCTGGCAGGAGTTCAC
This sequence comes from uncultured Thioalkalispiraceae bacterium, assembly GCA_964516315.1. GTDB lineage: Bacteria > Pseudomonadota > Gammaproteobacteria > UBA6429 > Thiohalophilaceae > SZUA-37. The sequence continues at coordinate 47,115 of CAZEZI010000001.1, forward strand.
CGCTGGCAACGCCGTAGAGGCACTGAAAAAGCAATTGGCCCTGAGAGCGAGGGCACTACGCGACGATATATGGCAGGAGATCGACGCCAAGTTGCTGGTACCGGGGGATGTGATCCGCATTCGTTTGGGGGATGTGATCCCGGCGGATGTGACGTTGATTGTGGGGGGATATCTGAGCGTGGATCAGTCTGCCCTCACGGGTGAATCCTTGCCTGTCACCAAGCAAGTGGGGGATGAGGCGTACTCCGGTACCGTGGCGAAACAGGGTGAGGTGGTTGCCGAGGTGAGTGTCACCGGCGGGCAGACCCGATTCGGTAAAACCGCCAGTCTGGTGGAGCAGGCGAAGACCGTTTCCCACTTCCAAAAGGCCGTACTGACCATCGGTGACTATCTGATCTATATCAGTCTGGCGCTGGTAGTGATTCTGGTGCTGTTTCAATTACATCGTGGCACAGCGTGGTTGGAGTTGGTGCAGTTTGCGCTGATTTTGACCGTGGCCTCCATTCCGGTGGCCATGCCGGCGGTGCTCTCCATGACTATGGCGGTGGGGGCAATGGCGTTGTCCAAACGCAAGGCCATCGTCACCCGTCTGGAATCGATTGAGGAGATGGCCAGCATGGATGTCCTTTGTTCGGACAAAACCGGCACCCTGACCCAAAATCGCCTGACCCTGGGCCAGGTGGAGCTGTTTGATGCGGCTAATGAACAGGAGGTCTTGCTGGCAGCGGCGCTGGCCTCCAAAGCCGAAGACAATGATACCATTGACCAAGCGGTGCTGGAGGGACTAAAGCGCCAGGATCTGCTCAACGCTTACCGCCAGACCGGCTACGTGCCCTTTGACCCGGTGCACAAACGTACTGAAGCCACCATAGTCGATAACCAGGGCAAGACCTTTCAGGTCACCAAGGGGGCACCCCAGGTGATCATGCAGATGTCCGGCCTCATGGCGGCCGAAAGCCAGCGGGCGCAACAGGTCGTGAATGCTTTTGCTGAGCAGGGCTATCGTGCTCTGGGCGTGGCGCACAAGGCGCAGGATACGCATCAGTGGCAATTTCTCGGTATCCTCTCGCTGTTCGATCCGCCGCGGGAGGATTCGGCGCAGACTATTGCCAGTGCCCGGGAATATGGTGTCAACATGAAGATGGTTACCGGCGACAATCAGGCCATTGCCAAACAGATTTCCGCCAAGCTTGGTCTGGGAACGAATATCCTACCTGCTGATGTACTGGCTTTGGATCAGGATGGCTTCCGGGATGCCGCCGATGGCGAGCGTGTGGAGCAGACCGACGGTTTTGCCGAGGTCTTCCCGGAGCACAAATTCGGTATCGTCAAGTTGCTTCAGGGGCGTAACCACATTACCGGCATGACGGGCGACGGCGTCAACGACGCCCCCGCCCTGAAACAGGCCGATGTGGGCATCGCCGTTAGCGGTGCCACTGATGCGGCACGAGCAGCGGCGGATCTGGTGCTCACCGCTCCCGGCCTGTCGGTGATAATTAATGCCATTGAGGAGGCTCGACGTATTTTTGAACGCATGAACGCCTACGCCATTTATCGTATCAGCGAAACCATCCGCATCATGTTCTTTGTGGTGTTGACGATGATATTTTTTGACTTCTATCCCATCACGGCGATCATGATCATTTTGCTCGCCTTCTTCAACGACGTGCCGATCATGGCCATCGCCTATGACCACACCGAACTGGAGAAAAAACCGGTGCGCTGGAACATGCGTCAGGTCATCACCGTGGCCACCGCCATGGGCATTGTAGGCGTGGTGGGCAGTTTCGGCATGTTACTGATCGCTATGGACTGGCTGAAACTTGATGTGGCACATATCCAGACCTATGTCTTCCTGAAAATGGCCGTGGCCGGTCACCTGGTGCTGTTCGTGGCGCGCACCAAAGGGTACTTTTGGAAACAACCCCGCCCCGCCCCCATCATGGTCTGGTCGGCGTTGATTACCAAACTGGCAGCCACTGTGCTGGCGGCTTATGGTTTTGGTCTTATTACGCCTATCAGTTGGCCAGAAATCGCCCTTATCTGGGGCTATTCTATTACTTCGGCTCTGGTGACTGACCTGGTCAAGGTTCAGGTTTATCGCCATCTGCATCATCGCACAGTGAGGCATGAAGGATTTCTTGCCCGTGTGCATCAACCGCTGCATGACTTTGGCCAAAAAAAATAGTGGGAGGTATCGACATGTTCCGTAGTGTTGTTTTGCTATTGAAATTTCGCCAATGCTTGGCAGACCGGATATTGCTGCCAGCGTTACTATTGATGCTGTTCGGGATTTTCCTGGCACCGGGTCATACTGCACCGGTCTCTGAAACGATGTTACCGCCCACCGGGCGTGTGGTGGTGACAGGTTCCATTGCTCTGGCGAATCTGACCAACCAGTGGGTGGATGACTTGACCAGCCGCAATCCGGCTATTTCTATCACCGTTGCTGATCCGGGTGGTGCGGTGGGCATCGAGGCGCTGCTCAATGGTAGTGCCGATGTGGTGCTTGCCAGCAGACTCCTGAGTCAGTTGCAGATGCAGCGATTTACAGATCGTTTTGGCTATGCACCTGCTGTTGTTCCTGTTGCCATGGATGGCGTGGCAGTGTATGTCAATATCCTTAACCCGCTACGGCAGATTACCCTTACCCAGCTCGATGCCATTTACTCCACAACGCTACGCTGTGGTGCCAGCCGGCCCCTACGCAATTGGGGAGAGTTGGGCGTAAAGGGTCAGCTGGGCAATGAATCCATTGCGGCACTGGGGCTGACGGCTGCCAGTGGTGCCTATCTGATGTTCAAACACGTCGTCCTGTGTGATGGTGACTTCCGCGCCGACTTTCAGGCGCTGGTCGGCCCTGCCGCTGTGGAGGCGGCTCTGGCCGACAATGTTGCCGCTATCGGTTTTTCCAGCAGCGCACTGCGTTCGGCGGACATCCTACCACTGGCAGTTGCCAAGCGAGAGGGGCAAAGGGCTATTGCGCCTGGCGTTGAATCAATCCAGGCTCGGCGATATCCCCTTACCCGTGTTCTTGCTGTTATTCTCAATATTCCTCCTGGTGGCAATGCCGCACCAGCTGTGCAGGCCTTTCTTAATTACGCCCGCTCGGCAGCGGGGCAAGAAGTGGCGGCGAAGGCTGGTTATGTCCCTTTGCCTATCGCCGCTGAAGGTTGGCCATGAGTAAAAACAAAGACCGCTGGCAGTTTCTTAATTAAGCAGGAGTATCCCTCCTTTAAGGCTGTTTGCCCATCATCCTGCCGGGGGCAGGTTTGCTTTGACCAGCCCCTTCTCGCGAATCTTCCGCATCGGCTGTGATAAGGCTTGCACCCAGACAAGTTTGGTGAAACCTGTATAGCATCTCAATATGGCGTGCCTCTGCATCATGAATGTTAATGAATGGGCGAACTGTATCAAAGTCTTCGATAACCTGATTGTAAGTTACTATTCATCATCTAATGCTTCATGCAAGGTATTAGACTCTGCTTCATTCAATATCGTCATGTTAGATCTCGGTTAGCCAGGAGGGGGAATCTACTTCATACACGAATGGTGAAAAAACGGATTTCAGCATTGCATGCCTGATGGTTTTACGAAAATAGCACAGGGGGTGTTTGAGAAGTGTAACTTAGGTAGCAGTGAGGTGGATTGATTTATATTTAACTATGAAGGTTCGTCCTGAACGATGGGGCACATAATTGAAGTCATGAAAAAGTGTTGTTTGCAGTTCAGTTGTGGTTTCTGCGACATTGATTTGTCATTGCTCTAAAGGGTGAAACTGGTGCATAAGATTAGCATTTGTTTTGTTGCTTGAACAAGGGCGAAAAGTGGTGGTGTGTTTGAGATTTTAAAGGGTCTGGGGCATAGCTTCACGCTCCACAAACGGGACAATCGTGGACAACGTCAAACAATATTAAGAGTATGTCAGGGCTGGTTGAAAACTATTACAAATACAGTAGGGTGTGTGGTTTATAGTCGCTTGGGGGATAGGGAAATGCTGCCGAGAAGAGGACTTGAACCTCCACGGGGTTGCCCCCACATGCACCTGAAGCATGCGTGTCTACCAATTCCACCACCTCGGCGTTTAAGCGGGGTAGACTTTACTAACAAGTGAATTAACTGTCAATTTAATATGAGATCATTGTTTGGGTGCGAAATCAGCGCGCTTGAATGAAATTCAGGTTAAACTACACTCCTTAATTATAAGGTAACCACATAGTTCAGAGAATGTCTAAGAAAAAAAATATTGATCCACACGCGGAGCGTGAAGCCCGAAAATACGCACAACCCATTGCCAGCCGTGAGCTTATTATGGAATATCTTGAGTCGGTGGGGGCTCCTTTAAACCGCGACCAGATTGCAGCACATTTTGACCTTGTCGATGATGACAACTATTTTGCCTTAAAAAAACGTTTACGCGCGATGGAGCGAGATGGGCAGATTATCTACACCCGCAAAGGCGGCTATGGTCTGGCGCATAAGATGGACCTGGTGTGTGGTCGGGTGCAAGGGCATCCCGATGGCTTTGGGTTCCTGATCCCAGACGATAATAGCGACGATCTGTTTTTAGCGCCACGTGATATGCGCGAAGTTTTTCATGGTGATCGGGTTATGGCGCGGGTTGCTGGCGAAGATCGGCGTGGCCGTCGTATGGGGCGTATTGTTGAAGTGCTTGAACGCGCACACGAATGCATGGTTGGGCGCTTCTTTGTGGAGCACGGTATTGCGTTTGTTGTCGTGGATAATAAACGCATTACTCAGGATATTATGGTTGCGGCTGAAGATTTTAATGGTGCAACGCACGGGCAAATTGTTTCACTGGAAATTATTCAGCAGCCCACCAAACGCCATCAGGCGCTGGGTCGGGTTAAAGAAGTTCTGGGCGAACATATGGCGCCAGGGCTGGAAATTGATATTGCGATCCGTTCACATGACTTACCTCATCACTGGAATAAAAAGGTTATCGCTGAAGCTGAAAATTTGCCCGATGAAGTATTACCTGGTGAAATAGAAGGTCGCGTTGATATTCGTGACTTACCTTTAGTCACCATCGATGGTGAAGACGCTCGTGATTTTGATGATGCGGTTTACTGCGAACCGAACTCAAATGGCTGGCGCTTAATTGTTGCTATCGCTGATGTGTCTAGCTATGTTCAACCGGATGCACCTCTTGATTTAGAAGCACAAAATCGCGCAACTTCCGTTTATTTTCCTGAACGTGTTATTCCGATGTTACCCGAAGCCTTATCCAATGGCTTATGCTCACTTAACCCTAAAGTGAATCGCTTGTGTATGGTTTGTGATATGCAAATCAGCAAACAAGGGACCTTAAAAGATTATAAGTTTTATCAATCTGTTATGTATTCGTATGCACGCTTAACATATACCCAGGTAGGCGCAATGCTTGAACAACAGGACAAAGCATTACGAACTGAACATAGTAAACTGCTGCCGCATTTAGAAAACCTTTATGCTATGTATAAAGCCATGCGTGCGCAACGCACCAAACGTGGTGCCATTGACTTTGAAACAACCGAAGTCAGAATTGTGTTTGGCAGTGAACGTAAGATAGACAAAATTGTTCCCGTTTACCGTAATGACGCACATAAAATAATTGAAGAATGTATGATTACCGCAAACGTTGCGACAGCACGTTTTTTATTAAAAAATAATATACCTGCTTTATACCGGATTCATGAAGGCCCTACCATTGAAAAACTGGAAGACTTGCGTAAGTTTTTATCCGAGTTTGGCTTACAAGTGCCAGGTGGTGAAAAGCCAACCGCAAAAGATTATGCACATCTGGTTAATCAGATAAAAGAGCGCCCGGATTTTAATTTAATTCAAACTGTTTTACTACGTAGCCTGCGTCAGGCGGTGTACAGTCCCGATAATATAGGCCATTTTGGTTTAGCCTATGATGCCTATGCGCATTTTACTTCACCTATTCGCCGCTATCCTGATTTACTCGTACATCGCGCCATTAAGCATGTATTAAGCAAGCAATCCGTTGCAAGCTATAAGTATGACCACAAAGATATGGTGCACTTTGGTGATATCTGCTCGCAAAATGAACGCCGTGCAGACGAGGCCACACGTGATGTTAACGACTGGCTTAAATGCGAGTTTATGCTGGATAAAGTCGGCAATGAATACCCCGGTAAAATTACAACCGTGACCGGCTTTGGTTTGTTTGTTGAACTGAATGATATTTTTGTGGAAGGGCTGGTACATGTGACCAGTCTGGATAATGATTATTATCATTTTGATCCGGTTAAACATCGGCTCGTTGGTGAAAACAGCCATAAAATATATGGTTTGGGCAATGATATTACCATTCGTGTTGCACGCGTGGATCTTGATGAACGTAAAATTGATTTTGATCTGGTTTTAAGTAATACAGACAGAAAAGCTGCAGGTAAGCCAAAATCAAAAAGTAACAAACGCAAAGAGAATAAGTCTGGTAATAAAAAATCCGGGCGTAAAAAACCACGTCGTATATCTGCTGGTAACCCCTCTTCTGGAAAAAGAAATAAGCAAGCTGTGGCTGACAAGGATATTTCAAAGTCAGGTAATCAATCTGCTGGCAATAAAAAATCAAACAACAAAAAAACGACTAAAAAGAAAGTTGTAAAAAAAGCAGCATCAAAGAAAAAATCATCTAAAAAGAAAGTTGCAAAAAAGAAAATTGTGAAGAAAAAAACAGCCAAAAAGAAAGTGGCCAAAAAATCCACGGTGAAGAAAAAAGTTGCATCCAGAAAAAAGGTGGCTTCTAAAAAGAAAGCAAAGAAATGAAAACGGATGATTTGATTTACGGCCTTCATGCTGTTCAGGCGGCACTGGAAAGTGACACAAATATTATAGAGTTATGGGTTGAACAGAAGCGCCACGATAAGCGTGTGGAAGATATTCTTGAACTGGCTAAACGAAAAGCAGTTCCTTGTGAACGGGTGACAGGTCATTTATTAAAAGAGTGGTTACCGGATGCCCGTCATCAGGGTGTGGTTGCAAAACTGGCCAGTCTATCCATTAAAAATGAATCTGATTTAAATCGTTTGCTGGACTCACTCGAAGAGCCGCCTTTTATTTTGCTATTAGATGGCGTAACCGATCCACACAACCTCGGGGCATGTATTCGTACTGCAGAAGCCGCAGGCGTTCACGCGATTATCGTGCCCAAAGACAAATCCTGCGGAATGACGGCCACTGTGCGTAAGGTGGCATCGGGTGCTGCTGAGGTGCTACCTTTTGTTCAGGTGACTAATCTGAGCCGTTGCATCAAAGCTTTGCAAGAACGCGGTATCTGGTTTATTGGTACTGATTTGGCAACCGACACCAATTTGTACCAGCAAGATTTAACTGGCTCGCTGGCCATTGTGATGGGGGCGGAAGGCAAAGGTTTAAGGCGGCTAACCAAAGAACATTGCGATACGTTAGTGAAGTTACCTATGAACGGCACAGTAGAGAGTCTTAACGTGTCTGTTGCAACCGGTGTGGTGTTGTTTGAGGCGCTACGGCAGCGGTTGTAAAGTGGCAACGATTCTGACACAAGGAAGCAATACAATCATAAATAGTGCGAAAGCCACAAAGAAAAAATGTTGTGTTCTTCGTGTCCTTGGTGGTTAACATCTTAATCCATTGATTTATAAGCTTTTTATTTATAAGAGTAAACCCCACGATTCCCCCCTTTCGCATTGCAATTACCCTCTAATTTAAGTAAAATTCGCCGCCTTAAATATTTTTTTAAGTTCCTTGCTTCACCGACATGTCTTTGATTGGCACTGGGCGGGAAGCTACTTTAACCATGAGGAGCATTTATGCGTCATTATGAAATCGTTTTTCTCGTTCACCCTGATCAGAGTGAACAAGTCCCTGCCATGGTCGACAAATACAAGTCGGGCATTGAATCCAAGGGTGGTAAAATCCATCGTTATGAAGACTGGGGACGTCGTCTTTTAGCTTACCCTATTCAAAAGATTCACAAAGCACATTATATTCTTATGAATGTTGAATGTGATCAGGAATCGCTGGATGAATTAACAAATACATTCCGTTTTAATGATGCGGTTATTCGCCACATGGTTATTCGCCGTAAAAAGGCCATTACTGAGCCTTCACTGATGGCAAAAAGAGATGAGCGTGATGATTCAGCTGCAAACAGAAAACCTGCGCCTGAAAAAGCACCTGAATCTGAACCCGCTTCAGATCAACCAAGTCCAGAAGCTGCCGCTTAATTATTAAAGAGAAGGAATAAAATTATGTCACGTTATTTTCGTCGTCGTAAATTTTGTCGTTTTACTGCAGACAAAGTAGAAGAAATTGATTACAAAGACATTGCTACGTTAAAAGCCAATGTCACTGAAAGTGGGAAAATTGTACCCAGCCGTATTACCGGTACAAAAGCACGTTATCAGCGTCAGCTTTCAACTGCGGTTAAGCGTGCGCGTTATCTGGCACTTATCCCGTATACAGATTCGCATAGCCAGTAACCATTAAGGTTTTTTTATGCAGGCGATTGCAGCCTTTGTATTGCGTGGACGCAATCAAGCTATTTTAAGTACCGTTGGCTTTGCCGCGTTGGCGTTAATGTTTACGCCACTGGGGCTATTCAGTGCAGCATCCATTGGTCTGGTTACCCTGGTGCACGGTGCAAAGCAGGGCTTCACGATTGTGGTTATTGCCTCTATTTTTATGCTGGCGATTTCCAGTTTTACCGGCCAGGTGGCATTAGGCATTGAGTACGTTGTTTTTTACTGGTTACCTGTGTGGTTTCTGGCGCTATTACTGGCTCGTCAGGTTTCACTGTCACTGGTTGTGCTTTTTGCAGCGTTAATTGGACTGGTTGCGGCTGTCGTAATGGCAACACTTTATGTTACCTACGAAGCACAGTGGAACAAGATTATTCTGGACAATTTATTGCCTGCTTTTAAAGACGCAAAAATGGATTTGTCTGAAGAAGAGCTGAAGACCTTTATACTTAACATCGGCAAGATGGTGGTTAATTATGGTGCAGCTTACTGGGTGTTAAGTATGTCTGCCAGTTTGTTTCTGGCGCGTTGGTGGCAAGCACTGCTTTTTCATCCCGGTGGGTTTGGAGAAGAGTTCAGAGAATTACGCTTTGGTGTGAGTGCGGCTATCGGTGCGATGTTGATAATTGCTGTTGCTATTGTTGTCAGTGATGGATTGCTTAACCAGATTCTTATGGGCAGTGTTGGCGTTGTAGTGCTGCTTTTTGTGTTACAGGGTTTGGCTATTGCACACACTGTTGCTGTTGCACGTAAGCTAAAAACAGTGTGGTTGTACCTGTTGTATTTATTAATGATAGTGTTAATGCCATATGAATTGTTTTTAATCGCCTTTATTGGTCTAAGTGACAATTGGGCAAATTACCGGGCACGTATAAAGCCGGTGTAAAATGAGTTTAAATGAGGCCATTGAAGTGGCTGTATTGATTAGAGGTAAACAAAGATGGAAGTAATTTTATTAGAAAAAGTGGCTAACCTGGGTAACCTGGGTGACAAAGTGAATGTTCGTCCTGGTTATGGTCGTAATTTCCTGGTGCCTAAGAAAAAAGCCGTTCCGGCAACCAAAGAAAACCTCGCTATGTTTGAAGAACGTCGTGCAGAGTTAGAAAAAGCCGCAGCAGAAGCATTAGCTACAGCTCAGGCGCGTGCAGAACAAATCGCAGTACTGACTTCAATTACAATTACAGCCAATGCCAGTGACGAAGGCAAGTTATTTGGTTCGGTTGCAGTGAGCGATATTGCTAAAGCGGTAACCGATGCAGGTGTTGAAATCTTTAAACAGGAAGTAAACATGCCAGAAGGCCCTATTCATGCAATTGGTGAATACGAGATTGCTATTCGTGTGCATTCTGACGTTGCACAAAATGTAACGATTGTTGTTGAAGCAGAATAAATCAACACCTTAACAAATAAAGCTGATTTGCTATCTAAAAGTTCTTTCTAAACCTACTTTATAACCCGGCATATTCCGTGCCGGGTTATGTTTGTTTATCACCAAGTACTAATTC
>CAZEZI010000002.1:0-52385 GCA_964516315.1 uncultured Thioalkalispiraceae bacterium
GTTTACTGGGCGGGGGTTTATGAACACTTTACCTGGCGTAAATAATACTAAAATTAATTGTATTTACTTTTCAGTTGAGCGTTTAGATATATACATTGCATTATCGGCACTTTTTAAAAGTAACTCGGTTGTATCACCGTCGTTAGGGTAAATACTAATTCCAACACTGGCGCTCACTTGAAGCGAATGATTAAGATGCGGAATAGGGAGGTTAATGTACTCTTTAAGTTTTTCTGAATATGTCTCTGCATCATCACGATTTGATATTTTGGATAAGACAATCACAAATTCATCTCCCCCCAGCCTTGCAGCAAGATCTGATTCACGGGTAATATCGCGTATACGATCTGCAATTGTGATTAAAACATTGTCACCAACGTCATGCCCATAGGTGTCGTTAATAGGTTTAAAACCATCCAGATCAAGAAACAACACAGCAAATAAATGTTCTTCACGCTTTGCATAAGACAGAATTAATTCCATTTGATTGTACAACATCAGGCGGTTGGCCAGCCCTGTTAGAACATCAAAATTAGCCATAGACTCCAAATGCTTGTTTGCAATTTCCAGTCGACGGGTGCGATCTTTAACCCGATGTTCAAGTTCTTCATTGATTTGTGCAAGTGCATGTTCTGAGCGTACCATTGAAAACAACATTTTTTGTGAACGCCGGTATATCATAAAGGCAAAAACACCGCCTAAAAATAGCGCTAAACTCATTAAGAGGAATAAAGTATGCAAAGCCTGGGTTAGCTCGGCAGTAATTTGGGAATAAACTTTTTGAATTAACTCGGTGTGTAGAATAAACATTTCATTGATTGTTGTTACTATATGTTGCTGTGCGGGCAATGCACGAGTCATTTCACTCTGGTAAGGATAGTCAATTTGCACTTTTAATTTTTCCATTACACTATGCAGAATAGGGACGACTTCTTTTATGGAGATGTTCATCTTCTCTAACAGTATTCTCTGCTTATTATTGGTTGTGAGCTCGAGTTTTTCGCGTGCAATCAGAAACTGTGTACCTGCATCAAGGAATTTTTCGTAATACTCGTTGCGCTCAAAAAGATCCGTTGTCAGGGTCATTTTCCGTACATAAATAGAACGCTCACGTACCGCATTTTGCATGATTGTAAGGTAGTCTTTTTGTTTGTTATGTCCCGTTACAATAACAGTAAAATGATCCACAATGGCGTTAATCCTGCTAATGCCAACAACCGTGATTAATATGATAAAGACAAGCTGTAGTAGAAAACCTACGAGTAGAAAATTACGGTTTTGTTGTTGTTTGTCCATACCGCTTGTTTTTATTTTGTTATCTATCTTTAATGATAGGACATATTGCTATGTTTGCCGGTATTAGGTAACAGGTCATCTATTTAACATAATATACATTATGCGCCAAATAGATTTGGCTAAAATAGCAAAAAGCAATAACTCTGCTATAGTATTTTTATGATTAGCCAAAGCACCTGGTTTCTAGAAACCCAAACAAAATAATCACTTAGAAGAAATATTAGTGTTTAACTGTTTAATAATTCTTTGATATAGGTCAATGACAATCAGTGAAGGTGTAACTAATATTAAACCGTATCCTAGCCTAAATGCATTAATGAGGTAGCTAAAGAAGCATGTTGTCGAGAAGGTCTTTGTTAAAGGCTAATTTCAGATCACACCAGCAACCAATACGATTACCCTGGGTGCGAGATGAATCAGAATTTGTTGATGCGTGTTCACGTTGCAATAACTGTATTACGATATGTCCAGAAAAAATCATCGTTAAAGCTGACGGTGGTTTCCCCAAAATTAACTTCAACCACGGTGAGTGCAGCTTTTGTGCCGAGTGTGTAAAAAGTTGCTCTAAAGATTTGTTCTATCCTTTAGATGAGCCCCCATGGAAGCTTAAAGCCCTTATCTCTGAAGAATGTCTTTCATACAAAGGTGTTGTTTGTGTTGTATGTAAAGAACAATGCGAAACAGAAGCAATTAGTTTTGTTCCTGCAGTTGGACGTGTTAGCCAACCAGAAGTGGCTATTGAAAAATGTACAGGCTGCGGTGCTTGCTTTAAACCCTGCCCTGCACAGGCAATTAAACTATCTTATCAAAATAACAAAGATGAATACTATCAAACTAATCGAATAAAGGAGAGAACATCATGAACATAAGTGGAGTGATTGTTTATGCCGCGCCTAATCAAGCGGATAAAGTAGAAAAAAGCCTTGTGGCCATTAATGGCGTGGAAGTTCATGCAGCTGAAAATAGCAAACTAGTTGTGACAGTCGAACACAAAAATATTAATGCATTAGCTGATCAGGTGATGAAGTTTCAGGACTTAGCCGGCGTAATGTCTGTCGCAATGGTCTATCAACATAATGAAGGTCTTGAAACATTGAATGGTGATGAAGTATTAGTTGAAGAGGCGTCATCATGTACCACAAACAATTGTAGTGATTACGCTTCAGAGGGGGCACAATTATGAAACTTAGCCGTAGAAACTTTATAAAAACAAATGCCATTGCGGCAACCGCTGCTGCTGCAGGAATAACCATACCTGGAATTAACACGGCAATGGCTAAAGCCAATAATAAAATTCGCTGGGATAAAGCGGCTTGTCGTTTTTGTGGTACGGGCTGTAGCGTTTTAATTGGTACAAAGGATGGTCGAGTGGTTGCTACTCAGGGTGATCCTGAATCACCGGTTAATCGTGGTTTAAATTGTATTAAAGGTTATTTCCTTTCCAAAATCATGTATGGCAAGGATCGTTTAACCAGGCCATTACTACGCATGACCAATGGTAAATACGATAAACAAGGTAAGTTTACTGAAATTAGCTGGGATCAGGCTTTTGATATCATGGCTGATAAGTTTAAAACGGCACTTAAAAACAAAGGCCCTACTTCTGTTGGTATGTTTGGTTCTGGCCAATGGACAATCTGGGAGGGTTATGCTGCTTCCAAGTTGTTTAAAGGCGGTTTTCGTTCAAATAATTTAGACCCTAACGCACGCCACTGTATGGCATCAGCTGTTGGTGCATTTATGCGAGCCTTTGGTTCGGATGAGCCAATGGGGTGTTATGATGATTTAGAACATGCTGATGTATTTGTATTATGGGGTGCCAACATGGCAGAAATGCACCCTATTCTCTGGTCACGTTTAACGGACACTCGTTTAACAAAAGAAGGAAGTGAAGTACACGTATTGTCGACCTTCAAACACCGTTGTTTTGATTTGGCCGATAATGGCATGATATTTACACCACAAACAGATTTAGCCATTGCCAATTATATTGCGCATTATATTATCGAAACAAAATCGTATAACAAAAAATTTATTGGCGATAACGTTAACTTTACCAAAACACCAACAGATATTGGTTATGGTTTACGCCCCGAACATCCGCTGGAGAAAAAGAAAACAGGTAAAGGTGGCAAGTTAAGCAAGATAAGCTTTGAGGAATATAAAAAATCTGTAGCCAAGTATGACCTTGAATATACTTCCAAATTAAGTGGTATACCTAAAGAAAATTTAATTAAGCTTGCAAAAGTTTATGCCGACCCTAAAAAGAAAGTCACCTCGTTCTGGACCATGGGCTTTAATCAGCATACACGTGGCGTTTGGGTTAACGGTCTGGTTTACAATATTCATTTATTAATGGGCAAAATTTCTGAACCCGGTAATAGCCCCTTTTCATTAACCGGCCAACCTTCGGCATGTGGTACAGCCCGTGAAGTGGGCACCTTTGCCCATCGATTGCCAGCGGATCTGGTTGTTAAGAAGAAAGCACATCGTGATTTTTCGGAGAAAGTCTGGAAATTACCCGAAGGGACTATCCCGGCTAAACCCGGCTATCATGCAGTATTACAAAATCGTATGCTAAAAGATGGCAAGCTTAATGCTTATTGGGTGATGTGTAATAACAATGTTCAGGCTGCCCCTAATTTTAATGATGAAACCTACCCTGGTTATCGTAATCCTGAAAACTTTATTGTGGTTTCAGACCCTTACCCTACAGTTACCGCTATTGCAGGTGATTTGATTTTACCAACCGCAATGTGGGTAGAAAAAGAAGGTGCTTATGGTAATGCCGAACGCAGAACTCAATTCTGGCGGCAACAGGTAAAAGCACCCGGTGAATCTAAATCAGATTTGTGGCAGTTAGTCGAGTTTTCCAAACGTTTTAAAGTAGAAGAAGTATGGCCTGCGGATTTAATTGCAAAAAAACCGGATGTTAAAGGAAAAACGCTGTATGAAATTTTATTTGAAAATGGCCAGGTAAATAAATATCCAAAACAAAAAATTATGGATAGTGCGGGTAACCAGTACAGTAATGATGAAATGGATGATTTTGGTTTTTATATACAAAAAGGTTTATTTGAAGAATATCGAATATTTGGTACTAAAGGACCGAAAAAAGGTCATGATCTCGGAGATTATAATACATATCATAAAACACGAGGTCTGCGCTGGCCGGTTGTTAATGGTAAAGAAACATTGTGGAGATACCGTGAAGGTTATGATCCCTTTGTTAAAAAAGGTGAAGGTGTTAAGTTTTATGGTAAGAAAGATGGACGAGCTAATATTATCTTTGCACCGTTTGAACCTGCTCCAGAAATGCCGGATAAAGAATATGATTTATGGTTGTCAACCGGACGTGTATTAGAGCACTGGCATTCTGGTTCAATGACACGGCGTGTTCCAGAATTATATAAAGCATTCCCTGATGCAGTTATGTTTATCCATCCTAATGATGCAAAAAAACGTGGCTTACGTCGTGGCATGACAGCAAAGGTTGTTAGCCGTCGTGGTGATATTTTGTTAAGGGTAGAAACGCGTGGGCGTAACCGGCCACCTGAAGGTTTAATCTTTGTTCCATGGTTTGATGCGGGACGTTTAATCAACAAGCTAACACTTGATGCCACTGATCCTTTATCCAAGGAAACGGATTTTAAAAAGTGTGCTGTAAAAGTGGAAAAGGTTTAACTAAAACATTTTGTTATTTAACTATTATAAAAAGGAGGTTGCGCCATGAAACGGTCAACTTTTATTGGAACGGTAATGATGTTGAGCCTGGGTTTGTTTGCTAACCAGGCTGTGGCTGAACAGGTGCACTCTTTAAGAGGAGATAATCCGCTTGATGCACAATCCAAGGCACCAAAATCTATGAAGTGGCAGGATGATCGCGACCCTATTTCACGTGACTATGTGCAACAACCACCCCTGACACCTCATAAAACCAAGGGCTATAAAATTAATAAAAATTTCAATAAATGCCTAACTTGTCATAGTTGGGCTAACTATAAAGAAGCAGGCGCAACTAAAATCAGTCAAACACATTTTAGTGACAGAGAAAATAATGTATTAGCCAATATTGCTCCACGCCGTTATTTTTGTGATCAGTGTCATGTTCCTCAAGTGAATGCACCACCATTAGTAGAAAATACATTCAATCCATTGCAAACAATCAAGCGTCATTAATTGATGAACAAATAAAATTAAAGAAGGATTGAATTATGAGCGTATACAAAAAGACTAAAGCCACTCTCCAGGCTGTTTGGGCATTTCTTAAAAAACCAACGGCTAAATACTCTTTAGGAACATTACTGGTTGTTGGTTTTATTTCCGGTATTATTTTCTGGGGTGGCTTTAATACTGCAATGGAAATGACTAATAATCAGGAGTTTTGTATTTCCTGTCATGAAATGCGTGTGAATGTATATGAAGAATATAAAGACTCAATACATTACACTAATAGAACAGGAGTACGTGCAACCTGTCCTGACTGCCATGTGCCAAAAGAGTGGGCATATAAAGTAGTACGGAAAATAAAAGCAACCAATGAGCTTTTTCATAAGATGCTAGGTACCATTGATACACCTGAAAAATTTGAGAAGAAACGTTTAAAAATGGCTCGAAGTGTATGGAAGGAGATGAAAGCAACGGATTCAAGAGAATGCCGAAATTGCCATGATTATGAGTCGATGGATTATACCGAGCAAGGTCGGCGTTCAATGCAGCAGCATTCAAAAGGTCTTGACGAAGGGAAAACCTGTATCGATTGTCATAAAGGTATTGCTCATTCATTACCTGCAATGTACGAAGTTGACCCGAGTGCCGCAGTTAATACGAAATGAATTTGCTGAATTTTCTGCCCTGTTATCCCCCCTCAGTCAATGACTGAATGGACGGGGGGTGACGGCTTACTATTTATGGTGTCCTTTGTCGGGTTCACTGGTAAGCCTGTGACTCTTGTCTGAATTGCCGGCAGCAGGCTCCCCTTTGCCATGCCCACCCTTTGCATGTTCATGCTCTCCCGCAGCTGCAAGTTTCTGATACTGTTCTGGCGTCATGTTTTCTAAAGATGATATAAATGCAACAATATCCCAGATTTGCTCATCGCTGTTATAGATCCCCCATGCCGGCATACCGGTCAATTTGAGGCCATTTTTTATAACCCAAAAAGTTTCATGGGGTTTGCGAGTTGATAGCTGATTGCGTTTATAAAAAACTGGCGGTTGAGGATATAAGCCTTCATATAATTCTGATTTTTCCACCCCCGGAGCCAGGTGACACTGCGCGCACATCGCATCATAGTTAGGGGCGGCTCTGGCTACCCTTCCACTACCGGTTAAATCTGGTACTGTTAATTTCCGGCTTCGAGTGGATATGGAACGATCACGAATTACTTCAAGCAAAGATGTTGTTGCATCCCAGTGCTTCTCTGTTGCGGCTACATTAAATACACCTAACCAGATAAACAACCCTGCTACACTGGAGATAGCAACAAAACCAATAAAAGATAATTTAATGAACTTTATAGACATCTAAACATGTTCCTGAATAGTACAAAATATTTTGTGGTATTTCCGGTTAACCTGAACTATTCAATTAAGGGACATATTAAATCTGAATCCAGTTCTTCGACCTTAAACTCAGTCCAGTCCAGTAATGTTCTGGATAATCGGGCTTCAAGCTCTTTGAGTTCTTTTATTTTTTCACGTGTTTCTTTATAGTGGTTGGTAATCATTTCTATAACAAGTTGGCATGGTGATTCCCCTTTGGCTGACTTATCGATAATCATACTTATTTCGTTAATTGTCAGGCCGTAATGTTTGGCTTTTAGTATGAAATCTATTTTACGAATATCATTGTCTGAAAAATAACGATAACCATTGTCAGGGTCACGTCGTGGTTCAACGATTCCCCGACGGGAATAATAGCGTATTGTTTCCGATGTTACGTTGAGATGGTCTGCAATTTGTTTTACGGTATACATATTATATTACCCTTACCTGATTATTGGACTTCTTTAAATATGGATATATTAATGACAATGATAAATTGCCATTAATTTATTAAAAGAAAAGTTATGCCAGTTTGGGTGGGGGTAATTGAGTACCAAGGTTTATGCTTGCAGCAAGTGGGGGGATATTATCGTAGTAAGCCGGGTGTGAAAATAAATTAGCCAGAAGACTTACTGTTGTTGTAAGGAATGTTAAGCTGCCGCAGCATGAAATGCTGCATTGTTTATCGGTGTGGCTCCCACTCCCTTCTGAATTATTAAAAGTCGAACAAACAGAGTGTTCATGCTTGCCTGAGGTTGTATGATAATGGCTGGATGGTGCTGCTTGCTTCTGTACAACAGAATAGCTGGTGTAAGAAGCAGTATAGGCCATACTATAGTTAAGCACCGGGGTAAGTAACAATGCAATACTCAATAAAATAATTTTTGTTATTGGTGTTTTCACTGAATTACCATCTTATAGTCGAACCTTTTATCTATTGTAGCTTACTGCGCACAAAAGAATAGTTACAATTAGGTAATCTATTGACTTCACTTTAGACTAAAAGTTCCCCATCAGGGCAGCAATTATGAATTTTGGATGGCCATACTTACAGTGCACTTAATAAAGCTATTCCATTTTCCAGTGATGCTTTTTGCAATGCAATGCCTTTGCTTTCGAATGGCCAGGTAAATTCAGCCAAATTTGGTTGTAAAACAATCACTCGTGCTCCGCAATTGCATTGGCAATAGGTTTCGGAAACTGCTTTATCAGACAAATACCAGGGGCGATCATTGTATAACTGGCGATAAAGAATATTAAGCAGTGACCAGGGCTGGGTTAACACCTTGTCCAGACTGTTACTTCCGCCAAGATGCGTTGCAACATGATGTACGATAAGTAAATCCAGATTATGTTTACAGCAAACGGCATCGGTTGGTGCAAGCTCAATCGTGGCTCCATCACTATAATAGTCATTACCAATTTTTACTGGCTGATAAAGTATAGGGATGGCCGCACTGGCCATAATGCGGGGTGCCAGGCCGCCACGACCAAATAAAGTTTTTGTACCCTGGCTGATATTCATTGCCAGGCAATGAAAGGGTATTTTGCAATCTTCAAATGTTTTCGCACCGAGCTGACTTTGTATAAAATCAATTGCCGCCTGTGTGCTGGACAGGCCGGTGTACCCACGTCCTTTTTTAATAACCATTTTCCAGAAAAACTGGAGCCAGGAATCGGGAGTCCAGTATGAACGGGAATGGATATCTGCAATGGTATCCGACCACTGCTGCATATTTGCACCACTGGCAAAAATACCACCCACTAACGCCCCTGCGCTGCAACCGGCAATTGCTGATATTTTAATATTAAGTTGTTCCAGTGCCTGCATAAATCCTGTATGTGCATAAACACCACGAGCTCCGCCGGAACTGAGTACCACACCAACTCGGTGTTTATTATTAAGGCTTTTCATCTCAGACCCACAGTTCCAGAATAAAGTGTCGCATAACCGCAGTTAAAATATTACTCCGTGTAATCAGTCCAACTACCTTGCCATCAGTAACAATTGGCATGGCACCAATATGCTGCTCAACAAACAGCCGTGCTATATAGCGAACATCGGTATCGGCACTGGCGGTTAAAACTTCATGCTTCATTACACGACTGACTTTATCATTCACTTTCACCGGTGATTTGTTTTTTATATAATCGTCATCAATTCCGCTTAAGTAGTGAAGAACATCCCGGTCTGAGAGTATCCCTTCCACTGTTCCATTTTTTGTTGTAATCGGAATATGACGAAATTTTTTTGTTCTGAACAATTTTATAGCGGCAGCAATAGAATCGTCCTGTTTTAAAGTGATAACCTCTGTCGTCATAATCTGGCTGGCAATAAGCTGGCTGCTATTTTCAGGTAATTGTTCAATATCATGGTAAGACCGTATAGCAATGCCTGCATGCCATGCAGCCTGGATGTTACCGGAATCATGTATTGCTGTTTCAATGCGGCTGGGGTCAACATTGTGTGGCTTTTCGATTGTCTTTTTGTTAAAGAGCCGCACCATTGGCATCAATTTCTGGCTGCTTGGTCCTTGCACAAAGAAAGCCATGGTAGTTTAAACCTCATGACTGCAGTGGCGGCACCACACGCAGTGGCAGTTAACATGATCACAACTGACATCTTTACGCCGACTAACATAACGTACCGTAGCCCAGGGTAACAGCCAGTTCTTGAATCGGGATGGGTGGTAGGCTTTATACAATGCCTGTCGTATATCGGCTTTGCGTGTAGTGTGTTTTAAAAACCATCGGTAGCCCCGGTTACCCAGCAAGCTGTAAAAGGCACGGTTAACAACCGCTGTTTGCATTTGTGGTCGTAACTGACGCTTCCACAAGTCATCATAATTATCGCCCGTCAACAGACTTTGTGCGGCAAGAATGCCTGAACTCAGTGCCAGCCGAATACCAAAACCCCATAAGGTATCCTGAAAACCAGCCTGTTCTCCAACCAGTGGATGTATTCCGCTATAGGCACCGTCAGGAATTCGAAAATTGCCTGCACCACCGTGTGCAACCGGATTTTTCATTTCCAGGTCAACAAGTCGTTTGAAAGCCTGAAGTGTTTTTTCAACATAAATTTTTTCCTGCTTAAAGCCGCTGAACATACATGTTTTAACGGTGCCTCGCCCAGCCATTACCAGCAAGTAGGCATAACCTTTGGGTGCCAGCTCATCATCGCATATTACCCAGTAACCATCAGGCATATCTGTTTCAAAATGATAACCCACAGCAATGGCATCGGGTACTTTGGGGCCAGCCGCCAGTATGCCAGCACCTTCAAGTTGTTTTAAACGGCTATTGAAACGAACATCCACCCCCAATGCTTGTGCCTGTTTTAATAAACCGGTGTCCAGAGAGTTTGGCCCCGGGCCACGTTCTATTAAGTAAAACAGTGCGGTGTCCGAGTGAATCGGATAAGGTTTGTCCCATGCATCATAGGCGGTGCCGCCAGCAAAAGCCTGTGCGGTAAAATTACAGTCCAGCCCCATATTTTTAAGTGCGGATAATGCATCTACCGGGCTACTCCAGTTCTCCAGCCCCTGAAAATCTCTCTGAAAGCGGTGCCCGACTTCATCATGTGCTTCATGCACAACAACCTCACGGCCAGCGCGTGCTAGAGTAATAGCGGCAGCGAGCCCGGCAGGACCTGCGCCAGCAATCTGGATTGCACCGTTACTAAGGTTGTTTTTCATAATCAATCGCCCCACTCTGGCTTTAAGGTGCGCCATTTAATTTTTGATGGCATGGTGTTGTGTTAAAGCTTATAACAATTATGGCACCTATGTGTAACACACAGGTCAAGGCGGAGTTATATATCGGAGTATAAAATTATTAGAATACAGCAAGATAGCGTAGCCCAATAATAATTAACACCAGACACAAAATGCCCCGCAACCAGACTTCGTGTAAAAATTTACTTAAGTATGGGCCGACAAAGGCACCAACCACGGTTCCAGCCAACAGTAAGCCAAGCAACGGGAAATCGAGTTCTATACCCAGGCGCATATAGTTCGTAATTGATGTTATTGAATGAACAGCAATAGCGAGTGCAGATGTTGCAGCAATAATAAACATTGGCAAACGCATTACAATACTCATAAATGGCACCAGTAAAAAGCCACCACCAACACCCAATGCAGAAGAGAACACAGCAATGCCCAGGCCAGTAAAAAATGGTACTAATGGATTAAAGGAAAAGTTCTCACCTGCAAAAATAAAGTTAATTTTACGCACCGAGTATGAAGTATGTTTTACCCCGATTGTGCAGGGGTTACCATCATTATCAACGAGTTGTTCAAACTTCCTTGAGGCTCGATCTGCATGTACGGAGCTTTTTTCCTGGCCACGGAATATTTGCCAGCCAATCTGTATAGCAATAAGTAGTACCAGCACAGCAAATATCGGTTTAAAAAGATCCATATCTGAAAGGTGGTACGCTGACAACGTACTTCCGATAACCGCCCCGATAATACCACCCGCTCCCAGAATTAAAGCCAGGCTAAAAATAACCCGGCATTGCTTATAGTAAAGAGGAACGGCAATAAAGGGAGTAATGAGTGTTAATACCTGTGCCATGGGTTTTACCAAATTGGGATTCTGTATACCTAAAACAGAAATCAAACCTACAGAAGCCAGTATGCCACCCGCTGCTCCCACTGTTGAAAAGATAAATCCGACCAGCACACCCCAAAGAAGAGGCACCCACGGTGAAATAACAATTTCTGCAATTTCGAAATTCATTTGTTTGTAACATACCTCAATCTGAATAGAATAGCGTTACCTGAGCTATTGCTGCTTACGACTCCATTCCATAAACCATGACTCGGTAAAATCCGCCATATACCGAGTAGCATGAAATTTGTCGAAGTACTTTCTGTTGTTTCGCTGCTTCATTTTGCAGTATGGCACTCATATCTTCGTGCCAGAAACCTTCTAAAAAAGGCTCCCAATAAGTTAACTGCTGACGCAGTGGCCTGAAACGGTAAATCCAGTGCCAGCATGGCTCCTCGCCATATTCGGTGATCACCAGTCGCCCTCCGGGCTGTAATATTCGTATGGATTCGGCAAGCGTTCGTTGCCGTGCTACCGCAGGCATTTCATGCATAAGAAAAAATATAAGTATGGTGGCAAAACTGTTACTCTTAAATGCCAGTGACTCAGCATTCATTCGTGCAGCCAGCAGTTGTGAACGTTGGGTATTTGTAAGTTTATTGCAGCTTGCTTCAAGTTGGGCGGTTGCTACATCGACCAGGTACAATGGTTGACTCCCCAGCTGATTTAACAATGATGGCGTTAACTTGCCATAAACACAGGTGAGTTGAAGCACTCGCCCCACTGGTCGATTTTCAAGACATTGCAACGTTTTTTTTAATAAATGTTTGTACTGCCCAAACAAAATCATATTAATAACTGGCTGGTGATCAAAAAACCAGATGGCGGGTCGCCAAAGATAGGCCCACCAATAGTGACGAGCCAGATACTCAGGCGTACCATCTAAAAACTTCTTCCAGAATGAGATTTTGAACAGGCTCATCAAATAGTTGTTACTACCTTGCCGAAGTATTCTTAATCACGTGAACGCTTAATCATCTGCCGCCATTGTTCCGCTCGTGGAATAAACATCGGTACTTGCTGTTGATACAATCTATATTCATCCCCGAATTGTTCAAGCACACGTTTCTCTTCGCTTCGTGCTAAAAGATAATAGGCCAGTACAATTAAAGGAAACAAACCAACCGAAAATAATGTTGGCCAATGTACAACACCTTCACCAAACAGACCGATGAATAAGCCTGCATACTGTGGATGACGAACATAGCGGTATAACCCTGTTGTAACAAGTTGATTATTTTGTCGTGCTTTGAACAACTCTCGCCAGCCTTCTATAAACATACTGACACCGGCAAACAACAAGACGTAGCCAATTAACATCGAGATTATCATGCCTGTTTCACCCAGCCCCACTAATGATGACCAGAGGTTTGCATTGAGATTGAATTTATCGAGTCCAAAAAATCTTGCCAAAAAGTAAATGGTTAATGGAAAACCATACATCTCTGCATACAATGCAATGATAAATGCCTGTACAACCCCTGCACTTGCCCATTCACGCCATGTTTTTGGTGCAAAGTAACGATAAAAAATCCATGATGCTACTACGATCATAATCAGGGCAATGCCCCATGCACCTGAATGTGTAATCTCACTATTCAAAATAAAATCTCCTTGCTGCTAACTTACACAGGATTGTACTAATTACATAATGAGTTAATGCTACACACATTACTAAAACCTGACTGTACCATAAATATAAGACAATAAATTCAGGTGCTAAAAATATCGAAGATAAATCAAATACAATTTTTCGAATGTGTTTTTTACATTAATGAGTTGTTTTGAGCGCTTAGGGAAAATATTCCAGAATGGTGGCTTATTGTCACTCGACATATGCAACCACATGGCATCATTTTCCATATTCATAATACAGGATAGTTCATAGCGATAAGTCGTGTCTGATTGTTTACCATTCAGCATGGCCTTTACATTTTTAGCCACCGCCTGAGAACGAAGTTGTGCCATATGCGCCTGATGCGGCACCCACGGTGGTGGATTTTCATGGTTTGCGCAATCTCCGGCAGCATAAACATTTGTTAGGCCTTTTGCCTGCCCATATTTATCTGTGTCGATTTGACCACCTGCTGACACGGGTAAACAAGATTCTTTAACAAGCTTTGAACCGGTTATACCGGGTGAATAAAGAATTAAATCCGCTTTACGCAAACTGCCGTCATGGTCTTTCATACCGTCAGCTACAAACTCAGCAGGTTCATACCCATAATCGAGAATAATGCCACGCTCCTGCAACCGGTCGGTAATCATCCCGGTATCACCAACTGCAATATCTGGAGAGAAAAAATGAATTTCAAATTTATCCCGTATGCCTTTTTCTTTTAGGGCATAATCCAGCAAACAGGCACATTCATACATCTGGCCACCCCGTCCAGAAACAAAACCGTCTTTTTTATTTATCTTGAACCCAAGATAGATAACGCCATTGTCCAATGAATTTAATCTATCCATAAACAACAACATACTATCAGGGCCATCACAAGGGGATAATGTGTGCTCTCTGGTACCGGGAATATCATCCTTTAAAAAAGCTGGCCCGATGCCTAAAAATAAAACATCATTTTTATAATGCCCTTTATTAGTAATAATAGTGCGCCCGCCATCCTGAATATCGGTTACGGTTTCATTTATAAAGTGAATATTTCGGCGCCTTAGAAAAGGTTTGATATCAATCGTTATTTCTGTGCTATTTTTTTTACCCGTAATGAATTCCGGTATTGCGGGAAAGTAAATAAACTGTCCATTACCAATAACGGTAATATCGCACTTTGAATATACTCGCCTTAGAAACCAGGCAAAGAATGGAAAAACAGGTAACAATAGAAAGTATTGAATAAAAAATAATGATGCGAATCCATTGCCAATGATAACTATTTTTTTTGTTGCCATTTTTATTCCTTGTTAGGTTCATCTGAGTGTAGGGTTTTGATGTGAAAAAATCAAAAAAATAATTCACACATTTGTTTACTATTAAACATAGACGTAGACTAAAATAATACCTATGCTACAGATATAAATATATTACAGGCTAAAAGAATGGCTGCATGGTTATCGGGAGAAGTTGTTGATAACAAACAATGGTGTGTTGATCTATTCTCTCTTAAAATTCGCACAAGCTCCTCCCTTACCTTCTCTGCAGGGCAGTTTATCAAGGTTGGGCTGGAGATTGATGATAAATTACTTGCCCGCCCCTACTCACTTATAAACACACCGCAAGATTCGCTGCTTGAAATCCATTTTAATCGTGTCGAGAAAGGGCTTTTAAGCCCCCGGCTTGCAAACTTGAGTGTTGGTAATAATTTACAAATATCTGAGCGGGCAACTGGTTTGCTAACATTAGATGAAGTGCCGGATATTCCACATTTGTGGTTACTTGCAACAGGTACCGGTGTTGGGCCTTTTTTATCTATTCTTAAAACATCGACACCCTGGCAACGGTTTAAAAAAATTGTATTAGGCTATTCTGTAAAAAGGGTTGATAACCAGGCCTATATGGATGATTTTACCGCTCTTCAGTTACAATACCCTGAACAATTCTGTTTCGTTCCGTTCGTTACACGTGAAAAAGCACCTGAAACAATCAATGCGCGAATGACAACCAGTATTGAAAATGGTGAGCTTGAAAAGCGTGTTAATTTAAAGATTGCTGCAGATTCAAGCCATGTTATGTTGTGTGGTAATTCAAAAATGGTAAGTGGTGCTACAACCCTGCTTGAGGGGCGTGGATTGTGCCGTCATACACGTCGGGAACCTGGGCAGATTGCAACCGAAAAGTATTATTAAGCTCAATACTTTCTTTATATTGCAGTTTACTGTTAACGGTTTTGATAGCGATTCAGGTCAAACAAGCCGGACAAAACAGGTTTTCTTTGTCGTTCATTATCCTGAAACCAGTCGGCCAGTTCCCAGAATAAAGGGTTGGTTCGTCTAACACCATACTGGTCAACAAATCTTTCATAATCTTTAGCTGTTTGTATTGCTGCACAACGTTGGGAAAATATTTCTATTTCGGATAGAGCTACAGAAAAAAAGAAATTAGGATAAGACCCTTCCAGCCATTTGACTACGGTCATTGTATCTTTGTCTACATCTGCACGATCACGTTCATGCGCATCAGCAAGAAAAGATGTTACATTTTTATATGCCTTGTTTCGTATCAGGCTGTAGGTAAGATCATCTTCTGGTTTATCTGCTCTTACTCGGATAAAAGCAACATCTGGAAAAGAATGCAATTGTTGACCTTGTAACTTTGCAACCTTAATCATGGCGCTATCGACCCGTTTTATTGCGGTGCGTTTTTCGATTGTTTCTGTCGAGCGTTTTTTACAACCGGGGCTGCCGCAATGATTCATTGCTGTGGCATGTTTTGCCAAATGATTAAGTCGAGCTTTTATACGCTGGTAAAGTTCACGCTGTGGATCATTGGTCTGGTAACCTTTTACAGATTCAGTACTTAACCATTCTTGTGGTGCAGAAAATAATTTATCAATACTACTGCGCTGCCCGACATACCATTTATCACGGATTGCTTTTCGCTGATTGACCGGCAAGAATGCCAGAAACGAATCTTCACCCTCCATACGAAGGAAATCCATATAGATTCGGGTACTCATTCGATGGCCGATATTGCCATAGATATTAAAATCAGCCACCAGTAAATAATGGATACGCTCAAGCAAGGGGAAATCAATCACCCAGGTTGTTTCAGGGTTACTGCCAATCAGTCCGTAAGCGACCGAGCCACTGTCAAAATGCCGGAACACGGTGAGCGCAGCATTGGGATTTTTTCCATCACCATCCCAGATATAATCCATGGCATGATCAAGTTCATGAGTGCCAATTGTTTTAAACCAGGCTTGCTTGCCTTCCATATAGCGCCGTTGCCCTTTCCAGTAATCTGCCCAGATACGAAATAGATCAAGATTATTGTCTAAGTCTGCGGGTATCTGTAATTCATCCGCCATTTTTTCTATAAATTCACTATTGTTAGTGATCATGGGTTTGTCAGGGTTAAAGAAAACCACCCAAAACTGATCTTCAATTACATTCAGTGCCAGTTGCCCACGACAAACCGGCCCTTTGATAAAACCTTCAATAAAGAAATGTGCATCATCCAGCATAAAGCGATAGCGTGATATGGCAGGTATTGGAGCATAGATTTTAAATGGATTGGAACCAACACCTCGCTCATAGGAAGGCAGTTGTGGCACGTTATAATTCGGTACCAAAAATAATTCACGGAATCGTTGTAGTCGTTTATCAGAAAACTCATAGACGATATGGTTTTTACTTACAATGCTTGAGTGGTACGGTAATAATCTGTAATAAAAGGGACGCTTGCCCGGATTATCATTAGGACGTAGTGTTGCTATCTCGTCAATGGATTCACCTATTGATGTTCTGGAACGTACCAGTCGATAGAACTCACGTTCACCCGAGCCGTTAAAACGTATATGCGCATGAAAAAGATGCTCATAAAGGTAACGACTGACTAATTGCTGCTTATTGGATGTTTGATTGAAAAATTTTTCCCATTGCTCTATTTGTGGTAGAACCATTGCAGAAGGTTTGGCAGGCGGTGCAACGTGCGAGCCTTGTGCTATCCATGAAACCAGCGTTTGGTATTCCTCTGTTGATAAATTGGGCATTGCATAAGGCATGCCCCATAATGGATGTTCTTTGGTAAATTTATTAATTGAATCTGGCCTGGGACAGCTTTGCTCACGATTGAGTTCAAGGGTAAAACTGTCGGGCAATTTTTTAACATCCGGTTGTGGATGCTGTTTTTTCAGTTGTAGCAGGCGATAGAGTGTGGAGTTTTTCAGATTGTCTGCCGGATTTTGCGTAGCTTCATTAATCACCGGATAAAAGCCACGAGAGCGCCACTCTTCTGTACTTTTCGCATCTATAAACAAACGACTGGGTGGTATACTTTCGATGCGCCGAGCTTCATAAACACGTACTTCAGAGGCACCGCGTTGCAAACCTTCAATTGAAGACAGCTTTAACTGACAAGGGGCATCGTAACAACCGTGACAAACAATACAACGCTGCTCCAGGACAGGTTTAACCTGCTGTTCATAATCAACAGGTTTATCAAGTGGAAGCGATGCCAGTTCTGATTCAATTGCTTTTCTTTGGTGCTCGGCAATGCGTGATAGTTCAGAAACTTTATAGGCAAGAGCTACCAGCAATAACACTGTGAACACAATTACTAATGCCCGTATGTTGCCTGATATTTTTAGCCATTCCCTCATAACAATATGTTAACAGATAAAACCTTCGGGATAAGCACCTAAATATAGATTAAAGCCTTGAACATTATCTGAATAAGCAATGATAAATTAGCTTCAGGAATTCCTACTCTGTGCTGAAAAAACATTGTACAGGGGAACCCAGACCAGGGCAAAGAACCAGCCATAACCATAGGACTCAATTAGCCCGATAAAAAAACTCGGCCAGCTTAACCATGTAAATCCAGGCAGTAATTTTTCCCAGGCCTGATACATCTGATATTCAGGAAATACTAAATCAAATGCAACACAGAGTGAATAGCTGATTGCAAGGAATAAGCTGGTCGCATGACCGACGGCTGTTAGTGAAAGTCGTGTACTCATTTTTACCTCCATTACTGCATAGATTGATTGAGATATTTGTCTGGTTCAACTTCAAATTGATCCAGACACTTGCGTGAACAAAAACGGTATAAAATACCGGCATGCATTTTTCCATATCCTTTTTCAATATCCACCTGTTTCCCACAAACCGGATCAAGATGTTTTTCGCCCTCATTTTTATCGTGACGACTATGCACCTTATGAGAACCACAACCATGCCGCATCATAAAATAAAAAAGCAGAGCAAAAATGATAAATGAAAGCCAGTCAGCCATTTATAAGATCACTTCTTTTCTAATTCATTACGGCGACGGATATATTCATCTTCATCAATTTCACCATGAGCATAACGTTTCTTTAATATTTCCAGAGGACTGTCATCCGCAGTGGTGTTTTTTGAGCCAGTGTCGGTCATAACGGCTTTGACCACCCAAACCAGAACAACAAACAGGAGTATCCAGAAAATCCACATAAATCCTCCACCGAACCACATGCTTCCATTAGCTGACATCATTATATTGTCTCCGTGTCGCTTAAGTTAAAAGATACTTATAACTTTGTGCCACGCAATCGCAGTGCATTGGTAATAACCGATACTGAACTGAAGCTCATCGCTGCTGCTGCAATGATCGGTGACAGCAATATGCCAAATACTGGATATAAAATACCGGCTGCAACGGGTACACCTGCTGTGTTATAAATAAAAGCAAAGAACAGATTCTGGCGTATATTACGCATGGTGGCTCGACTTAATCGACGTGCACGAACGATGCCTACCAGATCACCTTTTACCAGAGTGACTCCGGCACTTTCCATCGCCACATCTGTACCCGTGCCCATGGCTATACCAACCTGTGCCTGTGCCAGCGCCGGTGCATCGTTAATGCCATCTCCAGCCATTGCAACAACTTTACCCATAGCCTGTAATTGCTTAACAATGTTGGCTTTTTGATCAGGAAGAACCTCGGCCTCAACACGATCAATATCCAGTTTGTCAGCTACCGCTTTTGCCGTTGTATGGTTATCACCGGTCAACATAACCACTTCAACACCCTCTGCGTGTAAATCAGCAATGGCTTTCGGTGTGGTTTCTTTAATTGGATCAGCAACACCAATCAGTCCTGCTGCTTTGTTGTCAATGGCCAGTAACATCACTGTCTGCCCTTCTGCTCGTTGAACATCGGCAATTTGTGGCAAATTACCTACATCAATATTCAGACTTTGCATTAAGGTAATGTTACCCAATGCAACCGCTTTTCCGTCGACTTTACCTGTTACCCCCATACCTGTTACCGACTGGAAGTCATCTGTTTGTGCTAATTCAATTCCTTTGTCATCTGCACCTTTTACGATTGCTTCTGCCAATGGATGTTCACTGGCTTTTTCAAGGCTGGCAGCCATACGTAAAATATTATCGTCATCAAAGCCTGGTTCAGATTGAACTGCTACCAGACGTGGTTTGCCTTCAGTGAGCGTACCGGTTTTATCTACCACCAGGGTGTCTACTTTTCTTAACACTTCAAGTGCCTCGGCGTTCTTAAATAAAACGCCCATCATTGCACCTCGGCCAGTCCCCACCATAATTGACATGGGTGTTGCTAAACCTAACGCACAGGGACAGGCAATAATTAACACTGCAACAGAATTGATCACGGCGTAGGCAATGGCAGGTTCTGGTCCCCATAAACTCCATACAATAAAGGTAATAATTGCGATCACCACCACGACAGGTACGAAATAACCCGATACCTGATCGACCAGTTTCTGAATAGGCGCACGGGAACGCTGTGCATCGGCTACCATCTGCACAATTTGTGACAGCAAGGTATCAGCACCTACTTTTTCTGCTTTCATTAACAAACTACCGGTACCGTTTACTGTAGCGCCAATAAGGTGCTCGCCGGACATTTTTTCTACCGGTATCGGTTCACCTGTAACCATGGATTCATCCACGTTGCTGTTACCTTCAATAACCTTGCCATCTACCGGTACTTTTTCACCGGGACGTATCCGTAAGGTGTCACCGACTTGCACATGTTCCATTGGAATATCTTCTTCGCTGCCATTATCACGTACGATACGTGCAGTTTTTGGTGCTAACCCCAGCAATAATTTAATCGCAGCATTCGTCTGGCTGCGTGCTCGCAATTCCAGCACCTGGCCTAATAATATCAAGGTAGTAATAACGGCTGCTGCCTCAAAATAAACCGGTACTACGCCAACATCGTTGAACACTTCAGGTGGGAAAATGCCAGGGAAGATGGTCGCAATAATACTATAAGTATAGGCAACCGATACACCGAGCCCAATCAATGTAAACATATTCAGGTTGCGGGTAATAACTGACTGTATGGCACGCACATAGAATATCCAGCCACCCCATATGATAACTGGTGCGGAAACAATCATTTCAAGCCATTGGCGCAGGCTGGGATCAATGATTTCTGCCATCGCTTCTGGCCAGAACTCAGCAGCCATTGCACTGATTAGTACTGGAATAGCCAACACAGCACTGAGCCAGAAACGCTTGCTCATATAGTCCAGTTCACTGGTGTCTTCATCGGCCTCTACCGTAACGGCTTCAAGCGCCATACCACATTTAGGGCAGGCACCTGGTTCATCCTGAATAATTTCAGGATGCATCGGACAGGTGTATTGTGTTTTTGTTGCAACAAGTGGTACATTTTTGAGTTCCAGTGCCATCCCACACTTGGGACATGCGCCAGGTCCTTGCTGTTCAACTTCTGGATGCATGGGACAGGTATAGATTGCATCGTCATTAATATTGTCGGCTGATTCTATTTTGGGCTTTGTGTCTAGATATTCATCCGGGTTCTTTTCAAATTTATGTAAACAATTCTCGGAACAAAACCGATATATTGTATCTTCGTGCACGGTGTGAAATTTAGTGTCATCAGTAACAGTCATACCACACACCAGATCATGTAGTTCATTCATCATATCATTCTCATTGTTTTTGTTGGTGTTCGACATACTTATTTATCCTTAACTGATTAACAATTAAATACCGAGCGTAACTCATCTTCAGTGGGTTGCCTGCGAAAAACCACTTCACCATCAATAACAAGATTTGGTGAATGTCTGATTTGCAGTTGCTGACAAAGCTCAGCATCATCTTCGGCATAAACGACATGATGTTTAATACCTAGATCATCAAGCTCTTTTGACATATTTTTGCAATGGCTACAGTTTTTTGTTGCAACAATTAATACATCCATCATATTTCCTTTTTTTATTTTCTGGTTAATGTTTTATATACCGTTAATTTTTTAGTTACAAAAATTTAAATGCTATTTAAAGAAAGCTGTCATATTTTCGGATTTGTTCCAATTTCGATTACCGTATCAGTCAAATACTGATAAGGAGGTATAACCAGGTTTGTTGGTGCGGGTACACCCTTGTAAACACGCCCGGCCAGATCAAAACGTGAGCCATGGCATGGGCAGAAATAGCCACCTAACCATGAATCACCTAAATCTTCAGGAGCGATCTCTGGCCGAAAATTAGGAATACAACCCAAATGTGTACATAAAGCTATAGTAATAAAATATTCTGATTGCGTAGCACGGTCTTTATTTGTAATGTATTCAGGTTGCTGTGATTTAACTTGTGAATCAGGATCGCGCAATTGCTCTAGCAAACCTGCATTGGTTAAACGCTCCAACATTTCAGGGGTGCGGCGCAGCACCCATATTGGCTTACCCTGCCAAAGTAATGTTACCTGCTGTCCCAGTATGAGTTTACTAATATCAAATTTTATGGGTGCGCCCATGCTACGAGCTCTTGCACTTGGATTCATTGATGCAATAAAAGGTATGAGCAACCCAGCTGCACCAACCGCACCTACTACCGTTGTTGCACCAATAAGAAACTTGCGACGCTCTGGTTGTGAAACAGATATGTTTTGTTTTTTTGTAGTCATGATATCGTCCTAGTTATCCTGAGAAAACGTTTCAATCAATACACATACCGTATCCTGAGTTGGTATACCATCTGGCAAGTCTCGCCATTTTTGCAGGGCTTTTTCCATTGTCTTTTGTAAGGCAAGCATATCATTCAGGTGTTGGCGATTTTCCTCAATTCGTCCTTCAATAATTTGCCTGACTATTGGACAAGGTGATGTACCTGATGTTGCATGTGAGAGTATTTTTTTTATTTCCTTAAGCGTAAAGCCTAAAGTTTTTGCTTTACGAATAAATTTTATTCTTGATACATCATTTTTGTCGTACAACTTGTAACCATTTTTCTGATTTACTTTTGGTTTGATCAGATCAATACGTGAGTAATACCGGACAACTTCAGGTACTACATTTGCACGTGTTGAAACTTCACTTACTGTCATACTTTTAATGTTCATCTTTTTGTCCCCTTAAAATAAAGAACAACTGAAAAGATAGCTTATATACAACAAGTGTAGAACATATGTGCTACACACAGGTCAACAACCCTGTAGCTTTAATCAGTTATATATCGTCAATGAGGGATTCATCTCCCCTAAAGATCAAAGGGGGAATTTTGATTGTTTGTATTTTATATCAAAGTAAATATTAGCCGGCACAACACGAAAGTTGTTTCACATCCTTATTAAAAGTTTGTGCAGTCAGTTTTAGTCCTTCAACCATTGTGAGGTAGGGGAACAACTGTTCTGCCAGATCAGTGACAGTCATACGGTTACGAATGGCCAGAGCCGCTGTCTGGATGATTTCACCACCTTGATCGGCTAATAGCTGACAGCCTACAATACGGCCAGTGTTTTTTTCAGCAACGAGTTTAATAAAACCGCGAGTATCAAAATTTACCAATGCACGTGGTACATTTTCCAGACTTAAAGTACGGCTGTCTACTTCAAGCCTCTGTTTCTTTGCTTGCTGTTCGGTTAAACCAACACTTGCTACCTGTGGTTCAGTAAATACCACTGCAGGCATAACAGATAAGTCAATAGATACATTATCACCGGTCATATTACGTGCAGCACGTGTACCTGCTGCGGCAGCAACATAAACAAATTGTGGTTGATTGGTGCAGTCACCTGCTGCATAGATGTTTTTAATATTGGTGTGCATATACTTATCAATAATAATGTCACCATGCTTATCAGTTTTTATTCCCACTTTGGCTAAATCCAGTGCGGTTGTATCTGCTACACGCCCTGTCGCCAGCAGTAATTTCTCACCTTTAACTTCACCGGTACTGGTTTGAAGTATGAATTTTTTATCCATGTATTTAACTTTTTCTACTGAAGTGTTTAATATGACTTTAATGCCTTCATCTTCAAATATCTGTAACAAGCCTTTTCCAATGTCTGGATCTTCTCTTGAAAGCAAGCTGGAACGTGCCAGTATGGTTACATCGGCACCAATACGCCGAAATGCCTGAGCCAGTTCTAAAGCAACAACGGATGCACCCAATACAATTAAATGTTCTGGCACTGCTTTCGCAACCAATGCTTCGGTTGATGTCCAGTAAGGTGTTTCTTTTAAGCCATTAATCGCCGGTATTGATGGGCTTGCACCAACCGCTAATAAAATACGATCTGCTTTAATTTCAGTTTCATCGCCATGTTTAGTGGTTACGATAAGCGTACTGCCATCTTTAAATCGAGCCATGCCTTGCAGCAAATTAATCCCAGGATTATTTTCAATAATACTTTCATATTTGGCATAACGTAATTTTTCAACCTGCTCCTGTTGTTGCATCAGCATGGCCTTGCGATCAATTTTTGCTGTATTCAAGGCTAAACCATTAAAACTATGGTGGCCTTGAATGTGTGCAATATGTGCTGCTCGAATAAAAATTTTGGAAGGCACGCAGCCAATATTGACACAGGTTCCGCCAATATTGTCGGCTGCTTCAATAATTGTGACTGTTGCGCCTTGTTCCACTGCTTTAATCGCAGCGGCAAAGGCAGCGGAACCCGTACCAACAATGGCGAGATGTAAACCACTCTCATTGCTTGTTGTTTTTGTATTTATGGTCTGTAACGATGCTCTGTAGCCAAGCGCTTCAATTTCTTTAAGCAATCGCATATTGGCAACTCTGCCTTCCGTATCAACCATTGCAAGTTCGTTATCTAAACAAACAGAAGCCTTTACGCCTTCAAGTCGGTTTAGCGCATTTTGCACACTTTGTGTACAGTGCTCGCAGGTCATACCTGAAATAGTTATTGTCAGTTGCTGCATTACAGCCCCCCGGGTTTGGTTTAAGTTAGTACTCTTGATTTCATGAAATTATTAGTAAAAGCATAAACTCCGTACTTAAGAACCGAGTCAAGTTTTAAGGAAACCGGGGGATATCAGACATATAACAGGTGAAAAGTGTCTAACAAGCAAAAATAAACTGAATTTTCAATAGCTTATATATGAAGTAGGTATTAATGAGTTAAAGGCATATTATTGTAAATTAGTTTAAATATATGGTTCATGCCATTGTAAACATTAGGATTTTTCCTTTACAAATTCCATTTCTTGTCATATGCTCAAGGGTAAGTAAATTCATGTCAATTGAGGTCTATCAAATGTCTTTTATAAGAGTTTTAACAATAATCACACTTTCAGTGTTATCCACCAGCCAGGTGTTTGCTGATAATTCACGGATGTATTTTGAATTTGACTATGCAACAAACACAACCAATACAGTTAACACTTTCGGTGCAAGCACCTCGGCCGAATCCGATATGGATGGTGCTGTTATTAAGCTGGGTTACGACCTTAATAACTGGATTGCATTCGAAGGCCACCTTGGTAGCACAACAACAAACGATGAGTCTGCTCCAACTTATTCTTCAAAGATTGATTACATGGCTTTTGCTGGAGCACGCTTTAATTTACGCTATGATCATTTTACGGTTTATGGCCTTGCTGGCGCCGGTTATACTCAAATAACAGAAACAAGTTCCGGCACACTTTATGAAACAACAAAAGCGGCACCAGCTTATGGTGTTGGGCTGGATTTTTATGGCTCTAAAACAACCGCCTTTACTCTATCTTATATTCAGTATGTTGATTCAACTGAAATTGACCTTTCTTCCTTTCAATTTGGTGTGAAATTTTATTTTGATAAACCAAAATTTTATAAACGTTACTAGTCTTTAGATATTCTGTTTGTATAAATGAATATAAACTCACTTATACAAACAGAATTTAAACTCAGTGATAAAATTTCCTATCTAAACCACGCTGCCGTTTCCCCATGGCCTGCTTCAACCACTAAAGCCATCACCGATTTTGCGCTGGAAAATAATCTTTACGGTGCAACCTACTATCCAAAATGGAATAAAGTTGAAAGCAGCTTACGCTCCAATCTCGCTTTACTTATTAATGCCCCAGCCCCTGATGACATTGCTTTAGTTAAAAACACCTCGGAAGCTCTGTCGATGGTTGCATACGGCCTGGAATGGCAACCAAATGACAATGTGGTTATAAGTGACGAAGAGTTTCCATCGAACCGGATTGTATGGGAGTCGCTTGCAGACAAGCAGGTGGAGCTTAAACAGGTTAGCTTAAAGAGCAATCCCGAAGACACCTTAATTGCTGCTTGCGACGAAAAGACTAAACTGCTTTCCATTAGTTCAACGCAATACAGCAGTGGTATTACTCTGGATTTAGTTAAACTCGGACAGGCATGTAAACAAAAAAATATACTCTTCTGTGTTGATGCCATACAAACCATTGGCGCCTTGCAATTTGATGTACAAAAAATCCAGGCTGATTTTGTTATGGCAGACGGCCATAAATGGATGCTGGCACCCGAAGGACTTGCCCTGTTCTACTGCCACCAGAAAATACGTTCTAAATTAAAGTTAAACGAGTTTGGCTGGCATATGACTGAAGATATGACTAACTTTAACTCGACACAATGGGCTGTTACTGAAAGTGCAAGACGGTTTGAATGTGGCAGTCCTAATATGCTGGGTATACATGGCTTTAATGCCAGTATTGCTTTGTTACTTCAGGTTGGTATGAATAATGTACAACAATTACTTCTGGAAAATACCAACTATATATTTTCCTTGTTAAACAAAAACAGGCAGGTTGAAATTATTACCCCGCAAATTCAGGGGCAATACGCAGGCATTGTCAGCTTTAAACATCGAAAAAAACAGACCAGTGAATTATTTTCTCATTTATGGTCTAATAATATTATTTGCGCCCAACGTGGTGAAGGCATTCGTTTTTCAGCACATTTTTACAACAGTAAAGAGAGTATAAAAAGGGCAACTGATCTGTTGCTATAATTGCAAGGGAGTAATGGTTAATAATTGAATGTGCAATACTCAGGGACTTGTTAAATGAAAAAACTTCTATTTATAATAATCAGTGTATTCCTGCTTAATGCCTGCAGCAAAGAACAGGCCGACTTAAGTGCCCTGGCTGAAGAACCACCTCACACTACCAAAGCCTATAAGTTCAAAACGACCGACAGTCATATAGCAACGGGAATTAAAATCCCTTATTCGGTTGTTAAAACAGCTATCCAGAAAGGGCTAAAGAATTTTGAATCCGTCCCCTTAAATGGCAGTATTGACTGTAGTGTAGATAAAGAAGTTAAACTTGGCCCAATCAAAAAAACCATTCGTATCCCCTGCTCGGCATCGTATGAAGGTTTATTGCATATTAAACAAGCTGGAGAAATTCAGGTTGTCCGCTTTATAGATAAAAATTCTTCACTACATAAATTAAAAGTGAGTGCACCTGTACGGGTATCAGGTAAAGTAGGTTTGCGTGGCAAAGCAGCAAAAAAAATCGGTTTATCGAACAAGAATGTCGATGCAACTGTTACTGTTACTCTGATTCTTGATTTTGGCTTAAAGCCCGACTGGAATGCCTATGCCAATGTTGCAATCCAGCATACATGGAACACACCACCGCGTATTGAAATAATCAGAGGTCAATATATTACCTTTACAAAGCAGGCTGATAAATACATTGCGAAAAAACTGAAAGAAATGCCAGAACAAATCAACACCATGCTGGCAACATTAAAGCTAAAAGATAAAGTACAGCAAGCATGGAAGCCATACAGTATACCTATTAAGAAATTAGCCCTTAATGAGCCGGTTAATCTGGTTATTGTTCCAAAGCAGGCTGTTATCAGTGATATTCATTATGCGAACAACTTTTTGAATTTAGCACTTGGCGTAAAAGTGGTTACTGGTCTGCATCTGGGTTCTAAAACCGTCCTGCCAAAAACAGGCCAGCCAGCACTATCTAAAATAAAAATAAATCAACCAGAATTTAAACTTGTTTTACCGGTTTATGTTAGCTATGCATTAATAAAAGAACAGCTTGGCAATGCTATAAAGGGAAAATCATTTAAACAAAAAACAGATGTTGGAGTGATTAATATTCAGATAGAAGATGTTTATGTTTATCCATCGAATAATAAAATGGTGATTGGTGTACAGTTTAAGGCTGACGTAGATGGCAAGCTTCTTAAAACCAGTGGTAAGCTATTCCTGGTGTCAAAGCCTACGCTTAATAAAGCAGGTACTGTATTGAGTTTAACGCAGGTTTCATTTTCACGAGAATTCAACAATGCGCTGTTAAATGCAATTACCTATGTTTTTAAAAGCAAGATTAACCAACTGATTGAGAAAAAGGCACAATTTGATTTAACGGCCAGCATTAACAAAACACTGGCGATAATGAAAACCGAATTGCGCTCCCAGCAAAAAGACTCGCAGTTTAAAATCAGTTTAAACAAGCCTGCCCTGCGTGTATCACGACTGGCACTGGGGAATGAACAACTGATATTAGAGGCTAAACTAACCGGATTGGTCAATTTGCAACTACGCAAATAGCACATAAAGCCCATACAGGTATATAAATAGCAACTTTTTTAACTATTTTAATAAGGAAATCCGGTTTCTTGCCGCTATATATAAGGAATAAGGTTTACTACTAATAATTTATGGATAAACGGAGTTTAGACACAATGAAAGCATCAGATTTATTTGTTAAATGTCTTGAAGAAGAAGGTATTGAGTACATTTTTGGTATTCCCGGTGAAGAAAATGCCGATTTTATGATTTCGTTGGAGCAATCAGAAAAAATTAAATTTATACTCACCCGCCATGAACAAGGTGCTGCTTTTATGGCCGAAGTTTACGGCCGCCTTACAGGTAACCCGGCCGGTTGTTTAGGCACACTCGGCCCGGGTGCAACCAACCTTATTACCGGTGTTGCCGATTCAAATATGGACCGTTCTCCAATGTTGGTGCTAACCGGGCAAGGTGCCTCGACTCGTTTACATAAAGAGTCCCATCAGATTATGGATGTGGTTAAAATGTTTGAACCTGTCACCAAGTGGGCACAAACCATTCTACATCCAAACAGTATCCCTGAAATTATTCGTAAAGCCGTTCGACTGGCGCGCACAGAAAAACCTGGTGCTTGCCATATTGAACTACCGGAAGACATAGCAAAGACTGATACCGACTCT
Source organism: uncultured Thioalkalispiraceae bacterium (assembly GCA_964516315.1). GTDB lineage: Bacteria > Pseudomonadota > Gammaproteobacteria > UBA6429 > Thiohalophilaceae > SZUA-37. Next base: position 28,553 of record CAZEZI010000002.1, read on the forward strand.
AAACCTTTAAATCCGCTTCGGTTCAGGCGTCCTGTTGCTGGCGATAAAATACTTAATCAGGCTGTTGATCTGATTTTAAAAGCAAAACGGCCGATTATTATTGCCGGCAATGGTTGTATTCGTAAGCGTGCCAGCAAACAGCTTAGAAAATTATGTGAGAAGACAGGCATTGGTGTTATTAGTACCTTTATGGCGAAAGGCTGCATCGACATGGATAAGGACTACTGTCTTTATACTATCGGTCTACAGGCAAAAGATGTTATTGCCTGTGCACTGGATCATGCAGACTTAATTATAACACTTGGTTACGATATGGTGGAGTACCACCCTACTTTATGGAACCAGAATAAAGATAAAAAAATTATCCATGTTGATTTTTTACCTACAGAAATTGACGAGCATTATCACCCCGAAACCGAAGTGATTGGCGATCTCGCACACACATTATGGATGATGAATGAGCGCTTTGATGCTGTAAGAGAATTTGATTTTGACTTTAGCCAGCAACTAGCCACTCGTGAAACCATGAAAAAAGATCTACAAGAACATTTTGATGATGATACCGAAGGCTTTATACGTCCGCAAAAAGTATTGTGGGATGTCCGGCAAGTGATGGGGGCACATGACATTCTGCTCTCGGATGTGGGCGCTCATAAAATGTGGATTGCACGTCAATACCAGTGCCATGAACCGAATACCTGTCTTATCCCCAATGGTTTTTGTTCGATGGGCTTTGCACTACCCGGTGCAATTGCTGCCGATATTGTTCACCCTGATCGAAATATTCTTTCTATCTGTGGTGATGCCGGTTTTTTAATGAACGTACAGGAAATGGAAACAGCCAAACGGCTTAACTCAAATATTGTCGTAATGGTATGGGAAGACAAAGCCTACGGTTTAATTGCCTGGAAGCAGGAAAATGAATTTGGCCATCACACCGAACTTTCATTTAACAACCCTGACTGGTTAGAACTTGCCAGTGCATTTGGCTGGCATGGCCACCATGTTGTAAACAGTCGTGACCTGGCCTCGGAACTAGAAGCTGCATTCAATGAGCAGGGCCCAAGTTTAGTTGTCGTACCCATTGATTACCGTGAAAATATGTTGCTAACAAAACGACTTGGTGATATTGCTTGTCCAATATAAAAATCTTATGGCCATTGCAAGTGCAATATTAAACATAGAGGTCATTGCAAGCGATAGCGCGGCAATCTTTCTGGAGCGCCCCTGCAACTACAATGTTGCCACGCTATCGTTTGCAATGATCACATAATCGGAATGATTAAATAAAAGGAATGTTCCATTGACTACACATTACCCTTTAATGATTGCAGGTTACACTGCATCTGATAATGATAAAATAACCGTCACCGCGCCCTATGACGACAGTGTTATCGCAACACTGGACGCAGCCGATTCCAGTGCAGTTGAAATGGTGTTGACCACAGCCAGCAACTTGTTTAATGACAAGTCAAAGTGGTTACCTGCATCTCAACGCATCGCCATACTTGAAAAAACAGCCGATCTTATGCGAGAACAATTCGACGAGCTGGTTATTGAAGCTGCACGCGAAGGTGGCAAGCCTTTTAATGATTCGCGTGTTGAAGTAGAACGTGCAATTGATGGTGTGCTCAATTGCATCGAATGCATCCGTACCGATCACGGAACAGAAATCCCAATGGGTATTAACCCGGCCTCTGAACACCGCATGGCGTTTACTCGCAGTGAACCGATTGGTGTTGTGGTCGCAGTCAGTGCGTTTAATCACCCACTTAATTTAATTATTCATCAGGTTGGGCCTGCTATTGCAACTGGTTGTCCTGTTATTATCAAGCCCGCAGAAGACACGCCCTTGTCCTGCTACCGTTTTATTGCCCTGTTGCGTCAGGCCGGTTTACCTGAACAATGGTGCCAGGCGTTGGTTGTATCGGATTTAGATGTGGCTACACAACTGGTTACCGATAGCCGTGTTGGCTTTTTTAGCTTTATTGGCAGCGCGAATGTAGGCTGGATGTTACGCAGTAAACTCGCCCCCGGTACACGATGCGCACTGGAGCACGGTGGCGTTGCACCGGTTATTGTTGAAGCCGATGCCGATCTGAAAGATGCACTGCCACTGTTAGCCAAAGGCGGCTTTTATCATGCCGGACAGGTTTGTGTATCCGTGCAACGGGTATTTTGTCATAAAGACATTGTTAAACTGGTTGCGACCAACCTTGCCGATATGGCAAAAAAACTGCTTGTTGGTGACCCCACCAAACCCGAAACAGAAGTCGGGCCATTAATTCGCAAGCGTGAAGTCGAGCGTATTCATGACTGGGTAACTCAGGCCATCAATGACGGTGCAGAGTTATTAACAGGTGGTGAAATAATTGGTAATTGTTATCAACCCACCGTGTTATTAAATCCACCTGCCGACTCAATTGTTTCCACTAAAGAAATCTTTGGACCGGTTATCTGTGTGTATAGTTATAACAATGTTGATGATGCACTGAATCAAGCCAATGCACTACCCTTCGCCTTTCAGGCCAGTGTCTTTACCAAATCTATCGATAGTGCCTTGCATGCCTATAAACACCTCAATGCAAGTGCCGTGATGATAAACGACCACACTGCTTTCCGTGTTGACTGGATGCCGTTTGCAGGCTTGCGCCATTCCGGTTTAGGCGTTGGAGGTATTCCGCATACTTATCATGATATGCAAATTAGAAAGTTGATGGTGCTAAAGTCCAGTAAAATTTAATAGCGACTATTTGCCAAGGTGTTCAAAATGCAGGTATTCATACTTGTCTGTTTTGTTAGCCATTGATTTATAAGTTATCCCATAAAACCGAAACAGACCTGATGTGTCTTTGGGTAATGGCTTTGGGTTATCACACCACCCAACAGTAAAGTGTAATTCTTTATGAACAGGCTCCTTCCCTTTTTCCTGTGTTTTCACAAAAAAAATGAAGCTTGCAAAATCCTTATTGAGTGGCTCACCACTATAATTGTGGATAACTTTTTTAACTTCCCCTGTAGCGATCCAGTTAGATGCTGCAACGCACTTTTCCTTATCAAATTGAGACTGTGTAACACAAGGCGAAGGGGGGCATGGCTTTGTAGCAAAAGCTGCTGTTGTAGCAAAAAGCAGTATAATACTTGTGATTAATTTATTTTTCATATTACGGTTACATAACTGGGATTTCAGGGGGGCGCTCCTGCATCTGTTAGGTGATAATAGCAAGTAAACACCAGCTTTCACCATACTTGTATAAAGGTAGCTGTCAGTTATTTATGTAACAGCTTAATGCTTCGCCATTAACAAATTCTGTACTTCTTTGTAGGTTGTATGCGCGTGTGCAATAGCTTCTTCAATGATATCAGGTTCTAAACCTGCAATCGCCCAGTCTTCTTCACTTAATGCGGCAGCATCGGTTTCCCCAATATCTATTGTATTCAGTTCCGTCATCACCGCCAATGAATTTGCAATTTTAACAATGGCACTTTCTTGTTTGTACGCTTCAGCTTTTTGAATATCATGGTGCGCGCCTATCACCTCAATCAACATAGGTGTTAAATGCCAGTTATCTGCTAAGGCGCTTCCGACCATAGCATGGTCAAAACCAATAAATTCCTGTTCCACAACTTGCAACTCGACATCTTCGGTATCATCCAAAATATATTCAAGAGATTTTCGTGACAGTTCGGGCAGTTCTTTAAATAAAACAAGTTGCCCGATATCATGCAGCAAGCCCGCAACAAACAAACCATCGGGATTTTTTATTTTTGTTTGCGCGGCGAGATACTTGGCAAGGATTGCGCAATAAATACTGTGCATCCAGAAGTCGTCCATGCTGAGTAAATCGTTTGGAATACCATCAAATGTTTCAACGGCAGAAGTTGCAAGTGCGATATCTCGTACCCGTTCGGTACCAATAATCGTGACCGCTTTGGCAACAGAGTCAATTTCCTTGCTAATACCATAAGCCGGGCTGTTTGCCATGCGTAATACGCGCATGGTTAAACCGGGATCCTGACTAATCACTTCGGCAACTTTGGTCATAGAACATTGCGGGTCGTTGACCATTTCATTCACGCGCACGAATACGCCAGGCAAGGATACCAGATCGTTAATGTCCTTTACTATTTCATCTAATGATGCTGTCATATAATTTCCATTATGTTACCGAATATAACATTTAAGTATATGCATAAATCCACCAACATCAAGAAAACGCGGACTACAACACATTAAATTAAAGAGTAAAGGGTTATGGTTAAACATTAGACACAACCATTTTTGACATGGATCGTATGGCGCTTTTACATTTATCCCGTTTCACCTCAATTACCTTTTTAAGCTCACCTGAAACGGCCGACACTTGCCGTGCAGAACTGGAACAACTGCTAATTTATCATAAGAAAATAGAAATTGACTTTAGTAACGTACATGTTACACAGGGTTTTATACAGTGCCTGTTAGAACCCCTGTTTTTAAAGCGTGGAATGGTTTTATTTGACCGGTTGTTTTTTGCAAATTGCTCGGAAGAAACAGATAAAATTATTCAGGAAATAATAAACCGTTATGAAGAAAAAAATCTGGCGAATGAGGATGGTTAAACTACAATTTAAACCTTTTTACACATAAGATTTTATCCTGCCACGCCATTGTTCAAATAAACCAGCATCGGCAGCAGCAATCGCAGAACGTTTTTCCAACGCATATTTAAAAACCGGTTCACCATCAAGTGTTTGTGATTGCCCGCCACAGCACTCAAAAATAAACTGCCCTGCTGCATAGTCCCAGATATTCTGACTTCCGTGCAAGTACACATGACCACGCCCGATAGATAACCAGCACCAGTCAAGAGCCGATGCACCAAAATTGCGCTGTGATGCAAATGGCGAATCCGACACCAGTGCAACCGACAATTTTTTGGTTAAACGTTTAAAATCAATAATCGCGGTGGATTGATGTAATGCCAAATCTGTTGCTAGCAGGCTAATAGTTTTGTTATTCAGGCAAGCCTTTGTTGGTGTTGCAGTAAAACATTCGTCACGAACAGGGTCATAAACAAGACCAAAAATCACATGGCCTTCTTCAATAAGTGCGAGTGATACTGCAAAATAAGGAATACCAAATGCAAAATTACTGGTTCCGTCAAGGGGATCAAGACACCAGACCGCCTGCCCGCTTGCCAGTGCACTGGTTTGCTGTTCGACTGACATTTCTTCTCCAAGTACAACAGAATCAGGAGAAAGTTGCAGTAAACTTTGCCGGATCTTTTCCTGCATCACCAGATCTGCCTCAGTTACGATGCTGCCATCCTTTTTATGTTGGCGGCATACTTTGGTATAACGTGGTATAAGCTCTTCTTTCGCGCTGCAAATAACAGTATTTATAACAGTGTCGAGTTTAGACTGGTTCATTCTTTGTTTCTTCTTTGGTGACAGCGGCTGAGATAACAGCAGATGGTTTTGTCAAGATAAACCACATGCCATACAGCATTAAGGCAGCGACGAATAATAGCAGAAAAATATTAAACTGCCTGAAAAAAATAATATAGGCAAAGCTGGCACTCATCATGACAACTGATATTATTTTAGCAGGTAATGGTATAACACGATGCTGTCGCCATTTTTGCAGCAATGGGCCAAACAGTGGGTGATGATATAACCAGTCGTGAAAACGTTTTGAACTTTTAGCAAAAGCCCACAGTGCCAATATCATAAACGGTGTTGTTGGCAGCACTGGTAAAACAACGCCTATTGCACCGATTACAAAAAATAACCAGGCTAAAAGAAAATAACATAACTTCATAGTCTGTCTTTATATATGCACCCTGGTTAAAATACTTTATTGAGTCTAGCAGTTAAACTCCTGATTGTACTGTCAATCGTTAAAGTTAGCCGAACGTAATTTTTTAATTTCACCCCGCTTCTTTTTATTTTCAAGGCGTTTTCGTTTAGCAGTCACACTGGGTTTGGTTTTATGCCGATGCTTGGGAACAATAATTGCCTGATTAATAACTTGTTTCAACCTTTCAAATGCAGCCTGCTTATTTCTTTCCTGAGTACGATGTTGCTGCGATTTAATAATCAACACGCCCTCGTTCGTTATTCTTTTATCTTTTGACTGGAGTAACCGCTGTTTATACACAGTTGGTAAAGACGATGCATTAATATCAAAACGTAAATGGATAGCCGACGACACCTTATTCACATTTTGCCCGCCCGCGCCTTGCGCACGCATGGCTTGCACATCAATATCTTTCATACGAATAAACAAGTGGTTTGATAATTTAAGCATTTGACTTCTCTTCGCAATAACCGATAAATAACAATACTCCAGTCATTCCCGCGAAGGCGGGAATCCAGTACTGTATACTCAGCTATTCTAAACATTAACTGAACAGTAATTATGAATTTTATTAAAAACCTGACCACAAAAAAAGCTCTAACCATTGTTTTACAAATCGTATTACTTATTACTGTCTACCTTGGCGTAAAAGCCTACACACAACGTGATCTGGTACAGGATACACCCCCAATTCTAAATGCAACGCTATTATCGGGTGCTAAATTTAATTTGGCGGAATATCGATTACAGACGAAAGATAAACCCCTGTTACTTCATTTCTGGGCAACATGGTGCCCCGTTTGCAAGTTCGAAGAAGCAAGCATTGAATCCATTAGCCAGGACTACCCGGTGGTTACCATTGCGATGCAGTCGGGTAATGAAAATGCGCTTAGAGAATACATGCAGGCAGAAGGCCTTAATTTTCCTGTTATTGTGGATGAAAATAGCACGCTGGCAAACCGCTATGGTGTAAAAGCGGTACCGGTGAGCTTTATCCTCAATGCACAAGGCAAGATTGTATTTATCGAAGCCGGCTACACCTCATCATGGGGATTACGGTTTAGACTGTGGTTAGCGCAGTTCTTTTAGTTCTATCTTTAAGTCTTTGAATAACAAGTAATTAAAAAGGTTCTCTTAACTGATATTTATCCTTGATTGTTCTCTTAAAGTTCTCTATGCTGTTACTATTATAGAGAACATTTAGAGAACAAAATCCGAGATAGAATAATGAACCTCACCCAAACGGAAGTAAAAGTCCATGACTTTATTCGTGCCTTTATCAACCAGCAAGGCCACAGCCCTACCCTGAAAGAAATAGGCGATGGCGTTGCTATTAAGTCCAAAGGCACAGTACACCGCTATGTTACCGCACTAAAAACCAAAGGCGTATTGCAGCAAAATACACGGCAATGGCGCGGGCTGAGCCTGGCAGAAAGCCCGGTTAAGGCTTCAACTACAAGCCAAACTGAACCCACAGCAGAACATACACGCCTTCCCTTTGTTGGCCGTATTGCCGCTGGCCAGCCAATTGAAGCCATTGCAGACATCACCGAAATCGACATTAGTGAGTTATTAGTCGGTAAAAACAACAACCGCTATATGCTGCAAATAAAAGGTGACTCAATGATCGACCTGGGTATTTTAGATGGCGACATGGTAGTTATAGAACGCCGTGATACTGCCAAAAATGGCGACATTGTGGTGGCTTTAATCGACGAACAAAATGCCACGTTAAAGCGTTTTCATTTAGAAAGTGATGGCCAGATTTTATTGATTCCCGCCAATGCCAGCTTAACCGCACAGCAATATACAGCCGATCGGGTTCGGATTCAGGGGGTTTTAGTGGGGCAAATGCGGACTTACCAGATTAGTTAAAACTTACTCATCCAAGAAATTGACAGGAGAAAAAACAGATGTTAATCGTACTTCTTAAATTTTCTGATAATAAAAGCCAGGCCAGCCAGTTTATGGATGGCCACAATAAATGGATCAAGCGTGGCTTTGATGACGGCGTATTTTTGTTGGCTGGCAGTCTTCAACCCAATTTGGGTGGCGGAATTGTGGCACATAATACGTCGCTGTCAGATCTTCAAAACAGGGTGAATGATGATCCGTTTATAGCGGAAAATGTGGTAAGTGCAGAAATTATTGAAATTGCACCAGCAAAAGTCGATGACCGTCTGGAGTTTTTGCTCGGCTAAGTGACAACCAGAACCCGGAGCACAGGCTGGTTCGCAAGTGGATCACTTGACTATCTACCGCTAACGTTAGATACTAATCTCTAGTTAACGTTAGATAGGAGATGGTTATGCAATTAACAGACATATTAATTCATCTGGATCAAAAAATAGACGATACGGAAAAACAAAATCTGGTAGAACAGCTTCGTGATCTGGATGGTGTTGTTGCTCCCCGATTCACTAAGGCAAAGGCGCATTTACTTCTCATTGCCTATAACTCAAATACTACAAACTCCACAACCTTGCTTAACAAAGTAAGGGACAAAGGCTATAAAGCACAACTCGTTGGCCTGTAAGGATAAGTTATGGAATATGATCACTTCATTGATATAAAAGGTATGTGTTGTTCTGCTCCGGTTATCCATTTAACAAAAGAGTTCAAGTTAATGAAGCCTGGTGATATTGTATTAGCTGAGTCGAATAAGGTATCAATGCTAAACGATATACCGGCCTATTGCCTGTTAACTGAAAATACATTAATAAAACAGGAAGAAAAAGACGGCCTTTTTCATTTTTGGATAAGAATAAAATAATATGTCTACAGATTATTTAAAAATAGGTGAAGTAGCCGAGCTGCTTGGAATAACAGTACGAACCATCCGCTACTATGAGGAAGAAGAACTTTTAGAGCCTTATAGAACCAATGGTGGTACGCGTTTATATTCAGAACAACATATCATGCGTTTAAAGGCAATTCTGCATCTTGTTGACAATGGTTTCCCCCTTGAAGTCATCAGGCTCATTGGCAAAACAAGGGAAACTTGCGTAACAGGAAATGAAGGAAGCAAAGAAGTCTCAAATATTATAGGCGATTCAATCGCAGATATTGAAGAAAAAATTAATAATTTAAAAATTTTAAAATCTGAACTGGCTGCTGCAAAAAAACAGGTGGAAAAATGCAAAGGCTGTAAAAATGAGCCATCAAGTGAAGGCTGCCCTACCTGCCCTGTTAATAAGAACATCAATAAAATTGAGATTCTTAATCTTGTGTGGGAATAAATATAATGAGTCAGTCAGCAGAGTTGCAAATTGAAGATTGTGAAAATCAGCTAAAGCAGGCAATGTTGCTGTCTGATGTTTCTGCTCTTGATGTATTACTCGCGCCAGACCTTGTGTTTACCAATCACCTTGGCCAGCTTATGACTAAACAGAATGATCTGGATGCACATAAATCAGGAAGGTTGAAAATTACTAAAATTATACTTTCTGAAGCAAAAATTAAAATACACAATGGTGTGGCTGTTGTTTCTGTCCAGGCTTATATAGCAGGAAGCTTCGCGGGTAAAAGCTCGGAGAGTGATTTTCGTTTACGCGTGTTTGGAGTAAAACATCAAACAAAGCCTGGCAGGTTGTTGCCGGGCACTCCAGTATAGTAACCTGAACGATGGCTTATGTTATAACCTTCTGGTTATTCATATAAGGCTTTAACACTTCTGGCACAACCACACTACCGTCTTGCTGCTGGTAGTTTTCTAAAATAGCTACCAGGGTTCGGCCAACTGCCAATCCAGAACCATTTACAGTATGCACTAATTCAGGTTTGCCGGTTTCAGGGTTACGCCAGCGCGCTTTCATACGACGCGCCTGAAAGTCTTTAAAGTTACTGCACGATGAGATTTCACGATAAGTATTTTGTGCGGGCAGCCATACTTCCAGATCATATGTTTTCGCAGCGGAAAAACCGGTATCGCCGGTACATAAGGTCATAACACGATACGGCAGCTCTAACTTTTGCAGGATTTTTTCGGCATGGCCGGTGAGTTCTTCCAGTGCTTTGTCTGATTCACTGGCGGTAACAATTTGCACCATTTCGATTTTTTCGAACTGGTGCTGACGAATCATGCCACGTGTATCTTTACCATAAGCCCCCGCTTCACTTCTAAAACAAGGTGTATGGCAGGTAAATTTACGTGGCATGTCATCGGCTTCGATAATGGTGTCGCGTACGATATTGGTCACAGGGACTTCGGCTGTCGGGATTAAGTAAAAGTCATTATCGCTACGTAGTTTAAACAAGTCTTCTTCAAACTTGGGTAACTGGCCAGTGCCTTGCAGGCTGTCCTTATTTACAATATAGGGTACGTAGGTTTCTGTATAGCCATGTTCGTTGCTGTGGGTATCGAGCATAAACTGGATTAAGGCACGATGCAGGCGCGCGATAGCACCGCTCATCACGGCAAAGCGTGAACCGGTAATTTTGGCTGCCGTTTCAAAATCCAGCCCACCAATTTTTTCGCCAATATCGACATGATCCTGTACTTCAAAATCAAATGTTTTGGGGCTTCCCCATTTGCGTTCTTCACGGTTGTCGCTTTCGTCTTTGCCTTCGGGCACAGAGTCGTCAGGAATATTGGGTAGGGTTAAAACAATATCTTCTATTTGTTGCTGAACCACTTTTAATTTTTCATCGGTTGCCTTTAGCTGCTCACCAATTTTAGAAACGCTTTCCAGAATTGCGCTAACGTCTTCACCCTTCGCTTTGGCCTGACCAATGGATTTGGACTGGCTGTTACGTTCACTTTGTAAGCGTTGGGTTTCAATTTGTAATTCCTTGCGCTGCTCTTCCAGTGATTGCAGCGTGGCAACATCGAGTTTAAAACCTCGGGTGGCAAGTTTTTTTGCACAAGTGTCAAGTTCGTTACGTAATAACTGTGGGTCTAACATGATTTATAAACTACTTTTAAATTTGGGTTGGTTAATTTGCCCGTAAGTTACAGGCACTAATTTGTGTTTGCTGGCCAGGAAACAATATGCCCTGACTTGATAAAGGTGTTTAAATGCTCAATTATTTTCTCGACCTTTTCCGGCGAATCGAAGAATTCTACAACAACCGGCAAGTTAAGGGAAAGATCCATCAGGTTACTGCCCAGAATTTCACCCGAGTCGCCATAACCTGCAATGCCTCTAAATACAGTCACGCCCTTGAGTTTGTCCCAATCGTGTAATTGTTTTATCAGGTTTTTAAGCTGTGCTTCGCCTTCGGTCAGGTAAACACGAACCATTATTACTGTTTTATCTGTATTGCTCATAATTGCCGTCCTAAAATTAAGCCTATCCAGCTACCCATAACACAAAGCACTACGCTTAGAATTATGTTCAGCAGGGCTTTGGATAATTCACTGCTTTCAATAAGAAGTAATGTTTCAATTGAAAAAGTAGAAAAGGTGGTAAATGCGCCAAGTAAACCGACGATAATAAAAGCACGCCACTCGGGTGATAAATTAAGCCGTTCGATGAGCATGACGTAAGTTAGCCCCATTAAAAAGGAACCAATGACATTAACGGTTAAGGTACCATAGGGAAAGTCCCGACTCATAAAGCTGTGCACACCATTGGAAACCAAAAAGCGCAGCACAGCACCGATGGCACCACCGGCAGCGATAAAGGCAAGTTGATTAAAAACGATTGTCATGTTTGCGGTTCTTTGTGGCTTCTATTTGGCGTCTTTTTATCCAGACTTTTTAAATAAGCGAGTTTCTCTGCAATCTTTAATTCTAAACCACGCGCAACCGGTTTGTAATACTGTTTTTGCGGCATTGCTTCTGGAAAATAATTTTCCCCTGCGGCATAGCCTTCCGGTTCATCATGCGCATAGCGATAATGCGTGCCGTAATCCAGATCTTTCATTAAGTTGGTTGGCGCGTTGCGTAAATGCAGCGGTACTTCCAACGAGCCATACTGCTTTGTATCCTGCATGGCCTGGTTATATGCTTTATAAACTGCATTACTTTTAGCGGCACTCGATAGATATAAAATGGCCTGCGCAATGGCCAGCTCACCTTCCGGGCTCCCTAGCCGTTCCTGCACTTCCCATGCTTTAAGGGCAATATCCAGTGCGCGTGGGTCGGCATTGCCAATGTCTTCGCTGGCCATACGCACCACCCGCCGTGCAATGTATAAAGGGTCACAACCACCATCTATCATCCGCACAAACCAGTACAAAGCCGCATCGGGTGCAGAACCGCGAACGGACTTATGCAATGCCGATATCTGGTCGTAGAATGCTTCGCCTTTTTTATCAAACCGCCGTGCATCTTGCGAAAGTAAAGCGGCAAAGGTTTCGGCAGTTAAAGTCGCTGTGCCAGCGTCGGTTTCCTCTGCAAGCTCGGAGGCAATTTCAAGCAAGTTTAAAATTTTACGTGCATCACCATCGGCAATCTGGATTAATTGTTCACGTTGTTGTGCTGTTAATGACAGATTGCTATCGGCAATTCCTGAAGTGGCATCGTTCAGGGCGTGTTCGATCACATCATTAAGCGCTGCATGGTCTAGTGACTTTAAAACATAGACTCTTGCACGTGACAACAAGGCATTATTCAGCTCAAAAGACGGATTTTCGGTTGTTGCTCCAATAAAAGTAACCGTACCGTCTTCAACATAAGGTAAAAAGGCATCTTGTTGTGATTTATTAAAGCGATGAACTTCATCAACAAATAAAATACTTTGCTTGCCTTGTGCTTTTTTTGTTTCCTGTGCCTGTTGAATTGCTGCACGAATATCTTTTACACCGGATAACACCGCCGACAATGTTAAAAACTCAGCATCACAATAATTTGCAATTAAACGTGCCAGCGTTGTTTTACCGGTACCGGGTGGCCCCCAGAAAATCATTGAATGTAAATTCCCCGCTTCTATTGCTTTACGCAGCGGTTTTTCTTTTGCCAGCAGGTGTTGCTGACCATGATAATGGTCGAAAGAACCGGGGCGAAGCCGATCTGCTAACGGTTTAAATGCTAACATCTGCTCTTCTGTTATTTGAGCATCATATTCTGAAAATAAATCAGGCATAATTTACATTAATCTCGCTGGTTTTATTCCTGCTGGTTCTACCAAATCAATTGAATACACTAAGCAACTATAATTCATGCAACCTCTTCCAGTGCAATTTTGGCTCAAAATTGCTATAATTAGCTCATTGATATCTTGGAACGGTTGCAATGAAAGCCAAATCTATATCCCAAACAACCTCTCGCTCTCGTATCTTGCGTGCTGTGGCAAGCTCTACAGCTATCGAAACAGGTCAGCCTGTTAAAAAAATTGAAGCTATATTGAAAGCAAAAAAAAGCAAATTTCAAGGTTTAATGCTCGCAAGTTAATTATAATCTAAAGCACGACTTACCCAGACCTTCATAGGTTCATAGTTCATGTCTAGCCCCTGCTGAATTGCAGCAAAATAGTCACCTTTATTCTGATCCCAACAGGTGTAGTCCATGGGTTGTTGCCCTGCTTGCACTGCCATTACATCTGCCAATAAGCGTGATAAACGTCCATTACCATCGCGAAATGGGTGAATTAGTATAAACTCAATATGAACAATAGCAATTGCCTCAATTAGTTTGTCATTGTTAAAGCTCGCACAAGGGGTATACCGATTGAGATAATCCTGTTCAAACTTATTCAATAGCCGGGGTATTTGTATGGCTGTTGCAAAATGAAAATTGCCTTTACTCATATTAACTGAACGTTCGTCACCAGCCCATGCATAAACATTTCCTAACCAGCGGCGATGCCATGTCTTAATTTCATCTACCTTGATTGTAGCTTTTGGCAAGTTGATTAACAAAATACTTTCATAAAGCTTTTCTAAAAGAACCAGTTCAGCTTCATCCATATCGACAGGATCAGTAATGTCTAACTTATTCGCGAGTACTTTATTATTAGAGCCTGACTGATAAAGACCTTGTGAGCCACCTACTCTGTATTTTGTCATGCTAAATAGCCAGTAACACTAAAATAGTACTGTATGTTAGTTTTCATTGTCTTTTTTTGGAGCTTTATTCTTTGGAATAGAACTGATTACATCGACTCCTTCTGGTGGAGTAAAAGTAAAGACTGTGTCAGGTATTTTTTTGTTATAAACAATTTTAGTAAAATCCAGTTCGGTTTCCTGACCAAAACTGTCTTCAATTAGCATGGTTTTAAGTCGTGTGTTTTTAAAACTGAGTAATATTTTAGCGTAGGCTGCGGTGTCTTTTTTAGCTGTGAGAATATATTCTTCGAGATATGCTTCTTTATTTAACCTAACAAAATAACTTTGTATAAAAATAATTGGGTTGCTTAAAATCATCGCCGGCGTATTTGCCAGTTCTTTTGTTTGTGGTTTAATTGTAATCTGTTCTAAATCGACATCATAAAATAAAAATTCTTTGCCGTTTGCAACGTATATTTGTTCGTAAGGTTTTGTATATTCAAGCCGAAATTTATCGCCACCGGCAACCAGTAATTTACCGTAGGTAACCTGTGGTTTATTCGATTCAGAGGTATAAAGCTTTTGCGTAAACCTGGCGGTCACTGTTTTGATATTTGCAAAACGTTTTAACAGGCGTTTTTCATCGGCTGAAGAATGGGCTACTTCGGCTTGCTCTGATGCCATTTCCGGTGCGGGCGCGCCACTTTGTTCGACCGCTGTTACATTTAAAGTGGCAAAAAATAACAGAAGAAAATAGGCAACACGGTGTGTTGTAAAAATCATGCTGGTTCCGTTGTGAATTAAGTTAAGCGAGTCGCTAAAACCCTAGCTTAATCTTGTGGCGGAGGGGGTGCAAGTACTTCGCGCATTCCGTTTGAACCCAGTTCACTGACCAGCCCAACATGCTCCATTGCCTCAATCATTCTGGCGGCACGATTATAACCAATTTTCAAACGGCGCTGAATACCGGAAATGGATGCACGCCTTGTCTCAGTAACGATTCGTACAGCCTGGTCGTACAGCGGATCACTTTCGACATCGTCTTCTGTTACCGCGGCTAAAGGCCCTTCTGCCTCCGGTTTGCCGTTTAGAACTTCATCTTCATACTGGGGTTTGCCATTGAGTTTCAGATTTTCTACCACATTATGCACTTCATGATCTTCTACAAAAGCACCGTGAATCCGCGTGGGTACCGCTGTTCCGGGTGGCATATATAGCATGTCACCATGGCCGAGCAGTTGTTCTGCACCCATCTGGTCTAAAATGGTACGTGAATCGATTTTTGATGATACCTGGAACGCCACCCGTGTCGGGATATTCGATTTAATCAGGCCGGTTAACACATCTACCGATGGGCGTTGTGTTGCAAGAATAAGGTGAATACCCGCTGCACGGGCTTTTTGTGCCAGTCGTGCGATAAGTTCTTCTACTTTTTTGCCCACCACCATCATCATGTCGGCTAATTCATCCACCACAACCACAATATACGGCAGGGCTTTTAAATCGTCCGCAACTTCTTCGCTGTCTACAGGGTGGAATGGATCTTTAAGTGCTTTACCTGCAGCTTCGGCCTCTTTTACTTTACGGTTATAGCCCGCAATATTGCGTACTTTGAGTGACGCCATTAATTTATAGCGTTGTTCCATTTCCGCGACACACCAGCGCAATGCATTGCTGGCATCTTTCATGTCGGTCACGACTGGCGATAGTAAATGTGGAATATCGTCATAAATAGAGAGTTCCAGCATTTTCGGGTCAATCATGATCAAGCGTACTTCTTCCGGTGTCGCGTTGTATAGCAGGCTTAAAATCATGGCATTGAGTGCCACCGATTTACCCGAGCCGGTGGTACCAGCCACCAGTAAGTGCGGCATTTTAGCCAGATCGGCAACAACGGGTTCACCACTGATGTCTTTACCCAAAGCCAAAGTCAGTGGTGATTTTGCATCGGCAAATACCGGTGCTTTAAAGGTTTCGCTTAAGCGGACAATTTCACGGTTTTCATTGGGTAGTTCGATGCCAATGGTTGTTTTGCCCGGAATAACTTCCACAACCCGTACGCTGATGGTCGACAGCGAACGCGCCAGATCTTTTGCCAGATTGCTGATTTGGCTCACCTTGATGCCAGCGGCTGGTTGAATTTCAAAGCGTGTTACAACCGGGCCAGGATGCACTGCGACGACTTCAACCTGAATGCCAAAATCGGCCAGCTTGATTTCCAAAGTACGTGAAATGGCTTGCAAGGCTTCATCAGACAATCGTTTTACGTGCGGCGCCGCATCATCAAGTAAAGACAGTGTTGGCAAGGCAGCATTGCTGCTGTTAGCAAATAAGGGCACCTGTTTTTCACGTTCCGCGCGTATACTTTGTTTTTGCTTAATAGTGGGTGCAATTTTAGGTGGCTTGCGCTGACTAATTTCACTATCAGCAATTTTTATGTTGCGTTTGATTGTCGGCGTTAAATGATCCGGCTGTGGCATGTTCTCAGTGCGATTTTGGACAGCCATTTTAATGTACAAAAATCCATCAGCTACACGCTGGGCCAGGTTTAAAACCAACTCAAACAGCCATAAGGTTGCCGCACCGGTTAAATCCATTAACTTAAACCAGGACAAACTGGTGAATAAGGTAAAGCCACTGAAGAACAAGGCTAACAGCAGTAATGTCGCACCCAGAAAACTAAACAGTTTTTCCATGCTGCTGGCAATTAAATCACCTAAAATACCACCCGCATTCACTGGTAAATTGCTAACAATTGCATGATCGTGCAGGCTAGCCAGGCCACAACCCGCGCTTAATGTGAGGAAGAAGCCAATACTACAGAACAGGAAACCACGCTGGTCGAAAGGTTTGTGCTGACGCGCATCCTGAAAAATCAGGAAGCCAAAAAAGGCCAGCATAATCGGGAACAGGTATGCCCAGTAACCAAAGAGCGTTAGAAAAATATCTGCAAACCAGGCACCCGTTGGGCCGCCCAGATTAGAAATAGCCCCATCGATAACACCACTGCGAGACCAGCCAGGATCGGCCGGATGGTAGCTCACCAGTGCCAGCACCATATAGATAGCCACAAAGCTAAATACAAACAAAGCCGACTCGCGCAATGCACGTTGGAGTTGGCTGCTTAACGGTGTCGCATCCGGGTTCTTTTTGTCAGCGACATGCTTTGCCTGACGGCGACCTTTAGCAGTTTGCATTCGGACAGAACTTCCTAATCGGCTCATTGTTCATCTTCTTTATTAATACCTTATTGTAAGATACTAAATTATTTGGGATTTTTCAAGGTAAGAGCCTTTAATTATTCACTATTTTTCAGTGCCGGATGGACAATTTCACCTGCTTTTATATTGATTGCACTCTCGATTTGGTTATTTTTTGACCAATCGCCTGCTTCAGCAAGGTTTGCAACACTCTGAACATAGGGAAGAATCGCCACAGACAATGCCTGCGTTGCTGTTCGTGGTACGGCACCTGGGATATTGGTAACCGCAAAGTGCAGCACCTTTTCATGGAAGTACACTGGTGCTTCATAGCTGGTAGGATGGGTGGTTTCAATACAGCCGCCCTGATCCACCGAAATATCCATTACTACACTATTCGGTTTCATCTGCTCAACCAGCGCCGTGCTCACCAAATGTGGTGCCTTTGCACCGGGAATAAGCACCGCACCAATCAACAAGTCAGCCTGTTTTACCGCTTCTGCAATGCTTTTTGCTGTTGAAATCGCTCCGCTAATATTGTCAAAGGCTTGCTCCAGTTGCGTAAGCCGTGCCTGATTAATGTCCAGCACGGTCACCTGTGCGCCCAAAACAGCCAATGTTTTTGCTGCATGCGCACCGGCAATACCGGCTCCAAGTACCACGGCGTGGCCGCGGTCAATTTCGGTATTGCCCTCCATATCCAGGCCACCGAATAGAATTCCCTGACCACCACGGTACTGGTATTGCAACGTCGCACCCATTTGAGCGGTAACACGCCCTGCAATGGCACTCATGGGAGCCAGTAATGGCAGGCTCAACTCGCCGGTGTCAGCATTTGTCTCAACCACTGTTTCAAAAGCAATCGCTGTTAAACCGGTGTCACACAACTTCTTTAGTAAGGCTTCATTGGCAGCAAGGTGTAAAAAACAGAATAAAATATGGTCTTTGCGTAATAACGGCCATTCGGCTTCAATGGGTTCTTTTACTTTTATGATAAGCTGTGCATTTTGATAAACCATGCCAGCTGTAGGCATTAAACTGGCTCCTGCGTGGGAATAGTCATTGTCGCTATAACCACTTTGCACACCGGCCCCCAGTTCAATAATCACTTCATGCCCGGTCTCGGTTAAGTGTTTAACCGCATCCGGAGTAAGGCCAACCCGCCCTTCCAGACTTTTTTGTTCTTTTGGAATTCCAATTCGCATTATTGCTTTACCATGTTGTTTGCTTTTTAGTAACATACCAGATATTAATTTCAATATTTACTCTAAAATGAATACTTCGAACCATTCTGGATAAAAAAGGAACTCCGCCTTTTATACCCGGTCTGATTGTTTATTATTTGGGGTTCATCATTAATCTAGTTTTTCACCTCGTCAGTTTTTAAGGGAGTTGTAATGAGTGAAACGAAACATTGTCGTTTATTAATTTTAGGTTCGGGCCCGGCCGGTTATACCGCTGCGGTTTACGCGGCACGCGCTAATCTTGAACCGGTTATGATTACCGGTATGGAACAAGGTGGTCAGCTAATGACAACAACCGAAGTCGACAACTGGCCTGGTGATGTCGAAGGCTTACAGGGCCCTGCATTAATGGAACGTATGAAGCAACATGCTGAACGTTTTAATACCGAAATTATTTTCGACACCATTAACAAAACATACTTAAGCAAACGCCCCTTTACTTTAACCGGCGACAGTGGCACCTATACTTGTGATGCTCTTATTATTGCAACCGGTGCGTCTGCAATGTATTTAGGTCTGGAATCCGAAGAAGCATTTAAAGGCCGTGGTGTTTCAGGTTGCGCAACCTGTGATGGTTTTTTCTATCGTGGTAAAGATGTTGCCGTTATCGGTGGTGGTAACACGGCTGTTGAAGAAGCCCTTTATTTATCCAATATTGCATCGCATGTAACCATCGTGCATCGTCGCGATACTTTCCGTTGTGAAAAAATTCTGGCGAAGCAAATAGCTGAAAAAGCGGAAAATGGCAATATAACCATAGAATGGAACAGTAACCTCGACGAAGTTCTAGGTGACGAAACCGGTGTAACCGGCATGCGATTAAAACATAATGACGGTTCAACCAAAGACATTGAACTGATGGGTGTGTTTATTGCCATTGGCCATAAACCAAATACCGGTATTTTTGAAGGCCAACTGGAAATGGAACATGGCTACCTTAAAGTTCAAAATGGTTCACAGGCTAATGCAACACAAACCAGTATTGAGGGTGTTTATGCGGCTGGCGATGTAGCCGACCAAATTTATAAACAAGCCATCACTTCAGCAGGACGTGGTTGTATGGCAGCGCTCGATGCTGAGCGTTTCCTCGATAATAATTAATTATTCCCCCCTACTCTCACAGGGACGTGAGACTTAAATTATGGCAATAGACGTTTCAATCATAGGTGCAATTAATGAAGTAACAGCGGAATGGTAAGCAAAATACCCATATAATCATTTTTCATCAAGTGCTTTTAACTTCCCTTCCATCTCGTCCAACTCATCTTCAAATAACTGGTCACGTGGTAAACGAATAGCAATTTGCCCATAGGTGTAATTTCGTACGTCAGAGAAAATAGCCGGGTCAATGTCTTCGAGTTCTTCAACCGCAATAAGTTGTTCACCGGCAGCAGCACTATTGACATCAAAAAAGTTAAATTTTAAATCTGATGTATCGGTTACACCATCAATGGGGCCTGGTGGCGTCAACCGAGGGCTAATACTTTGCCTGGCAGCAATGAAAACACTTTTTTTCACATTTAAAACCAATGGCCGGGCTAACGATCCAAACGAGCCCTGGCCGATATTAAACCGTGCAATGTAAGCGGTAATATCGGCATTATTGAGATTAGGTGTGCCTGTTCCAAACAAACTACCATTATTAATCGTAAATAATAAAGAGGGTGATGTTGCACTGCCTTCATTAAAGCCGCTATCCACACTGCCCGCGCTCACCGTTACATTGCCATTGTTGTTCACAAAGGTAACATCCCCTATGGCTGTGTTACTGCCTGTTTTACTGCTTAGGCGTTCAATCGCAACGGTTCCATTATTGATCAAGCTCACATTTCCAGTTGCCTGTATTGTAGCTGATGTACTACTGTCAACCCGGTCAATATTTTCAACAAACAGGCGGGCGGTATTGGTATTGGTTGAGATACCACTGTTGGCTAGCAGCTTAACGCGTGCTGCGGTGAGGTTGCCGCCTGATATATTGTCGCCTGCGGTCAAGTCAATTGTTTCTGTTGCGGTGAGGTTACCCAAGGTTAACGCGTTTGCATCATTCACGGTGATGGTGTTGGCATTGTCAACCGTTAAGGTGCTTTGAAAGTCGGTATTCAGTAACGTGATGTTGCCGCTGCCTGCATTGAGGGTTGCCGTATCGGAGACGGTCACACCGCTGCTTGTTGTATCACTCAAACTGCCCACATCGGTGATGTTGCCGTTGGCAGTTATCACCAGGTTGCCGCTGGCAGTGGACTTGACGGCGGTGAACGAATTGCCACTGCCGATATTAATGCCAGTCGTATCATTAATCGCTACGTTGCTGCCACTAAAAACCAGGTTGTTAAAGTTATGGGTACCGGTTCCCAGTTGAATCGCGCCGGCGCTGGTTAATGTGGTTAAGCCACTGCTGATCACGCTACTGCCACTGGCCGTTTCGGTAATATCACCGCTATTCGCTGCCATCGTTAAATTGTTCACGTTAACGTTACCCAGTTGAATACCGTTGGCATCGGTAACAGCCGCATTGCCTGTTGTGCTCATATTTATAATATTAAAATCATTGGAGGCATCGGCTAAGACGATATTCCCCGTTCCAGCATCGAAGTTGGCGATGGCGGTGTTGATTAATGCCGCACTTTGGCTGATATTGCCATTGGCGTTAACCGTTAAATCGCCACTTAAATTTAAACCCGCAAAATTAAGTCCGTTTATATCACTAATAGTCAGGCTGCCACCGTTGACCACGGCCACATCATTAAAATCATTTGCACCAGTTGCCAGGGTGATATTGTTTGTACCTGCATCTAATGTTGTTAAACCGGCCACCACCATTCCGCCGGTTGTGTTTGATATATTGCCACCGGCCGTTACGGTTAAATCACCGGTCAGGTTAAGCGTTTGTAAATCCAGACCCGTTGCATTCGCAATGGTGACATTTTGCAAGGTTGTGCCGGTATTGGGTTTGGCAACAAAGGACAAACCATTAAACTGGTTACTGGTGTTCCCTAAAATAATGGAGCGGCCGCCATCCACATTAAAGGTGGCGTTGCCGCCAATAATTAAACCTGCATCAGCGGTATTTTGAAAAATATCACTGCCCGTCCCGACGGTCACTGTTAAGTTCTGCCCCACCGTTGAGGCCGCCAGTGTAATATTATCTGTGTCACTAATAACAACATTATTGGTGCCACTGTTGTTAAGCGAGACTTCACCGGTAAAATTATTACTGGTATTGCCTAACGTAATCACACCTGTGCCTGCATTAAAGGTGGTTTGTCCAGCACCCGTTTGTTGGACAATAGCACCGCCTGTTTGAGTAATGCCAACGGCATTCACGGTTAAAGCACCACTACCTAAATTAGATGTGGCAAAATCAATTGTATTGACATCGCTAATAGAAACATTACCCGCCGTGTTGTTTAATGAAACGCTGCCGGTAAAATTGTTGGCATTGTTGCTTAAATCAACGGCCCCATTGCCGCTATTAAATGTGACACTACCCGCATTGGCCGCTTGTATAATTTCGCCACCTGTTTGTGTTATGCCGGTGGCGTTAACGATTAAGGTACCACTACCAATATTAGAGGTCGAAAAGTCAATATTATTACTGTCCGTAATCGAAACATTGCCTGCACCATTGTTTATGCTAACCGTGTCTTGAAAATTATTGCTGCTGTTATTGAGCGTGATGTTGTTGGCGCTGGCGAATGTAGCAATACCACCAACCTGTAGCGGCGCATTAGTGGCGGTGATGGTATCTTGTGCATTAATAGCAAGATTACCACTGGTAGTAGATATACCATTATTCAGCGTAACATCCGAACCTGTTGCGGTGGTCGTGAGATTGACATTACCCGATGATGTGGTTATTTGTGCGCCAGTATTGATATCCCCAACGGTTGTGATCGCAATATTGCCACTGCCGGTGTTTATCGAACCGGTTGCATTACTAATAAAGCTGCCACCAGTAACGGTTACATTGCCACCATTGCTAACAAGGCTATTGTTAAGATCAATTCTATTCGCCGTTGCTGAACCACCTGTTGAAACAAGATTAATAGAACCGCCATTACTTGAAATCTGCCCGCCAGAGGTAATGGTACCTGTTGAATTAATGGCAACAACACTTGCATCAATATTACCACTGCTGGCATAGCTTGTGGATTTATCCACCGTAACCGTACCGCCGTTTGTTGCTACATTGCCATTAAGCGTGACACCACCGCCTGTGGTAATGGCTGCATTATTATTAAAATTGACAGTGGCATTGTTGGTAGTGATTAACCCAGTGGACGCTAAATTACCTTGGGCGTTAATAGAAACGGTGCCATTCGAGCCGCCACCATTATTATTAGTGGTAATATTTCCGTAGATGCTACTGGAATAGGTTGTACCGGCATTGACGATTACCGAGCCATCATCGGTGTTGATGGCGCCGTTTAAATTTATCTGCCCCGCTGTTGTAATGGCAACATCACCTTGCGTACCTGCTTGCGTTTGTATTCCACCGCCCGTGTTATCAAAACTGCCACCTTGAATTGTAACATTACCACCACTCGTTGTTAGGTTATCACTTAACATAATAGCGCCGTTACTTGTTGAGATTAAATCAACCCGACCATTGTTTGAATTGCCTCCGGAATTTGTAAATAATCTTGCACCTATCGAAATAGCACCGGCACCTGAATTAATTAATATATCGCCATCGACTTCAGCGCCAACCATAAAGGTGCTTCCTGTCGTATTAATGTCGGCACCCGCTTGGGTGGTAAAACCATTTGCCGTTACAACAACATTACTTCCATCCGTTAAAATATCTGCACCAATATCAACGAGGCCAGCAGAATTGATACTCACTGCACCCGCACCGGCGGCTCCGTTGCGCGTATCAATTCGGCCGCGAGTATTAAGCAACTTAGCCGTATTCATACTGGCCGAATTGACAACGCTCACCGTGCCGCCTTCGGTTATAATATTACCGTCCAGCGTTACAATGCCGGTCATATCTAACGACACATTGCCGCCCTGGGTTTTAATGTTTTGACCAAAATTTGTTTCAGTTAGACTAAAGTCCACACCCGTGGCAGTAAAGTTACCGCCGTTGGTATCAATTTCTGAATTGGCGATATTCACATTGCCGCCCGCGGCATTGTTATCGGCATTGGCATTAAACACTAAATTAATGCTGCGATTACTGGCGATAACTTTTTGGGCGTTGGTGTTAATATCATTAGCGGCGTTTAAAACTAAAGTGCTGTTCTTTCCGTTTTTATCATAATCAAAGTCTGTTTTAAATGTTATGTCACCGGCATCGGTTGTGCTAGGAGTATTGCCGGTGGTAATGGTCACGATGGCATCATCGTTATCAAGCGCGGTATACAATAAATCCACACCAATACTGGCCGGTGCTGCGGCCGTCCCACCGGTTGATGTGAACGGGTTGGTGGACGTGTCTATGTTGGAAGAGCCGTTTCCCGATACAATCTCAATATTATACGGGTCGATTAACCATGTACCGCCTTGTCCTTGTGGGGCAGCAATATCCGGTGCGCTTAAAATTTCAAAGCCTTTTAAGCCCGAGGTTTCGATAAAGCCGCCATTGCCACCGTTTGCACCACCGCGTACCGAGA
>CAZEZI010000003.1:0-5878 GCA_964516315.1 uncultured Thioalkalispiraceae bacterium
AGCTCTGCATAAGTGTCTGTAATATTTTCAATAAACAGACACTAAGCTCTGCATATCATTTTAATGAGTTCGGTGACGCGCAGGCTTATTTCTTTAAGTGCGGTGATATTATCGATAAGATTTAATTCTTCCAGTCCCAGCCTTTTGAAAGCAGGCAGGTCATAGAGTTCCGGGCCATCGATTTTCTCTCCACCGAGCAGGTGTGAATGCTTAAGGGCAACCTGTACTAAATCGCAGTAATCAGCCTTGTCGACATTACGCTCCCAATTATAAGCTTCTCGGGCATTGTCGATAAGTTCGTTATCAAATTTCCACTGTTGCAGGATCATGCCCCCGATATGGCTTTTAAGTTGTGATAGAACCATTTCGAGGTTACTTGCCTTATGAGCGAGTTCGGCATGGGCATCGGCAGCAACTAATATCGGGATCACACCAATATCGTGCAGCAAGCCAAATAAAAAGGCACGCTCGGGGTTAAATTCGGGTATTTGTTTTGCAAGCTCGTAGCAAATAACACCGGTACGAATACTGTTTTCATAAAATTGCGTCATTTTATGCACCACCAGCTCGGTATTGGGCATAAATAAATCTCTTAATACAACCCCCATAACAATATTGCGAATACTTTCCAGCCCAACTTTGGTAATTGCATTTTGTATGGAGTCGCTATTATTGTTACCGCCATACAATGCACTATTGGCAACCTGAACAATCCTTGCTGCAATAATCGGGTCCATCTGAATAACCTGGGCCAGTTTTTTGGTACCAAGATTCTCATTGTTCAATTCAGAATTAATGTACAGCGCAATTTCGGGAAGGCTTGGCAGAGTGATAGCATTACTTTTAAATAACTGGGTAATCTCGTAGATTAATTTTACGTTGGTATCACCTGCAACGACTGTTTCGAGATTATCGTAATCCAGATTATCCTTATCACGATTATGCCGTATGCCGTATTTATCAATAATATCTTTTTTGATTCGGATGATTTCAGTGGGAAGGATGCAGCGTGCATACAGGCCTGGAGTATTGCTGGTAAATACAGGATGTTGAGCCCTTTCGGATTCGGCGCTCATTGACTGGTTTACCCCGCCGCTTGTTTGTATATCGAATGCACCATGAACCAGATATAAGGTATTGTTTGCTTCCTGCTCTGCAATAATACGCTCATTAACCGGATAGGTCGTGACCTCTGCATTTTCTGAAATATAGACCAGTGCAGCATCATCAAGATCTTTGAAGTCATCAAATTTTAGTAAATATTTAATATCAACCATTGCTTGTCCCAGGATTAAGTTTTCAGGGTGGAGTCCATAGCAGTTTATCGGCCAGATGAAGGTAAAATATAAATAAATTTAGGCCAAATAGGCTGAGAGAGATAAATTAGGGCGAAAAAACCAGAAAAAGCGGATTTATGTTAGAGTTGCAGCATCTTTTAAGGTGAAAATAATGAATAAAACAAACACCTCCTTACTGCATAGCAAGCCACGGCACAGTTGGCGCGAAGCTTTTTCGGTTTATTTAAAGCCACGCGTGTTGGCAATGTTCTTTTTGGGCTTTTCGGCGGGGTTACCTTTTTTACTTGTATTTTCAACGCTGACCTTCTGGTTGTCTGATGAAGGCGTGTCAAAGTCGATGATTGGTTTTTTTGCCTGGGTCGGGCTGACCTACTCTATTAAATTCTTTTGGGCGCCGATTGTCGACCGGGTCAACCTGCCCGTGCTGGAATCCATGCTTGGCCATCGCCGTAGCTGGATGCTGGTTGCGATGATTAGCATAGCAGTGGGGCTTTTTGTTTTATCGACATTATCTCCCAGAGAGTCTTTAACTGCGGTGGCGCTGGTTGCAGTCTGGATAGCGTTTAGTTCTGCAACACAGGATATTGTGATCGATGCCTATCGGATTGAGGCAATGAAAGCAGAATATCAGGCTGCAATGGCCGGTGCTTATCAGGCAGGTTGGCGAGTCGGTGCCAGCCTGGTTGGTAGTGCGGCTGCTTTATATATAGCAGAATTATATACATGGCAAATTGCGTACGTGACGATGGCGGCTTTTGTTTTTGTTGGCATAGTGACTGTTTTATTGATAAGCGAGCCTGAGCGGGTGGTTAGCCAACAAACAATTGCAAACGAGCAGCGCGTTATTGATTATCTGGAAAATAATCATAAGCCAAATAAAGTGGTTGCCTGGATCATTGGTGCAATTGTTTGTCCATTTGCTGATTTTTTTCAACGTAATGGCAAGTTTGCTATTGGCATTTTATTATTTATTGGCCTGTATCGTATCAGCGATATTACTCTGGCAATTATGGCAAATCCATTTTATTCAGACATGGGGTTCAGTAAAATTGAAGTAGCCAATGTGACTAAAATTTATGGTTTGCTTATGACTTTGGCCGGTGCACTTATTGGTGGCGTTATTGTAGTGCGTTATGACATTATGCGCCCAATGTTATTGGGAGCCATTATGGTTGCCATTACTAACCTGCTTTTTGTTGTGATGGTTAGCAAAGGGCATGACTTAACCTGGTTTACTATTATAGTTAGTGCCGATAATTTTAGTGGCGGGTTTGCGAGTTCTACATTTATTGCCTATTTGTCCAGTTTGACGAATACGGCTTATACTGCAACACAATATGCCTTGTTTAGTTCAATTATGACCCTGCCTGCAAAAGTGATATCCGGCTTTTCGGGCATTGTTGTAGACAGTGCGGGATATGCTTATTTCTTTACATATACAGCTAGTTTAGGAATACCGGCTATCATGATGGTCCTCTGGTTTATGTATCGTAACCAAAAAAATAGTAAATAGAAAAACAGATAACAATGCTCGAAGCACAAACATACCTGGGCGCTTTTCTTGTCGGTTTATTAGGCGGTGTGCACTGTGTTGGTATGTGTGGTGGTATTATGAGTGCACTTACTTTAGGTGTGCAACGCAATGGAAAAGCCTCTTTTTCTGATAGTGCTACCGTTTTATTCCCGTATTTATTAAGTTATAACTTTGCACGTATTACCAGTTATTCTATCGCAGGCCTTGTTTTTGGTGGTCTCGGCGCATGGTTGACTGATCTGGTTGCATTTAATCAGGCACAGCTTGTTTTAAAAATAGTGGCCGGTGTGTTTCTTATTGCGCTGGGGCTGTATCTTGCTAACTGGTGGCGGGGTCTGGGTTATCTGGAACGGATAGGAAATAACCTTTGGCGGTTTATCGAGCCTTACGCAAGAAAGTTTATTCCAATACAAAATATAAAGCAGGCCTTTGTTGCCGGTTTTATCTGGGGGTGGTTGCCCTGTGGATTGGTTTACAGTGTTTTAATCTGGAGTTTGAGCAGTGGTAGCGCAATAAAAGGTGGGCTTCTTATGCTTAGTTTTGGCCTTGGTACGCTACCCAGCTTGCTGGCAATGGGACTTTTTGCAACAATGCTAAAGCGTTTTATACAGTTGCCAATCATAAGGATACTTGCAGCATTGCTGGTGATTAGCTTTGGTGTGTATCAGATAGTAGTTGTGATTGTATAAGATTAAAATCAAAGTATTGTATTTTATGTTTATAGTGAGGCAGGTATATTTTATTTAAGAATAAAGCTATATTATTTCTTACGTAACAGAGTTTTAATATGAATCGAATATTAAGGGTGTTCTTGTTTTTATTGGCAGGTTTCTTCCTGTTGCCAGTTAATGCAGAACTGGCTAAAAAATGTTTACTTGTGATGTCGTATCATAATGGTTATGCATGGAATGATGGCATCGAGCTTGAGGTTGAAAGGGTCTTGACAGGGCATTGTGAGCTAAAAAAATTTTTCATGGATACAAAAAGAAACTCGTCTACTGCATACGCAAAAGAGAAAGCACAACAAGTTAAGCAACTAATATCTCAGTTTAAACCGGATATTGTTATTGCAACGGATGACAATGCTGCAAAGTATGTTGTAACACAGTATAAAAACTCGGATATTCCATTTATATTCTCCGGTATTAACTGGACGGCAGAGGCTTATGGCTTTCCTTATAAAAATGTAACTGGAATGGTTGAAGTTGGCCCTATTATTCCCCTGCTGAAAATAATCAGGAAAACAGTTAAGAATGTTAAGTCTGGGGTATATATATCTGCTGATGTAATTACTGAACGAAAGGATTATGAACGTTATCAAAAGGTATATCTGGCCAATGGGGTCAGGCTAACTGCAAAATTTGTTAAAAATATGCGTGATTGGGAAGTGGCGTATAATGATGCACAAAAGGCTGACTTTATCATTGTTAATAATTATGCAGGGATTAATGACTGGGACAGAGAACGTGCAATAAAAATAGCTATGGAAAAAAGTAAAAAATTTACGGTGAGTTATTATAAATTTATGATGCCGTATGTCATGTTTTCAATTACTAAAAGTGCTGCAGAGCAAGGTCGCTGGGCTGCAGAAGTTGCTATTGAAGTTTTGTCAGGTACACCTGTCAGTAATATTCCAATTACAGTTAATAAAGAGTGGAATATGTTTGCCAATGTTACATTACTACGAAAAGCAAAAATCAACCTGGATACAAATACCAAAAGACGAACATCAATTAAATGGGATGACCACTCTGAATATCGGTAATACGAATTCCAGTCATTTTATGAAAATTACACTAACTACTGAACGTTTGATTATAGCATGGGGAATAATCCTCAGTGTTTTTGTTTTTGTTATAACGTTTAAATATGAAATTGAAAAAGATAATGTTTACTTTGAATCATCTGCTGGTAAGGTTTTTAATAAAATAGAATCGGCCCTCGAAAATGTGAACAGGATAAATCGTGAATTTAATTCACTCTTTTATTTGCTGGATGAAGTGCATGAAGACGAATTTCATCTTTTAGCAGGTTCATTGCTTCGACAAAATAAATTTATTGAACTGATTTATTTTGCAGAAAAGGTTCCGGCTACAAACAAGCTGGACTATGAAAAAAAAATGCGGGAAGAAGGATACACGGGGTTCGTTGTTAAGCCCTTTTATGGGAATACATTTAAAAAATCTGGAGACTTCGGATCTTTATTCCCGATAAAATACATTGAACCCTTTAATGTGAAAAATTCTCGCTGGTTTGGACATGATTTACTTACCTTCTCCGTTGTACAGAATGCTGTTAACCGGCTCAGTAATAACTTAAAATCACTGGTACTTCTTCCTGCATTAGAGGAAAAAAATCGGCTCTTTGCTATTCAGGTTTTGTTTAATGGCTATGATGATTTGGCCAACCAGGGGTTAAAAGATGCTTTTGGCATTCTTTTATATAAAATAAATATTCGTAATATAGTTGCTGATGATGTATTTTTTAATACTTTGCGGGTGAGTCTTGATGGTGACTTGATCTCGGCTGGCGATACTCTTTCTAATGCTTCAATATTGAATAAAAAATTTGAAGTATCAAAAACGATTTATCATGGTAACCAGAAACTGGAAATTCAGGCTACACGTAACAAGAATTTATTTTCATTTGATTTGCTTATGCCGTTAACGGTGTTGATGAGTGGATTGTTTTTAACCTTGTTTATCTGGCATATTATTCGCGCACATATTGAACACAATCAATTATTAGCCGAACAAAAACGAATAATCGAAGAGGAAGTAAGTGCAAAAACAAATGAACTGTCATCTGCATATAAGCAGCAGCTTGCGTTAACTGAGGAGTTAGAGGTATTCAGCTACTCTGTTTCCCATGATCTACGTGCTCCCCTGCGTGCACTCGATGGTTTTTCAAGAGCGCTTAACGAAGATTATAGTAAACAGCTTGATGACGCTGCGAAAGATTATCTGGAGCGTATTTGCAAGGCCAGCCAGCGTATGGGAACGTTGATCGATGCATTGCTATCACTTTCACGGATTACACGAAAGGG
>CAZEZI010000003.1:5978-42298 GCA_964516315.1 uncultured Thioalkalispiraceae bacterium
GTATGGGAACGTTGATCGATGCATTGCTATCACTTTCACGGATTACACGAAAGGGGTTGCTTCTTGAGCATTTCTCAATTTCAGAAATGGCCACAATGATTATGTCTAATTTGCAGGCTGAATTTCCACAGCGAGAAGTTGAAGCGATCATTGATGATAATCTGGAGATTACGGCGGATAAAAGTTTAATGTACGTTGTGCTTGATAACTTAATCAGGAACGCATGGAAATACACAAAGAATGAGGCTAAAGCCCATATTGAAATTGGTATGGAGATTCAGGATGGTGACAAGGTCTTTTTTGTAAAAGACAATGGGGTCGGTTTTGAAATGGCTTATTCCGAGCGACTATTTGGCTCTTTCCAGTGTTTACACCATCAACGGGATTTTGAAGGCAATGGTATCGGCTTAGCGACAGCAAAAAGGATTATTGTAAGACACAACGGCAAAATCTGGGCACAGGCTGAAGTGAACAAGGGGGCAACTTTTTATTTTTCATTGCCACCGTTAGAGAATAATTTTAAGGATTAGTGACTGACTTTTGAATTCGGTACAATGCAATTTCACCTAATAAGTTTGGTAAGAAAGCATTAAAAGTACGGTTCCGGTGTTGTCGATCAACAATACTACGTTGTAAAATTTTAAAATCTTTTTCTATGCACAGGTCTTCAAAATCTTTTATTGTACAAAGATGAATATTGGGTGTGTTATACCAGGTGTTGGGCAATGCTTTGGTAACAGGCATATGCCCTAACATAATATTAAGCCGGCTCCGCCAGTGGCCAAAGTTAGGAAAAGTCACAATCCCTTCACGGCCAACACGCAGCATTTCTTCCAGGATTTCATCGGTATTACGAAGTGCCTGAAGGGTTTGTGTCATAATGACATAATCAAACGAGTTATCTTCAAAGCCTGTTAATCCTTGTTCGATATCTGCCTGAATTACATTAATATTATTCTGAATCGATGCAACAATATTGGTCTGTTCGATTTCAATGCCATAGCCGGTGATCTGATAATTTTTCTGCAGGTAAGATAACAGTTCACCATTACCACAACCTAAATCAAGCACGCGGCTGCCGGGTTTAATCCAGCTTGCGATGGTTCGTAATTCAGCACGTATTGATTTCATTTTGCTGAATCCTCTACATGTTTCATGTAACTGTATAAAACATCCTGATAATCCTTGTTAGGGATGAGGAATGCGTCATGTCCCTGATTGGCAGTAATTTCAGAATAAGTAACAGCCTTATTGGTATCCAGTAAGGCCTTTACTATTTCGCGTGAGCGTTCCGGTGCAAAGCGCCAGTCTGATGTAAAGGCAATAACCAGAAAGCGTGTGCTTGTTTTGCCTAGTGCTGCTGCCAAATTATCGTTGTGATCTTTTGCGGGGTCAAAATAATCTAGTGCCTTGGTCATTAGTAAATAAGTATTGGCATCAAATTTGTCAACAAACGATTCCCCCTGGTAACGTAAATAACTTTCCACCTGAAATTCGGTATCAAAGTTAAAATTAATTTTACCTTCACGAAGTTCGCGGCCAAATTTTGCACGCATCGATTCATCCGACAAATAAGTAATATGGCCGAGCATGCGCGCCAGTTTAATTCCTCGGCGGGGAATAACATTATGTTCGTAGTAGTGGCCGTCATGAAAGTCGGGATCGGAGCTAATGGCCTGTCGAGCCACTTCATTAAAACCGATGTTTTGTGCCGATAATTTAGGTGCTGCGGCAATCACTATAGAATGTGCAATGCGTTCAGGGTAATCAATTGCCCATTGCAATGCCTGCATTCCACCCAGGCTGCCTCCAATAACGGCAGCAAACTTTTGAATACCAAGTATATCGGCTAACAAGGTTTGACTGTAAACCCAGTCTTTAACCGTCACAATAGGAAAGTCTCGGCCATAGGGTTTGTTTGTTTTGGGATTGGTGCTCATGGGGCCGGTTGACCCCTTGCAGCCACCTAAATTATTTGAGCAGATGATAAAAAATTTATTGGTGTCAAAGGGTTTACCGGGGCCGATATAGGCATCCCACCAGCCGGGTTTTTTCTCCTCGGCTGAATTGTAACCGGCGACATGCTGGTCACCACTGAGTGCATGGCAAACAAGAATGGCATTAGATTTGTTTGCGTTTAACTCACCATAGGTTTCATAGATCAAATCAAATTCAGGCAGGCTAATTCCACATTCCAGTTTAATTGCCTGCGCGAAATGATGTGTTTGTGGGCTCACGATGCCAACAGAATCATTTGGTCTTGGTGGTTGCGCTGAGTCAGGCACTGAATTGGACATGAAATGAGTTTGTGTCGTTATTGTTTAATCGAGAAGCCAGTCTAATAAGCTTGGGATCTCGATGCAAGTTTACAGTGAAATGGAAGGCAAAATAGCCCGCTTTAATTGTGTTTTTCTTAAGGTTTTTATTGTCAGGCCGCTATAAGCTTATATTCTAAGGAAAAGGAAGATAACATGGCGACCGTATTGGCAGTGGATGACTCGAAAGTGATGCGCGATATGATGCGAGTGGTACTGGAAAAAAATGGCCATGAAGTAGCAATAGCCGAAGATGGGTTGCAGGCACTGGAAATTGCCGAGCAGCGTTCTTTTGATATTGTTTTTTCGGATATCAATATGCCTAAGATGAGTGGTATTGCGCTGGTTGCCAAATTAAGGGAATTACCGGGCTATGAGCATATTCCCATTTTAATGGTCACGACGGAGAATGTGGATTACCGCAAGAAAAAAGCAAAGGTAAGCGGTGCCACGGGCTGGCTTGAAAAACCGATTTCTGAAGCGCGTTTGCTTAAGGCGCTCGCCAAGGTGCTGGGTTAGATTTTCCGGGTTAGGTTTTATTAAATTTGCATTCCCCGTCCGCTTGCGGCGGGCACAAAACCGTTGGGGTTTCCAAAGGGGGTGTATACCCCGTTGACGATATATAATTGATTTTAAGCCACTTGCGCATCTGATTTGTGGTTTTCAATAAACCATTCTAATGGTTTATTGAGTGTTTCCATTAGCTTATTCAAATCCTGTAACTGGCGTTGCAGGATTTCTGCTGTTTTACCCAGTTCAGTCATGCGCGACTGCAAGGTATCACGTGATTCATTAATTTTACGCAAGCTTTCAAGACGTTTTTCCATTTGATCTTTATGTTCTTTAATGCGCGTAACCAGAGGTAACATTGCAGCCTTGCTCCATGAGTTGGCTTCCTGATGCGCCTGATAGAGTGTGTTGCGTGCATGGGAGACCATAGAGATAAAGAATTTTTTAACCACAAAGGCCTGTTCAGTCATAGTCATTACCGGGCTATTGCGATAAGCCTCGGCTTCATAATATAAACGTTCCAGATCACGTTTGTATTTTACGATACTGAATAATCTGGGTTTGGTTTCAGTTAAACCATGTTCTTTATTAAATTGTCGATAAATTGTTTGTACCAGTCGATTTACATTTTCAACATGCTTGTTTGCGGTATCCATGGTGTCATTAATAATGTCAAAGAACTCTTTCATACTTTTCTTTAGTTTCATTGTAGACCAGGCACCCGTCATATTTTTACGTGTCTCAGCCATCAGTTTGTCCAGCGCATTAATACTGAGTGTTCTTAATAGCTGGGAATGATGATCGTTAAACATTTTTTTGTTGGCCTGAAAACTTTCAACCGATTTATGATAAATGGTTTGTTCCTGGCGGGTTTTTTTCATTAAATGAATAATCACGTCTTCATTTTTACCACTTAGGCTATTTAATTCTTTTAGCTGGTTATTTGCTTCGGCCAGTCGGGAAGCGATCATGCTTTGCGCTTCTTTTGCCATACTGCCAATTTCACCAACAATGCTTTCTCGCACAATATTCTGTTTTGATGGCAGGATGTCTTTCGATAAAATGGATTCCAGTGCAAGAATATTACTGCGTTTAATTAACTCAACATCGTGGCGAATTTTAGCAAGCAAGCCTTTTTGGGCAGAAACAGGATATACACTGGTACTTTCGATGTTTAACATTCTTGCCGTCGTGGTACATTGGGTCGTAATACTTTTGTTAATGCCGGCATCGTCTTTGAGCTCGTCCCATAAGGTATCAATTTTATTCAGTACCACAATACGCCCGGTTTGGGCTTCACCACCTAATGGTTCAACATAGTGTTTCCACATTTCCATGTCCGACTTGGTTACACCGGTGTCGGCTGCCAATACAAAAACAACGGCCTGTGCACTGGGCAACATATTCAGGGTGAGTTCCGGTTCGGTGCCCATGGCATTTAAGCCGGGGGTATCCAGAATAGTCAGGCCTTCTTTTAAAAGCGGGTGTGGGAAACTAATGATAGCGTGCCGCCACATGGGGATTTCGACTTTACCATCGGGGCCAACATGCACGGTGTCTTCAGGCGCGTGCAATGCGAGTTTAATAGCTTCTTCGGGGCTGACTTTTTTGGTACGAACAATTTCCTGGAATGTTTCAGACATGGCTTCAGATGAATTGGTATCCAGATCCATGTGTGTCCAGTTGACGGGATCTTTCTTTAAGTCGTTAATACTGGCTTCGTCGAGCCGGGTTTCAATTGGCAATAAGCGAATATAATTTTTGTTTGTGGTGTTGTCGTAAAATAGCTCGGTTGGGCACATGGTGGTGCGGCCTGCTTCGGAGGGCAGTAAGCGTCGGTCATATTCGGAGAAGAAAATTGCATTGATTAGCTCTGTTTTACCACGCGCAAATTCAGCAACAAACGCAATAGTCAGATGATCACTCTTCAGCGTTTGAAGCAGTTCAAAAATACGCAGCTCAACTTCGCTACTGCTCATTTTGTTGGTTTCCAGCCACTTCTGGAAAGTCTCAATGGAAGTAACGAGTTCCGTTTTCCAACGGCCATAGGCCTGCATTTGGTCTGTAAAACGTTCTGTTGCCATCTGTATTGCTCAATAATAAATTTTAATTCAATAAATATAGCCTTAAATATCAGTAAAGTACACGCTTTTATTGAACTATCACATTAAAATGTGACAAAGGTTCAGTACCTGTTGATTTGGCCTAATAATGTTAACGGCAAAGTTGCTTAAAATTTTAGCTGAAATTTAGCCAACTTTTAGTCAGGGCGCTGTTTGCGCAGTGAAAAGTAGAAGGTATGCTTGCTTGGTGATTTGATGTCGGGTGTAGTGCGGTGTATTTAAGTTGGCCGTTTTGGAGCCCTTACCGGCGCAAGCCGACTGGTTTGCTTATGTGAACACGGAGCCGGGTGGCAGTGTGTAATCCTAAGTGGTTGTTTTACAGTTAAAAAAGGTAGTTTGCATTAGGGAATGCAAGATTTTTAAAGAGATAAACCAGGTAATCGACAAAGGCCAGTTTTACAAAGGTGAGTGCTAATATAGCAAACAGGGGTGATAAATCCATGCCCGACATGGGTGGGATCAGGCGGCGAATGGGTTGCATAATCGGGTTGGTGAGTTGGTTTAGCAGCCCGATAACAGGGTTATAGCCCATTGGATTAATCCAGCTGACAATAACAAGAATCAAAATACCGAAAATATAAATATTAATCCACAGCCCTAACAGGCTAGCCAGCGCCCAGGGGATAAGACCGGGAAAGCTTGGCATTGGCTGACCGGGAAGCAGCCCGATAATCAGATATTCAATGTTTTGTAATACAATGAGTAATACAACGGTAGCAAAATCAATACCGCGATAGCCGGGGATAAAGCGGCGTAACGGAATGAGCGGTGGATTAGTGATTTTGTAGATAAAT
This sequence comes from uncultured Thioalkalispiraceae bacterium, assembly GCA_964516315.1. Classification (GTDB taxonomy): domain Bacteria; phylum Pseudomonadota; class Gammaproteobacteria; order UBA6429; family Thiohalophilaceae; genus SZUA-37. The sequence continues at coordinate 11,721 of CAZEZI010000003.1, forward strand.
TGTGAAATCGGGTTGCTAAAGTCGGCACGTGCCCATTGGAATAAAAAACGTAACATGACGGCCAGAATATAGGCACCAAATAAGGCGCTGATTAAAAAGGTACTGGCATTTCCTAAGTGTGAGCCCATTTGTTTTTCCTGAAATATTAAATACGGATTTTATGTTTCGTTGTTATCTAATTCAATCGCGAGCTGTTTAGAGCGATCATAAGCAGCTTGCATGGCTTTGCCAAATATTTCAATTAACTGGTTATCGACTAGCGTATTTATGGCCTGTTCTGTTGTGCCACCGGGCGAGGTGACACGTCGCCGTAATGTGGCAGGAGAATCACTGCTTTGTGAGGCCAGCGTGGCCGCCCCCAGGGCTGTTTGTAACGTCAGCTGCTTTGCGGTTTCGGTATTGAGTCCCAATTTTTCAGCGGCAGCCTGCATGGCTTCCATTACCAGAAAGAAATAGGCCGGGCCACTGCCGGACAGCGCCGTTACCGAGTCTAGTAAGTCTTCACTATCAACCCACAGCGCGATACCAGTGGCTTGCATAATAATATTGGCATACTCTTTTTGCTGTGTCGAAACATGTTTGTTGGCGTAAAGCCCGCTTGCGCCGCATTGCACCAAAGCGGGTGTGTTGGGCATGGCGCGGATGATGGCCACATCATTGTCCAGCCATTTTGCCAATGAGTTGATTTTTAAACCGGCGGCAATGGATAAAAAGATGGCCTGAGTCTGGCTGGCATCGAGTTCGCTTAGAACCGACTGCATCACTTGTGGTTTAACAGCTAGCACTACCACATCACATTGTTCAACAAGCTGCTGGTTGGATGTGGCTACGGTAATGCCAAAGTCACTGACTAAGTTGTTTAATGTGTCCGTTGACTGATCAAAAACCTGAATAGCAATACTGGAGCTGGCCGTAAGCCCACCAATAATGCTGCGCGCCATATTGCCGCCGCCAATAAAGCCGACTGAAAAAGAAGACTTTGTTGCTGTTGAATTTATTTTTGGCATACTGCCTAGCCTAATGGATAACTTGTTAATTTGCCAAGTGATTTTTAAGTTATTGGTCAGTTATTAAGAAATTTTTAAGCACTTTTGAGTTAATTTCGTGCCCCAAAAATAGCGGTACCAATTCTCACCATGGTTGCGCCTTCGGCAATCGCGGCATCCAGATCATTGCTCATTCCCATCGACAAGGTATCCAGTGTGCCGGTTTGTGGTAAATTTTCGAATAATTGGCGCAAAGCGGCAAAAGCAGCGTGTTGCTGTTGTGTATTAGAGGAAGCAGGTGGAATCGCCATTAGCCCGCGTAATTCAAGTTGGGGTAGTTGATTGACGGCTGTTGCCAGAGCATTTAATTCTTCTGCGTCAACTCCAGCTTTTTGGGGCTCGTTACCAATATTCACCTGAATGCAGATTTTTAAGGGTGGTAAATGCGCTGGGCGCTGCTCACTGAGTCGCTCGGCTATTTTTAAGCGATCAACACTGTGTACCCATTGAAAATTCTCGGCAATGGCACGGGTTTTATTGGATTGAATGGGGCCAATGTAATGCCATTCCAGATTAAAACCGGCATCGCTCAGGCTATGAATTTTAGGTAAGGCATCCTGTAAATAGTTTTCCCCAAAGCGGACTTGTCCCGCTTCAGCAACCGTTTTTACCGCTTCAATCGTCTGTGTTTTACTTACTGCCAGCAAAAGAACATCATCCGGGTTACGCTGACAGGCTTTTGCGGTATCTGTGATCTGAGTTTGTACAGTTTTAAGGCGCTGCGCTAATGTAGTCATCATTTGGTGTAGTCATTATTTGAAACAGTCCTTAATTAATAAGAACTTACTTGCCCTTTATTGGGTGACAATGTAGTTTAGAAAATGAATTTCTGGCCGATAACGAATTGTCAGCTAGACTATTATATATAACAGACCCCTTATAAGGTAACGGGAAACAAACAAAGATATTATGGATATTACAGAATTACTCGCTTTTGGCGTTAAAAATGGTGCTTCCGATTTACACTTATCAGCCGGCCTGCCACCGATGATTCGGGTTGATGGTGATATAAAACGTATTAACGTACCACCTTTAGAGCATAAAGTGGTGCATTCGCTGGTTTATGACATTATGAATGATAAACAGCGTAAAAATTATGAAGAATTTTTAGAAACCGATTTTTCATTCGAAATCCCCGACCTTGCTCGCTTTCGGGTGAATGCCTTTAATATTAATAAAGGTGCAGCGGCTGTTTTCCGTACCATTCCATCTAAAGTACTTTCTATGGAAGAGCTGGGTTGCCCTGGCATTTTTAGAGATATATCAGATAACCCACGTGGCGTTGTATTGGTAACCGGGCCAACCGGTTCAGGTAAGTCGACTACCTTAGCGGCGATGGTAGATTATAAAAACGAAAAGGAACATGGGCATATTTTAACGATTGAAGATCCAATCGAATTTGTACACGAAAGTAAAAAATGTTTAGTCAATCAACGTGAAGTGCATTTACACACACACGGTTTTAACGAAGCGTTACGTTCAGCATTACGCGAAGATCCCGATATTATTCTGGTGGGTGAGTTACGTGATCTGGAAACCATTCGTCTGGCGTTGACTGCTGCCGAAACAGGTCACCTGGTGTTTGGTACCTTGCACACCAGTTCAGCCGCAAAAACCATTGACCGGATCATCGACGTGTTCCCTGCAGCAGAAAAAGACATGGTGCGTTCGATGTTATCGGAATCACTGCGTGCCGTTATATCCCAAACGTTGATGAAAAAAATTGGTGGTGGCCGGGTGGCTGCACATGAAATAATGATTGGTACACCGGCAATACGGAACCTTATTCGTGAAGATAAAGTGGCACAAATGTATTCTGCCATTCAAACCGGTAATCAGGTTGGTATGGTTACTCTGGATCAAACTTTGCAGGATCTGGTTGCGCGGGGTATTGTTAGTAAGCAAGAAGCCCGTATGCGAGCTATGAACAAAGCCGACTTCGAATAATCACGAATAGCGAGAAGCTCGATTGCGGCGTTAAAAAATATTTCGAAATGCTCACTTACTGATGTAAGCTGCGCATTCTCAAAATTTTTTGCCTTGCACTCAAGCTTCTCGCTATCCGTGATAGGACAGTACAACTTTTGAGAAAATACTTTTAGGGTTATTTGATGGATTTTGAATCGTTACTAAAATTGATGGTACATAAAAACGCATCGGATTTGTTTATTACGGCCGGTGTGGCGCCGAGTTTGAAAGTGAATGGTAAGTTAGCACCTGTTACACAGGGTACCTTAACGCCATCGCAATCGCGTGAAATTGTTTTAAGTATTATGACGCCTGCACAGCGTGAAGAATTTGAGCGTACCAGTGAATGTAATTTTGCAATATCGGCATCGGGTATTGGCCGTTTTCGTGTCAGTGCATTTGTACAACGCAACCACGCGGGTATGGTGTTGCGTAAAATTGAAACAACCATCCCGACAATTGAAGAATTAGGCTTACCGGAAATATTGCGTGACCTGGCCATGACTAAACGGGGTCTGGTTTTATTTGTTGGCGCAACCGGCGCGGGTAAATCAACATCCTTGGCTTCGATGATCGGTTTTAGAAATAAAAACAGTACCGGTCATATTATCAGTATTGAAGATCCAATCGAATACATACATCATCATGAAGGCTGCATTATTACCCAGCGTGAAGTGGGGCTCGATACAGAAAGTTTTCAAACCGCATTAAAAAATACATTACGCCAGGCGCCCGATGTTATTCTTATTGGCGAAATACGAACAAGAGAAACAATGGACCATGCGATTGCTTTTGCAGAAACAGGTCACCTTTGTTTAGCTACTTTGCATGCAAATAATGCAAATCAGGCAATGGATCGTATTATTAACTTCTTTCCCGAAGACAGACGTAATCAACTACTGTTAGATCTATCTTTAAATATGAAAGCCGTTGTTGCGCAACAGCTTATTCCCAGACCGGATGGTTCTGGCCGGGTATTGTGTGCCGAGATTTTAATTAATACACCTTTGATGGCTGATATTATTCGCAAAGGTGAAATCCATGAAATGAAAGGCCTGATGTCACGCTCCAGACAAAACGGTATGCTAACGTTTGATCAGGCTTTATATGCCCTATATAAAGAAGGTGAAATTACCTATGAAGATGCAATTAATCATGCTGACTCTGCAAATGAGCTCAGGTTAATGATTAAACTGGGTGATTCGCAAGGTGATGTTAATTCTATCTCTGCTGCACTGGACGGGGTTACGATAGAAGAAACCAGTTAATACAGTGAACTCAAATGTAAAGAAAGGGGCGATTAGCCCCTTTCTTTATTGCTCAAATCATAATAGTTGATACTGGCTATTATGAAACCGATTTAAAAATATCTGAATGCTTTTTTATTCCGGGAAAACCAGTGTTGGTTAATTGGCGATAATGCTGGTATGCAAAACACCAATTTCTTTACCATTACTAATAACCGGTATTGAAAGCTGAATACTGCTTAATTTTGTTGTTGGATCAGCTTTTGGTTTTTTTGAATTCCATATTTTTCCGCGAATGGCTTTAGCAAAGGCCGGGCGCTTTGCAATATTGAAAATAGCGGGCTTTTTACTGCCAGCGACCAGGTTACCTGTTTTATCACGTAAAAATAATTTACCGAGTGTTTTATCCTGTTCCCATGCAAATAATTTTTTACCGGCAGAGCTGGTTAAAAAAGGTTTTACTTTAGCATCGGATGCAGAAAGTTTTTTCCATGTCTTGTTATCCATTTTTATTTTATGGTTGTTTGCCTGCATAACAGCTTTAATAATAATGGGATCTTTTGCCCATTCGGCTAGTTTGGTTTTATAAACATCTAACTTTACCTGTAGCTCGGGTGATAATTCGCCTGCTTGTGTATAAGAAAAGCTGAACAGGGTAATAAGTAAAGTAGTGATAAGTTTGATATGAAGAGATCGCAATGCGTGTGTCATTGATATTATTCCTTTAAGTTAAGTGCTAGTCCAGATATTTTGAGCTGAGAAGATTATAGTGTCAGTAATAATAAAACTATGAAGTGGTTGGCATTACAAATTTAAAATAAATAGTTTGTGACGGGTTTCCATATACGGGTAGCTGTATATGGTTTGTTATTATTGAAGGATAGAAAGTATTGTGAATTCAGTTGCAAATACAATAGCCGATATTTTCCACTTCGTTGTGTTATTACGGCATAGGAAAATTTGTGCCATAATATTTACGACGGTGTTAAATACAGACATAACGGCTTATAAGTACTATATTCAATGAGTGATGAAGCCCGGTGCGGTACTGTTTGGCCATAAGGCTGAAAATAATAAAGGAGTAGGTGAAATATGAAACTCGCAATGATCGGCTTGGGAAAGATGGGTGGAAATATGGTTCGTCGACTGGTTGGTGATGGCCATGAGGTTGTTGCATTCAACAGGTCGCCAACTGTTGCGGTAGAATTATCAACGGAACTGGATAATGTTATGCCCGTCGGTAATCTTGCTGAATTAATTAAAGCGCTCGCGCCGCCCCGTGTTATCTGGCTAATGGTTCCCCATCAGGTTGTGGACCAAAGTATCGACGATTTGTTGAATGCGGGCATGACAAAGGGTGATGTGCTAATAGATGGTGGCAATTCGAATTTTAACTTAAGTAAGCAACGGGCAGCTAATCTTCAACAGTCTGGTATTCATTTTGTCGATTCGGGCACATCCGGTGGTGTCTGGGGACTGGAAAATGGATACAGCATTATGGTGGGTGGCAGTAAAGAAGCTGTCGCCATCATTCGTCCAATACTGGAATCATTGGCGCCGGCTAAAGATAAGGGTTGGGGGCACGTGGGGCCGGCCGGTGCAGGGCATTATGTGAAAATGGTTCATAATGGAATTGAATATGGAATGATGCAGGCCTTTGCGGAAGGTTTTGAACTTCTCGAAGCCAAGGATGAGATGAGCCTGGATTTACAGCAGATTTCAGAAATCTGGCAACATGGTAGTGTGGTGCGGTCCTGGCTACTCGATTTAATGGCTGATGCTTTTTCGAGTGATAAAAGTTTATCGTCATTAAGTGACTACGTTGATGATTCAGGTGAGGGTCGTTGGACAGTACAAGATTCGATTAACCTTGCGGTGCCAACGCCGGTATTAACGTTGGCGCTGCAAATGCGCTTTCGTAGCCGGCAAGACGATTCATTTGCTGGCAAAGTCCTGAATGCAATGAGAGCCGGCTTTGGTGGGCATAGTATTCGTCCGGTTAAATAGTTATTAACGAGAATTTGATGGAAGAAGCTGCGATAAACCAATGTCTGGGCGAGCCCACTGAACCAACCAATATTGTTATTTTTGGTGCGGGTGGTGATCTGACTAAACGCAAACTGATACCTGCATTGGTGAAAATGCTGCGCTGTGGTTTATTGCATCCTGAAAGTAAAATTATTGGTGTACTCAAAGGCCGAACCAGCGAAGTCTGGCTGGCCTCATTACGCCAGGGCTTGCTAGATTATTCAGCTGATATTGAAATGAATGATCAACAATGGGAAGCATTCTCTTCCAGACTAAAAATGGTTAGTGGTGATCTACAGGATGATCAAACCTACACGGATCTGGCGGCTTCACTTGATTTATTAGGTGGGCATACCAATGCTATGTTTTATTGCGCCGTACCACCTGATTGGTACACCACGATTGCTGCCGGTTTGCACAAACAGGGACTGGATAATGAAAGTAAAGGTTTTCGACGAGTGGTTATTGAAAAACCCTTCGGTATGGATTTAGACAGTGCTCGCCAGTTAAATCAAGATTTACAGGCATTATTAAATGAATCCCAGATATACCGTATCGACCACTACCTGGGCAAAGAAAGTGTACAGAACCTGTTAGTTTATCGCTTTGCCAATAGTATCCTTGAGCCATTATGGAATAGAAACTTTATTGATCATATTCAGATCTCTGCGGCTGAAGCGATTGGCATCGAATACCGTGCAAATTATTATGAAAAGTCAGGTGCTTTACGTGACATGATCCAAAGCCATTTAATGCAAGTGATGACGTTGGTTGCCATGGAGCCCCCCGTTGAATTTACAGCAAATGCAGTGCGTGATGAAAAAATCAAGGTGCTGCGTGCTGTTCGTCATTTAGAACCGAAACACATTAAACAGCAAACCGTTGCTGCACAATATGGTGCAGATAAAGGTGGTGACGACAGACTTAACGCCTATGTGGCTGAGGAAGGGGTATCTCCTGATTCAGTAACAGAAACATTTACCGGTGTACGGTTTTATATTGACAACTGGCGCTGGCAAGGTGTCCCCTTTATTCTCTGGACAGGGAAACGATTACCAAAACGCGTTTCTGAAATAGTTATTCGTTTTCGTAAACTGCCGTTTAATTTATTCGATACGCATGCGACGCCCCCCATTGCCAATTCACTGGTTTTTCGTTTGCATCCAGACGAGGGTATTTTTCTACGGATGAATGCAAAAATGCCTGGGTTAACCACGGATACTCAGCGGATGGTGATGCGTGCGCCTTACTCGGAAGGTGGCAAGGATGTTTCTGATGCCTATGAAGTTTTAATTCATGATGTGTTGACGGGGGATGCAACCTTGTTTTCGCGGGCAGATGAAGTTGAAGAATCCTGGTCTATCATTGACCCCATTTTAAACGCATGGAAAGATCGTTTGTCAGTGGAGCGCTATCATTCAGGAACATGGGATATTCCCGGAATGGATGCGCTGTTTACTGACTGCGTGGGTGGTTGGCATAAGCCGAGTTAATTAAAGTGCATAAATGGTTTGTATATAAAGAGTTTGATCAGGCTGCAAAAGCAGCGGCCGACTTTATTGCGCACACAATTGAAGCCAGTATTCAGAAAAATAACATTTGCCATGTCGCTTTGCCTGGCGGCAGCACACCAAAGTATTGTTTAACCTGTCTTGCAGATAAAAAATTACCATGGGAAAAAGTGCATTGGTATTTGGGTGATGAGCGTTGTTTCCCGAAGGGGCATGCGGAACGAAATGACGTGATGCTGGAAAAGTATTTATGGTCAAAAATATCAGATACGCATATTTACCGTATGCAGGCTGAAAAGGGTGCCGAAGCGGCGGCTACAGCGTATCGTGATGTTGTTGCAGAGTTTGATTGTTTTGATCTTGCATTTCTTGGGCTTGGTGAGGACGGACATACGGCAAGTTTATTTCCTGATAATGCTGCTTTGGGTGATACACGCTCGGTTATTCCAGTTTACCATTCACCTAAACCACCGAGTGAGCGGGTGTCGCTGAGCGTGACAACTTTAAAAAGTGCATTAAACCGGGTTGTGCTGGTGGGCGGAAATGAAAAAGCGGCGGTTATCGCACAGATTAAAAATAATGAACCATTACCTGTAAACTGCCTGGGCGATATCTTCTGGTACGTTGATGAAGCAGCGGTTTCATTGGCTATTTGAAGTAATTTATGGACTAACTGAATTTGTGCGCTATGCTCTTGGTAGATGAGATTCTGGTGTGTTACTCACTTCTACCTATTAGTTTAATCTAAATTTCCCGTCCGCTTGCGGCGGGCACAAAACCGTTGGGGTTTCTAAAGGGGAGAAGCGAAGTTCTCCCCTTTGGTCGTCAGCGGGGTGTGTATACCCCGTTGACGATATACAATTGGCTAACAGTTATATTGCACATTATATATTTTATAATGTGTTGTGTGTTGCCATTTTTTTAAATCAGCTTTATTTTTATACGTAAAAGGAGACTTGCGATGAATATACAAGAAGTACGCGACAGGGCAAAAGACTTTGGTATTAAAACATCTCGCATAAGTAAATTTAAGTTAATTCAGGAGATCCAGCTTTCTGAAGGAAACTTTAATTGTTTTGCATCGGCAACCGAGGGTGAATGCGATCAACTAAACTGTATCTGGCGTGATGATTGTTTCGCTGCAGCGAAACAGTTGCACAGTTAGTCACTGTTTCTCTGTTAAATTATGTTGTCTTTTGTAATACGTTATACATATAAAGAATTAACAGAGCAGATTGTTACTTATGAGGCGGCCTTGATGGCTTGTTGATACAAGCGAATATATTGTGTGGCACTGGTTTGCCATGAAAAATCACCGCTCATGGCATTGTGTTGTAGTTGATGCCATTTGCCTGGTTGTTGATACATAGCGAGAGCCCGTTTAATGGTTGCTAACAGTGCAGCTGAATTTTTTTCTTTAAGCACAAAACCATTGGCTGTACCGTAAGCAATGTTTTTTTCAGTGGTATCGATAACGGTATCGGCCAGTCCACCAACGGGTGTAACGATGGGTAAGGTTCCGTAACGTAAGCTGTATAACTGGTTAAGGCCACAGGGTTCAAAGATGGAAGGCATTAAATACATGTCGCTGGCCGCTTCAATTCGGTGTGCGAGCGCTTCATCATAACCAATCACAACGTTTAATTTTTCCGGATATTGACTGGCCCATTTAGATAACTGCAGTTCATAATGTGATTCACCTGTGCCGAGGATAACAAGTTGAATGGGCTGTGACAGTATTGCTGGCAGGCTGCTTAAAATAAGTTCCAGGCCTTTTTGCTCAACTAAACGGCTGACCATTCCAATTAAAGGAATACTGGTATTAATTGGCAGTGATAATTCCTGCTGCAAAGCTGTTTTATTCAATGGTTTTTTATTTAATGAACGGCGGTTATATTTTTGTTTGAGATAATTATCTGTCCCCGGATTCCAGCGTTTTCCATCGATGCCATTAAGAATCCCCGAGAGATCGTTTACCCTGTGTTTTAAAAGGCCTTCAAGGCCATAACTGTATTCCGGTTGTAGAATTTCTTTGGCATAGTTTGGGCTTACGGTCGTTATTTTATCGGCATAAGCCAGTCCGCCTTTTATAAAGGATAATTGACCATAAAATTCAAGACCATTGATATGCCAGAGTTTATCAGGAAGATTTAAATCAGAGAATGTTTGTTTATTAAAAATCCCCTGGTAGGCAAGGTTGTGAATTGTAAAGACAGTGGCAGGCCTTTTTGCATGAAGACTTAACAACGCTGGTACAAGGCCGGATTGCCAGTCATTACAATGTACTACATCGGGTTTCCAGCAAAGTGATAGTTTGTTTAAAGCAATATCAACAGCGGCATAACAAAGAATAGCAAAGCGTAGTGCATTGTCGTCCCATTCACGACCGTGGTGATCGGTATAAGGGCCGCCCGGACGGTTAAATGCCGCAGGGCAGTCCACCAGCCAGACAATGACATGGCTGCCGGGTAAACGGGTTTCAATAATTTTAACCGACTGATTGTGGTAGCACGTTTTTGTCAGAACTTTGTTGCTTTTAATTTGTTTAATGACTTCAGGATAAGCTGGCAATAATAATCGAACATCCTGCGACTGTTTTAATAAGGCGACAGGCAAACTACCGGCAACATCGGCTAAACCCCCTGTTTTAATAAGCGGGAATGCTTCACTGCTGATATAAAGAATTTTACTCATGGTGTTTTTTTGAGTACCAGCGCAGCCAGTGGTGGAAGGGTTAATTTTAGTGATGCGGGTTGGTTCATCCATTTAATATTTTCAGCATGGATAATGGAATGACTACCTGCGTTACTGCCAGCATAATAGTTCGAGTCAGAATTAAAAATAATGTCATACCCTGCCAGTTCAGGTACACCGATGCGGTAGCCTTCGCGTACTACAGGTGTAAAATTCAGGATAACAATAATTGCTTGCTGTTCGGTTTTTCTCAAGTAGGATAAAACAGATTGGTCGGTATCATGGCAGTCTATCCATTCAAATCCAATATCGTCAAAATCATATTTATATAGCGCGACTTGTTGTTTGTATAGATTATTCAGATCAGTAACAAGTTTTTTTATTCCTGCATGAAGCGGGTATTGCAGAACATACCAGTCCAGCATTTTATCATGATTCCATTCCTCGCCCTGGCCAAACTCACAACCCATAAACAGGAGCTTTTTCCCCGGGTAGGTAAACATATAGGTGTATAGCAGTCGTAAGTTTGCAAATTGTTGCCATTCATCACCGGGCATTTTATACAACATGGAACTTTTACCGTGCACTACCTCATCGTGTGAGAACGGCAAGATAAAGTTTTCGCTAAACAGATACAACAGGCCAAATGTTAGCTGATCGTGATGATAATGGCGATGAACAGGATCCTTTGAAAAATACGTTAAGCTGTCATGCATCCATCCCATATTCCATTTCATACTAAAACCAAGACCGCCGACATTTGTTGGCCGCGTAACTTGTGGCCATGCCGTAGATTCTTCTGCCATCATCAATGTACCGGGAAAGTGGGCATGCGTTACGGTGTTTAATTCACGTAGAAATTCGATGGCTTCAATGTTTTCATTGCCACCATGACGGTTAGGTAGCCAGTCACCTTCCTCGCGGGAATAATCGAGGTAGAGCATTGAAGCAACGGCATCAACGCGTAAGCCATCTAGGTGATATTCCTCCAGCCAGAACACCGCACTTGATATTAGAAAGTTTTTAACTTCATTGCGGCCATAGTTATAAATTAAGGTACCCCAGTCACGATGTTCGCCACGGCGTGGATCCTCATGTTCATACAGTGCGCTGCCATCAAATTTTGCCAGACCATGTGCATCCTTTGGAAAATGTGCGGGCACCCAGTCAAGCAAAACGCCAATACCATGTTGATGGCAGTAATCTACAAAATAACGAAAATCATCTGCACTGCCAAAGCGGCTGGTGGCAGCAAAGTAGCCTGTTGTTTGATAACCCCATGAGGCATCAAGTGGGTGTTCTGTAACCGGCAGTAGTTCGATATGGGTAAAGCCGGTTTCTTTTATATAATCAACCAGACGATGGGCCAGTTCTTGATAACCAAGAAACTTGCCCTTATCATCACGTTGCCATGAGCCAAGATGGCATTCATAAATAGAAAGTGGTTCATGCAGCCAGTCGTTTTGTTCCCTGCTTTTTATCCAGCCACTGTCCTGCCAGTTGAACAGGGAAGGGTCTCGTACTATGGAGCCGGTTCGTGGGCGCAGTTCAAGTTGCTGAGCATAAGGATCTGATTTGGTGTGGATTTCTCCAGAATGATCATTTCGGATTTCAAATTTATACAATGTGCCACTTTTTACTCCCGGGATAAAAAGTTCCCACACACCACTTTTGCCTCGCGAACGCATTGGGTGGCGGCGCCCGTCCCAGTTATTAAAGTCGCCTATCACACTTACCCGTGAGGCACTGGGTGCCCAGGTGGCAAACAGAACACCGGTAATGCCATCGATAGTTTTAACATGCGAACCCAGAATGCGGTAAATATGTAAATGTTTGCCTGTGGAAAATAACCCCAGATCATAATCATCAAGTTGTGGTTTGAAGCTATAGGGGTCATGAAAGGAGCTTCGCTTATTGTCACTATTGGTTCGTGTAAGTAAATAGTGCTCCTCTATTTCATCCATGCGTTCAAGGCAGACAAAAAAATCACTATTAGCCAGACGTATGGTTGGGATATTTTTCTCGGTGATGCTTAATTGATGTGTGTCGGGTGAGTAAAACAGGATACAGGTGTCCAGCCCTACAGTTTGTCGACCTAAAACCTTGAAGGGATCGTGATGGTTCGCCAGAGCAATCCTGTTGAGATCAGCCCGTAACGTAGCATGTATTAAATTCGCTTTATCTGCTGCTGAACTATTGTATCGTGGCATAAACAGACTATCCTTAATATACTTATATTTTACACAAATAATACTGCTGATGTCGCTCTATTTGTTTAGAGTTAGAGGTGTTCTACACACAGTTTAGTATTTTTTATTTATGCCGTATTCTTTTGTATAAGTAATAATGTATAAGGTTGTTGAATATAATATTAATAATGAACTTAGTTCATTAAATTCAGGTCTTTATATTGTTAGCTGTAAATCAATAAAGGCAAAAGCACACACGGATGAAAAAACAAAAATCACCACGTTTTGTCAGTAACCTGACTCGCAATACCCTTGCGTTAATTATGGCGGGTGGCCGTGGCGAACGCTTGAAACATTTAACCAAGTGGCGAGCAAAACCCGCAGTACCGTTTGGTGGCAAATTTCGTATTATTGATTTCCCTCTTTCAAATTGTATCAATTCAGGCATACGCCGAATTGGTGTAATAACCCAGTACAAGGCACATTCTCTTATTTTGCACATACAAAGGGGGTGGGGACATTTGCGCGGAGACTTTGGTGAGTTCGTTGAACTGTTACCGGCGCAACAGCGTATAGAAGCCTCATGGTATGCCGGTACGGCAGATTCAATTTACCAGAATCTGGATATTATCCGTTCACATTCACCCGACTATGTACTAATTCTTGCTGGCGACCATATCTACAAAATGGATTATGGTGCCATGCTTGCAAAACATGTTGAAAACAAGGCAGATGTTACTATTGGCTGTATTGAGGTGCATCGGCAGGAGGCCTCTGCTTTTGGTGTGATGGGGGTCGATAAAGATTTACGTATTCACAGTTTTGCTGAAAAACCGCAACAACCTGAAATTGTGCCGGGTAAGCCTGATGAATCGTTGTGTTCAATGGGTATCTATATCTTTAACACAGAACTGCTATTTGAATTGTTGATTCGTGATGCGGATACTCCCAATTCCAGCCATGATTTTGGCAAGGATATTATTCCTTATGTTATAAAAAAATACCGTGCTTTTGCTTATCCGTTTATTAATGCCAATAGTGGTATACAGTCTTACTGGCGGGATGTTGGCACGGTGGATGCATTCTGGGAAGCTAATCTGGAATTAATTGGGGTAACGCCGGAACTTAATTTATATGATGATGAGTGGCCAATCTGGACAAGTCAGGAGCAATTACCACCGGCTAAATTTATTTTTGATGATGACAAAAGGCGTGGTATGGCTATTGACTCAATGGTATCCGGCGGTTGTATTATTTCCGGTGCCAAGGTTCGCCATTCACTGCTCTTTTCCAATGTGACGGTTGATGATTATTCCAAGGTAGAAGCTTCGGTGATATTACCGGATGTGACCATTGGCAAGAACTGTAAAATCTACCATGCAGTTATTGATAAGGGTTGTGATATACCAGATGGAACAATAATAGGAAAAGATGAAGAGGAGGACAAAAAACGTTTTCATATTTCGCCAAATGGTGTGGTATTAGTAACACCCGATATGCTTGGTCAGGCTATTCATCATGTCAGATAATAACAGCAATATTTCATCACTGAATCTGGTTATCTTCTGGCATATGCATCAGCCGGAATACCGTGACCTGCGAAATGGTGAGTATCATTTACCCTGGACCTACCTGCATACGATTAAAGACTATGTGGATATGGTTGCTCACCTTGAAAACAATGATCAAGCAAAAGCCGTTATTAATTTTGCTCCTGTATTGCTAGAACAAATTGATGACTATGCGCAGCAGTTGGAAGGGTATTTGTATCATGGCAAGGCTCTTAGAGATTCACTTTTGTCTGCACTGGCTGATCCGGTACTGTCTCTGGATCAGGAAAAACGTGTGCATATTATTAAAGCCTGTTTGCGGGCAAATAAAGAACGCCTGATTGATCGTTTTGCCATTTTTAAAATACTGACTGAAATGGCCGAAGTTGCGTTACAGAATCCGGAAAGGCTAACGTATTATTCTCAGCAGTTCTTTGCAGATATTCTGGTCTGGTATCACCTTGCATGGATGGCCGAAACGGTGCGCACGACTGATCAGCGTATTATCGCATTAATGAACAAGGGGCAGGGCTTCAGTGTACGAGATCGCCATCTGATGGTTGAGATTATTCATGAACTGATAAGCGGTGTAATCGGGCGCTACAAAAAACTTGCAGAGACCGGCCGGATAGAACTATCAATGACGCCTTATGCGCACCCCATCATTCCATTACTCATTGATATTAAATCGACTCAACAGGCCATGCCCGATGCACAACTTCCGCTTGCCGATGAATATCCGGGTGGTTGGGAAAGAAGCCGCTGGCATATACAAAAGGGTATTGACGTTTTCAGGCATTATTTTTCTATGGAGCCGCAGGGCTGTTGGCCATCAGAAGGGAGCATCAGCGCCGAAACCATTCAGCTTGTTTCTGAAATGGGCTTTAAGTGGCTGGCCAGTGGTGAAACGGTATTGCGAAATTCATTACAAAAGTCCGGCATTATTTCTGATAACTGTATTTATCAAGTCTATCAATATCGTGATACTAGCGCAGCCTGTTTTTTCAGGGATGATGGTTTGTCTGACTTAATTGGTTTTAAGTATTCAGACTGGCATGCCGATGATGCAGTGGCAAATCTTGTCCATCATCTGGAAACTATTGCTGAAAAATGCAGTGATAACCCTGCTGCTATCGTATCGATCATACTCGATGGTGAAAATGCCTGGGAATATTATCCACAGAACGGTTATTACTTTCTGAGTGCCTTATACGAAAAACTATCTCAGCATGAACGGATTAAGTTAACAACCTACAGTGAATACCTTGCTTCACATAAAGTAGAAAAACAGCTCAGTGAAATTGTTGCAGGTAGCTGGGTGTTTGGCAGCTTTTCAACCTGGATGGGTGACAAAGACAAAAACCGTGCATGGGACATGCTGGTTGATGCAAAAAAAGTATATGACCGGACTGTTAATGAAGGACAGTTATCCGCAGAGCAATATGAGCTTGCCAAAATACAATTGGCAACCTGCGAAAGTTCTGACTGGTTCTGGTGGTTTGGTGAATACAATTCTGCTGAGTCCGTCGCGGCATTTGATGAACAGTTTCGTTTACATTTAAGTAATTTGTATCAACTACTCAAGGTCGAGCCACCGGAATATCTGGCCAATGCATTTTCGTTTGGTTCGGGTGATCCTGTTATGGGAGGGACAATGTTGCCTGGCCAACAACCGTAAACAATGGTGACCAATATAAATTGCTCTCAGATTAACCGGCCACGAGCTGCTGGTGTGTTATTGCATCCTACTTCGCTGCCGGGCACTTTGGGGAATGGCGATATTGGGCATGAGGCCTATCGGTTTATCGAGTTTTTGCATGCCTGCAGATTCAAGGTATGGCAAATGTTACCGCTAGGACCAACGCATGACGACAACTCACCTTATCAATGCCTGTCTGCACATGCAGGTAATCCTTCACTTATCAGTCTGGACTGGCTTGTAGATAAAGGTTGGCTAGACAGGGACAAAATTAAATTAAAGCCAACCGATGAAGATTATCGTTCTAGCTGTCTGGAATTTTCAGCAGATTACTTTTACCAGCTAAATGATCTATTCTGGGAAAAAAGTATTCATAAATTCTCTGAGGAACATACTGCATGGCTGCCTGATTATGCCTTATTTATGGCCTTTAAAAAACGTTACAACAATAAGCCATGGTATGACTGGCCTGTTCCGGTCAGGCAGCGGGATAATGATGTTTTGAACGCAGCACGACAGGATCTGGAGCCAGCGATTAAGCAGATTATTTTTGAACAGTTTATTTTTTTTACTCAATGGTACGAGATCCGTGATTATGCAAAACAACATGGTGTGGAATTATTCGGTGACATGCCTATTTTCGTTGCACGGGACAGTGCCGATGTCTGGGCACGGCGTGAAAATTTCCTAATTGATAGTAATGGCGAAATGGAGTTTGTTGCTGGTGTGCCACCGGATGCCTTCACCGACAAGGGGCAGCGTTGGGGTAATCCCCTGTACGACTGGCAGCAACTACAAGCGACAGATTTCAGTTGGTGGAAAGAACGCTTTGACACACAACTAAAACTTTTTGATCTACTGCGTGTTGACCATTTTCGGGGCTTACAGGCCTGCTGGCATATTCCGCAAGCGGATGAAACCGCCATCAATGGAAGCTGGGTTGAAGTACCGGGACGGGCATTATTGAATGAACTGTTTGAAACATTTCATTCTTTACCGCTGGTTGCAGAAGATCTTGGTGTGATTACTGAACAGGTAACCGAGCTTAGAAACGATTTTAATTTACCCGGTATGAAAGTTTTGCAATTTGCATTTGATGCAAATAACACTAATCCGCATTTACCGCACAACCATAAAACGAATGATGTTGTGTATACCGGAACACATGACAATGACACCACTCTGGGTTGGGTTAACAACGAGAACAACTATAATAAAGCTTACTTCGAAGAATATATTAATTCAAAAATTGAATCGCCTGAGCAGGCAAGCTGGTTAATGATTCGTCTGGCAATGTCATCGGTTTCGTTTTTGTGTGTTTTACCAATGCAGGATGTGCTAATGCTTGATTCGTCCGCACGGATGAATATACCAGGAACGGTCACTAATAACTGGCAGTGGCGGTTTGAATGGCAGCAGCTCAGGCCGGAAATAAACGAAAAGTTATCACGTTTAATAACGTTGTATCAGAGGTAAGACTATGTCAAAAGATAAAACATTATGTAATGTGAAAATATCTGAAATACAAAGATTGCCGCGAGACAGCCAATCTCTGGCCAGTGACTTTGAACGCTATTTAACTCGTCACCTTGGGCGATTTTTTGGCTGTATGCCTTTTTACCTGTATGAGGCTCTATCATTAACAGTACGTGATCGAATTATGATGGACTGGCGCAACACCTGGGTACAATATGAAAAAAAAGGTGTAAGGAAAGCTTATTATATGTCAATGGAGTTCTTGATTGGCCGTTCACTGGGGAATCATATTCTTAATCTTGGTTTAACTGAAAACACCCAGGCCGCAATGAACAAGTTTGCTTTGCGACTGGAAGAAATTATTGCAGAAGAGCAAGATGCCGGTTTGGGCAATGGTGGTTTAGGGCGGCTAGCTGCCTGTTTTATGGATAGTTGTGCAAATTTAAAACTCCCGGTTATTGGTTATGGTATTCGCTA
This sequence comes from uncultured Thioalkalispiraceae bacterium, assembly GCA_964516315.1. Taxonomy (GTDB): domain Bacteria; phylum Pseudomonadota; class Gammaproteobacteria; order UBA6429; family Thiohalophilaceae; genus SZUA-37. The sequence goes on from CAZEZI010000003.1 coordinate 29,606, forward strand.
TGAATACGGTATGTTTCGACAGGACATAGAAAATGGCTACCAGATGGAAGAACCGGATCACTGGCTACAGGGGGGGAATCCCTGGGAACTTAAGCACCCGGAATATACACAGGTTATCAAGTTTGGCGGGCATGTTGAAATGAATCTTGATAGTGATGGCCGGAAACGACATGTATGGCTGGACACAGCAGATGTTCTGGCTATTCCATATGATATTCCGGTATCAGGATATAAAAATAATACGGTAAACACCTTACGTTTATGGAGTGCCGATGCAACGAATGTATTTAACCTTGATGACTTTAATGCCGGTAGTTATTCGGAAGCCGTTGAATCAAAAAATGATGCTGAACATATTACAATGGTACTTTATCCGAATGACAGCAGTGAAAACGGAAAGGAGCTACGTTTAAAACAACAGTACTTTCTGGCATCAGCAAGCCTGCAGGATGTTTTTAGAATGTGGAGTTTGAATGAAAATAATGATTTCAGCCAGTTTGCCGAACAAAATGTTTTCCAGATGAATGACACACACCCAACAATTGCAGTAGCTGAAATAATGCGACTGCTTATTGATGAAAAACATATGTCATGGGATGAGGCCTGGAAAATCACAACTCAAACCATGGCTTATACAAATCATACTTTATTGCCTGAAGCACTGGAAAAATGGTCGGTAGCATTATTTGAAAAATTGTTACCCCGGTTGTTACAGATTATTTATGAAATTAATGCACGTTTTCTTAAACTGGTTTCCAGAAAATGGCCGGGCGATACTGAAAAACAGATCAGGATGTCTATTATTGAGGAAGGTGAAATTAAATATGTACGTATGGCTTATCTTGCTATTGTCGGCAGTTTCTCAGTCAATGGTGTTGCCGCTTTACATTCCAGATTACTGGCCGATGGATTATTCAGGGATTTTTATGAATTATGGCCTGAAAAATTTAATAATAAAACCAATGGTGTTACACCACGCCGCTGGATGGCACATGCAAATCCGGCAATGAGTGCACTGATAACAGAAAAAATAGGCGACGAGTGGGTACGGGATTTGGGAGAAATCAGTCAATTAAAAAAACATGTGAATGACACTGCATTTGCAGAACGCTGGTTTTCAATTAAAAAGGAAAATAAACAACGCATAGCTGAACTGGTTAAGGATAAATGTAATATTGACTTTGATACCAATGCCTTGTTTGATGTGCAGGTTAAACGAATTCATGAATACAAACGGCAAATGTTAAATGTGCTGCACGTTATTCATTTATATGATCGTATCAAGCGGGGTGATGTAGAAAACTGGACAAATCGCTGCGTGCTTATTGGTGGCAAGGCTGCGCCGGGGTATCAAATTGCCAAACAAACTATCAAGTTGATTAACAATGTTGCCGATGTGATCGATAATGATCCGCAAGTTGGTGATAAGTTAAAGTTGGCTTTTATACCTAATTACAGTGTTTCTAAAATGGAAATTATTTGTCCTGGTACAGATTTGTCTGAACAAATTTCAACGGCAGGCAAGGAAGCATCAGGCACAGGTAATATGAAGTTTATGATGAATGGCGCTATCACAATCGGTACCTATGATGGTGCCAATATTGAAATACTCGATGCGGCAGGAGAAGAAAACTTTTTTCTGTTTGGGTTAAAAGCCGATGAAGTTGACAAATTACGGGGAAATTATAATCCTGAGCAGATTGTTAATGATGATGAGGATTTAAAGCGTGTAATGCACCTGCTATCGTGTGGACATTTTAACTCATTTGAGTATGGTATTTTTGACAGGATTATTGCCTCACTTATGAACCCGCATGACCCCTGGTTAACGCTTGCAGATTTTCGAAGTTATGTTAATGCACAGGTTCTGGTATCTCGAGCTTATCTTGATCGCACTAGCTGGGTAAAAATGAGTATTACCAATACTGCTTGCAGTGGTTACTTTTCGACAGATAGAACCATGCAGGAATATAATGCTGACATCTGGAAATTGAATGTCTGAGGCAGATGTAAATTATATTATGGCATCAGGTAATAACATCGGGTTTGTCACGGTTAAAACGTTTTTTTACTTCAGAAACACTGTTTGCAATATCGATTAAGGGTGCCAATGCTGTTTGGGTTGCCAAATCAAATTGTGAATGGTCAGTTATATAGCGTTCTATGTAAACGCGTAATGTTGCACCTTCTGTGCCCGTTCCCGATAATCTGAAAACAATGCGGGAATCGTCTTCAAACAGAATACGGATACCCTGATTTCTGGCAATGCTGCCATCAATGGGATCAACATAGCTAAAATCGTCACAAAGAACGACCTTATAGCCATTATAATTATTTCCATTGAGTGATATTGTTTGTGTTCTGAGGTTTTGTATTAACTCATCTGCTTGTGTGCTGTCGAGTGCTTCATAGTCATGCCGTGTATAGTAATGTCGGCCATAGCGTAGCCAGTGGTCATGCAATATTTCTTCAACTGACTGTTGTTTTATGGCAATAAGATTTAGCCAGAATAAAACCGCCCAGATACCGTCTTTTTCACGAATATGATCTGAACCGGAACCAAAACTTTCTTCACCGCATAATGTAATGCGGTTATCATCAAGCAGGTTACCAAAATATTTCCAGCCCGTTGGTGTTTCGTAGCAATCAATACCCATTGATTCGGCGACTTTATCTACCGCTCTACTGGTCGGTAATGAGCGGGCAACACCGCGTATTCCCTGCTTGTAGCCGGGTAAAAGGTGGGCATTGGCTGCCATTACTGCGAGACTGTCACTGGGATTAACGAAAAAATTCTGGCCAATAATCATATTTCGATCACCGTCGCCATCAGAGGCAGCGCCAAAATCAGGTGCGGCGGTATTCGCTCCGGCATTTAATTTTGCAACCAGTTCCGTTGCATGTGCCAGGTTTGGGTCAGGGTGGCCACCTCCAAAATCTTCCAGTGGTGTTCCATTTATTACTGCCCCCACATTGGCAGCAAGACGTTTGCTGAATATCTCTTTCGCATAGGGGCCAGTTACAGCATGCATGGCATCAAAGCACATGCTGAACAGCCCGGAAGTAAACAGTGATTTTATTTTCGGGAAATCAAATAGTTGCTCCATTAGATCCGCATAGTCGGTAACAGAATTGATAACTGTAATTTGCATATCACCCGTATAATAGCGGCCTTGCTGGTTCAAATTAATATCTTCAGCATCGGCAACGAAGTATTCTGTAATATTTTTGCTCTTTTCATAAATGGCATCGGTAAAAGTGGTTGGTGCCGGGCCACCATTGGCTATATTAAATTTGATACCAAAATCACCATCCAGGCCACCGGGATTATGGCTGGCAGAAAGAACAATCCCACCGGCTGCCTGATACTTGCGGATTAAATGTGAAACCGCTGGCGTTGACAGCAGACCATTTTCTCCGACCATAACGTGTTTAACACCATTAGCCGCTGCAATTTTAAGAATAACCTGAATCGCATGGCTATTGTAATAACGGCCATCACCACCAAGAATGAGTAGCCCGCCTTTTAAATTATCCGCAACATTGAAAATGGATTGAACAAAGTTTTCCAGGTAATGAGGTTGTTGAAAGCTTGTTACTTTCTTACGTAGCCCAGAGGTTCCCGGTTTTTGGTCAACAAAAGGCTTTGTTTTTATTGGGTTTATTTTCATTTTATCAGGGTGTCCTGCTCGTTCCTTAGTATAACGTTATGCATAAGCTGAGCCAGTTATTTTAAGCTTTATTTCGGGAAAGGGTAAGTACAATAAGCTTATTATATTGGCTGTAATAACCATAGCTTGTTGCTGAAGTTTATAACCGGCATTGTAAATCTCTGCTAATCAGCTAGATTAAAGTAATATAAATCGATATATAATTTATAGAACACCAGACGACAACAGGATGGTTGCAGAATGTCCAGGCTTACCAGGTCAATCTCATGGCTAGCACTTGCAAAGCATTACCATGAAATCAAAGACGTTCACATGCGTGCTCTGTTCGAAAATGAACCGGACAGGTTCGATCGTTATTCGCTTGAACTAAACGATATTCTGTATGACTTCTCCAAAAACCGCATAAATGACAAGACCGTCAAACACCTGTTGCAATTAGCGAATGATGTTGATTTACCTGCCTGGATAGAAAAGCTGTTCAAAGGCGAGCCGATTAATAATACCGAGCATCGTGCAGTGCTGCATACGGCGTTACGGGAGCAGGGAAATAAGCCAATTATTGTTAATGGAGAAGATATCCTTCCCGAAATCAAGGCAGAACGGCAGCGGGTAAAGAAACTGGCAGAAAAAATCAGAACCCGACAATGGCGTGGTGTAACCAATCAGGCCATTACTGATGTGGTTAATATCGGTATCGGTGGGTCACATCTTGGGCCAATGATGGTAACGGAAGCGTTATGGTCACATAGCTTGCATGATCTCAATATCCACTTTGTTTCCAATATTGATGAGAATCATATTAATGACACGCTGGAAAATCTGAACCCTGAAACAACCCTTTTTATTATTGCATCAAAAACATTTACCACACAGGATACCATGGTCAACGCTGAAACGGCCCGACAGTGGTATATCAATAAATTAGGTAATGATAAGCACATTGATCGTCACTTCACTGCAGTGACTTCGAATGTAAAACTAGCAAGAGAGTTTGGTGTCGCGGATGAAAATATATTTAAAATGTGGGACTGGGTAGGTGGTCGTTACTCACTCTGGTCGGCTATCGGTCTTTCCATTGTAATTGCAATTGGTTCTGAACAATTTGATGAGCTGCTTGAAGGCGCGTATGAGACGGACCAACATTTCAGGCATACCCCACTGGAAAAAAACATTCCGGTAATAATGGCTTTACTGGGCATCTGGTATAATAATTTTTTTGATGCACAATCGATGGCTATCTTGCCTTATGACCAGCACTTACATCGGTTTCCTGCTTATTTGCAGCAAGCAGACATGGAAAGTAACGGCAAATATGTTGACCGACAGGGGCAGGAGGTAGACTATACCACTGGCCCGGTTATTTTTGGTGAGATTGGCATTGCCGGGCAACATGCGTTTTTCCAGTTATTACATCAGGGTACCAAACTGGTACCGGCCGATATTCTGGCACCGGTTTATAATTTCCGCTGTATTGCAAGGCACCATCGTGCATTAATGTCGAATGTCTTTGCACAAACTGAAGCTTTAATGCGAGGCAAAACAGAGCAGGAAGCGTATGCCGAGTTAAAGTCTGAGGGGCTTGATGATGATCAAATTAAACAACGCCTGCCGTATAAAGTATTCCCCGGTAATCGACCCACCAGTTCTTTATTATTTGATACGCTCGATCCAAAAACACTGGGCTCTATCATTGCATTGTATGAACATAAAATTTTTGTTCAGGGGGTAATATGGAATATAAACTCTTTTGATCAGTGGGGTGTTGAGTTGGGCAAGCAACTGGCAACAAGTATTTTAAGTGAGTTGAATGATGCTGAACAGGTGCACTCACATGATAGCTCAACCAATGGACTCATTAACCACTATAAGCGACGACGTGCGCGTGAAAATCTGTAAGTACCTGCAAGGATAAGCATGAACGTTCTGGCCGGCGATATTGGTGGTACAAACACACGAATCATTTTTGCAGAAGGAAATAAAAATGACAGGCATATTATTGCCGAAAAAAAGTATCGCAGCGCGGATTTTACCAATCTTACTCAAGTACTAAAACAGTTTGTTCATGAATACAGTCTACCAGATGATATCCATGCTGCCAGTTTTTCTGTGGCAGGCCCTGTTCAGAATGGTGTAGCGGCTATAACCAATCTTCCCTGGGTTGTGAATGAAAAGGAGTTAGGTGCTCAATTTAAAATACCCAACGTAAAATTTATCAATGATTTTATTGCTGTTGTCTATGGTATTGAAGAACTAAATGATTCTGACATATTAATTCTCCAGCAAGGAGATATGGATATAAAAGAGAATAAACCGGATGCTGCTGTTATTGGAGCAGGTACCGGGCTGGGTGTTGCACATCGGATCTGGATGAACGATCATTATAAGGCTTTTTCAACAGAAGCTGGTCACAGTGGATTTGCACCGGAAAATAAACAACAAAGCCAATTACTTCACTGGCTACAAAAAGAACAGTCGCATGTCAGCCTGGAAATGATTTTGTCAGGTAGAGGTTTGCTCACGATTTATAATTTTTTTCGTGAGCAGAAGCCATCTATGGAGTCGACCGCTGTTATTGAGGCAATGAAAAAAACGGACCCTTCACAGGTGATAACTCAATATGCACTTTCAGCGAGTGATGCATTGTGCCAGAAAACACTAGACTGTTTTGTAGATATATACGGTGCCGCTGCAGCTAATGCCGCCTTGTATTTTTATCCTGTAGAGGAAGTGTATATTGCCGGTGGCATTGGCGTTAAGATAAAAGAAAAATTACAGGAGCCACGTTTTATTAACGCTTTTATAAATAAAGGTCTAATGTCATCGAATATGAAAAAAATCAGAATTAAACTCATACTTCAGGAAAATGTTGGGCTTTATGGTGCATTAAAAGTAGCGTTTAATTCTTAAGTAAAAGACCCCTTGCACTTCTGCTGGTGAGAGGTTTATATATTAAAAAAATCTGCTTAGAAAATCTGGGCAGCATCAAACACCGGTCCGTCAACACAAACCCGCTTCATTGCTGAGCCTTGTTCGGTTTTAACTTCCACCACGCAACCGGCACAACCACCCACAGCACAGGCCATGTATTCTTCTAGCGATACCTGACAGGGCAGGTTAAATTCGGTAGCAAGATCGGCAACTGCTTTTAGCATCGGGTGGGGGCCACAGGAAAATATTTCAACCTGACTGCGTTCATCTTCATCCAGCGCATTCAACCATAAACGTGCAAGGTCGGTAACATAACCTTCGTGTACACCGGGGTAGCCCTGTAAACTGGCGAGCCGACAGGGGATATTCCATTCTTCAAGCAATGGCATGGTGGCCGTTACTTCGGTTGGTATGCCGGGAAGAATAAACTGCGAGGGTTGAGCTGCAAAAGGGAAGGGTGCTTCTGAACCTAGAATAACAAAGGGTTGATAATGGCTGCGCTGTTTTTTTATTTCATCGGCAATAAAAATCATTGGTGGCATACCCACACCACCGCCAATCAGTAGTGGGCGTTTATTTCCTTTATGCAACTGGAACGGCTGGCCAATCGGGCCTAGCATATCGAGTATTTCACCTTGCTTGCGCATCGCAAGTTGTCGCGTGCCTTCACCAACAGCTTTATATAAAAAATCGACCATGCCGGTTTTGGGACTGGTACGCATAATTGAAATAGGGCGTCGCATAGGTAGTGAAGGTGCGCACTGTATATGTACAAAGCTACCGGCTTTGGCCTCTGCTGCAATAAGGGGTGCATGCACACGTAAAATATATTGATCGCCGGGATAACTTGTGTGCGAAATAATTTCGGCAAGTTCGACGTTAATGGTATCACGGTGCGGTTTATTCATAATGGTTAGCTTTTATAAACAATTTTTCCATCCAGTAAGGTATGGGTGACTTTGCCCTGTAATTCCCAGCCAGCAAAGGGTGTGTTATGTCCGGCACTTACAAATTGTTCAGCATTCACTGTCCAGCTTGTTGCCGGGTTGTAAATGCAGATATCGGCGGCGGTATCGACTGACAGGTGGCCAGCATCAATGCCTAGAATCTTTGCTGGTTCAACGGTGAGTTTGTGTATCAGTGTTGTTAAATCAAGGATATTCTCATCAACCAATCGTAAACTGAGTGGCAATAATGTTTCCAGCCCGCTAATGCCCGGTTCGGTAGCGCTGAATGGTGCCAGTTTGGCATCGGCGCAATGGGGTTGATGGTCGCTGCATAAGGCATCAATGCTATTTTGCCTTATACCTTGTTGTAACCCTTGCTTGTCGCGTTGCGAACGCAGTGGCGGAATCACATGGCAATTACTGTCAAAAAAGCCAATGTCTAAATCGGTAAGATGTAAATGATGAATACTGACATCAACACTCACTGGTAAGCCCTGTTGTTTTGCCTGCGCTATCATATGTAGTGCATTGGCTGATGAAATATGTGAGAAGTGGGCGCGTACTCCCGTTTGTTCGATTAACATCAGGTCGCGAGAAACGGCTGCGGTTTCGGCCGACTCTGGAATGGCCGGTAAACCTAAGCGTGTTGACATCACCCCTTCATGCGCACAACCATTGTTGGACAAACCTGGATCTTCAGCATGTAAAAAGATAGTCATATCACAACTGGCTGCGTATTCCATGGCGCGGCGCATCACTAAAATATTATCAACCGGCTTTAAGCCATTGCTTACACCAACACAATTTGCCTGTGTTTTTAAAGTGGCCATTTCACTTAACAGTTCGCCCTGCAAACCAAGTGTGAGAGCAGCTTGTGTGACTACATGGCAGTTGGCGGCGGCAGTGGCACGTTGATGAATGAGTTCGGCAACGGCAGTGGTGTCGATACAGGGATCGGTATCCGGTGGTACGCAAACCGTTGTTATTCCACCAGCGGCAGCGGCGGCGGTTTCGGATGCAATGGTGCCTTTGTATTCCTGGCCGGGCTCACGTAGTCGAGCACAAAGATCGACAATGCCGGGAATAACGATCTGGTTTTTAGCATCGATTGTTTTACTGGCTTTAAAGCCCTCGGGTTTTTCCCCAATGCCGGCGATTTTTCCATTGGCGATATAAATATCGTGAACGCCATCAATGCTATTGGCTGGGTCGACAACATGGCCTTGTTTAATTAACAGCTTCATGTTGCCTTGCCTTCTGTTGATGCTTGTCGCCCCAGTGTCATTGACATTACCGCCATGCGAATGGCAATGCCATTGGTAACCTGTTCAAGAATAACCGACTGTGGGCCATCGGCAACTGCCGACTCGATTTCAACGCCACGGTTAATTGGTCCGGGGTGCATGACAATAGCATCGGCTTTGGCAAGCCTTAATTTTTCACTGGTTAAGCCGTAGGTTTCAAAATACTCATGTTCGCTTGGCAGTAACGCACCTTGCATGCGTTCGCGTTGTAAGCGTAGCATCATCACCACGTCAACATCTTTAAGGCCTTGTTCTATATCATGGTACACATGCACACCCATTGAATCGGTGGCTGGTGGAATCAGGGTGTTTGGCGCAATCACCCGAATCTCGGGTACGCCGAGTGTATTCAGGGCATGTATTTCCGAGCGGGCAACACGCGAATGCATAATGTCACCAATAATCGCAACGCGTAGTTTTGTAAAATCCTGTTTATGTCGGCGGATGGTAAACATATCCAGCATCGCCTGAGTGGGGTGGGCATGCTGGCCGTCACCCGCATTAATCACGCTAATATGGGGTGACACATGTTGTGCGATAAAATGGGCGGCGCCACTTTGGTGGTGCCGTACTACAAACATGTCACAATGCATGGCTTCAAGGTTACGTAACATATCGAGCAGGCTTTCACCTTTTGATGTGGATGAGGTGTTGATATTAATATTGAGAACATCGGCCGACAAACGTTTGGCCGCGAGTTCAAAGGTGGTTCGGGTGCGGGTACTGGATTCAAAAAACAGATTAACAATGGTTTTACCGCGTAGTAGCGGTACCTTTTTAACTTGCTGAGTGCCGACCGTTGCAAAATTTTCGGCAGTATCAAGAATGTCGATCAATACATTACGTTTTAAACCATCAATTGTTAAAAAATGCCGGAGTAGACCATTTTGATCAAATTGAATATCGGTTTGCTTCATTATGTTTATTGAGTCTCCAGTGCTAGTGGTTCGGGGCCGGTTAATTTAATGTGCTGGTCTTTTGTCAGGTTCAGTTTTATACCGGCAATATCGGCTGCAATCGGGAGTTCTTTACCGCTACTGCGTTCAACCAATACAACCAGAGTGACCGAGGCTGGTCGACCATAATCAAAAATTTCGTTTAGGGCGGCGCGAATGGTGCGGCCGGTGTGTAAAACGTCGTCCACCAGAATAATATGCTGGTCATCCACACTAAAGGGCAGGCTGGATGGTTGAACCTGTGGGTGCATACCGATACGGGTGAAATCATCGCGGTAGAAGCTGATATTTAAACAGCCGAGTGGTTGCTTTAATTTAAGTGCTTTATGTAAGCTTTGCGCAACCCAGACACCACCGGTGTGGATACCAATCATGTGGGGGTCAGAAATAGAGTGTGCTTCCAGATAAGAACTGAGATCAGAGGCCATGGTAGTCAGCAGTTTTTTTACGTTTTGCTGTTCAGGCATACAAGCTCACTTTTTCTGTTAACTGTTTTCGCAGTAACCGAACTTAATTGGGTGGATTTATTGTCGAAACCAGCTTTCAACAATTAATTGCGCGGCTATTTTATCAATATCCAGGGCCTTTTGTCTTTTATTTGTTTGTTTTTTCTCAATATTTATTTCGCGTAGTCGTTCTTCGGCTTCATAAGAACTCAGGCGTTCATCCATAAATTCGACTGGCAACTGGAAACGTCCATTGAGCTGGTTGCCAAATTTCTTTGCTGCCTGCGTGATGGGTTGTTCTTCGCCATCAAGATGCACCGGTAAACCGACGACCAGCATATCGGGTTGCCATTCCCTGATTTGTTTCTCTATTGCCGCCCAGTCAGGTTTCTGGTTTTTACTGGTGAGGGTGATTAAGGGAGTAACAGTTTGGGTAATGGACTGGCCAACGGCCACACCGATTTTTTTTGTACCAAAGTCGAAACCGAGAACCGTTTTTATCTTTTCCGGCATTTTTATATTATCAGGCATGTCCGACATCGGTTGAGATTAAGCCTAGTTCAACCCCTAAATGCCTGGCAGCAAGTGTCCATTTTTGTTCAGCAGGTGTTTCAAAAATAATTTGTTCATCGGCAATGCCATTTAGCCAGGCATTGGCCAGCAATTCCTGTTCGAGCTGGCCGTCACTCCAGCCAGCATAACCGAGCATAATTAAATAATGTTCGGGGCCTTCGTTTAATGCAATGGCTTCAATAATGTCTTGTGACATGGTCAGGCTAATGGTGTCGGTGACTGTTATGCTGGCATCCCATTCATTTTCGGTTGTTTTTGGCGTTTGATGCAGCACAAAACCACGATCGGTTTGTACCGGGCCGCCAGCGTAAACCGGAATACTGGCAATTTCGATGTCGTCGGTTGGCATGTTCAGGTGGTCGAGTAAATCGCCTAAGCCAACATCCAGCGGGCGGTTAATGGTTACGCCCATGGCACCTTCATCATTATGGTTACAAATATAACTGACAGTATGAAAAAATTCAGGATCGGCCAGATTAGGCATGGCGATAAGAAACTGGTTGGTTAGACAGGTGGTTTCGAAGTCGCTCATAACTTAAGTATTAACTAGAGTTCAGGATCAAGCAAGGTTTTTGAACGGGAAGTACGCTTGCATCGGTTAACGTGCTGACATACCAAAACGATTATTATTTTTAAACCGCCAGACACGAGGTATGTGTAACACCTTGGTATCACGTAAAATTTCAGCTGTGAGTGGTGGGTAAGGTGCACCTAAACGCACAATGCGTTTTGCGGCATTATCCAGAACTGGGTAACCGGATGAACGTAGTATTTTTATAGAATGCAAACTGCCATCGGGATTAATTGCAACATCCATCAGTAAATGCCCGGTAATCCGTTTTTGAATGGCGGCACTGGGGTAGTTAATATTACCGATTCGCTCGACTTTGGAACGCCATGCGTCCAGATAATTGGCAAAGCGGTGCTGTTTGGCATTGGCTGCATTAATATAAGTATGATCTGGGTTCTTCTGGTAGGTTTGTTTCAGGCGGTTTATCTCGGCACTAATGTGAGCAATTTCACGACTGCGCTCAAATAATTGCGCGGCAGTGACTTCTTTTGTTTCTATCGGCACCACTTCCTGTAGTTTATCGCTTTGTACTTTTGTTTTTGCCTGTTCAGTAGTGAGCAACTCCTGTTGTTGCGTCTGTTCTTTTATTTTAGGCGGGGTCACTTCATCGCGGCTGTTCGGCGCAAAGCCCTGTTCCTGTGTGGGAGTCGGGTTGGAAAACGGGCTACTTGGGCGAACCTTGTCATCAATATTGCCACCGCCGATCTGGTTTGCCTGCGCAAGGTAATCGGCTTCTTCGGGGATTTCATCATTTTTATTATGCACCAGGGTGATTTCCATGGTGCTTAAGTCAGTCGAATCCTTGAGTAATTCCAGGTCAAAACTGATGCCGAGAATAATAATAGCGTGCACCGCCAGTGCAATAAAAATCATCATGCTCAGGCGTTCGGAGCTTTTGCCTGAATTCATTATTGGGCTTTGATTTAGTGCAATATCGGACATATTAGGTACTTTATCATGATTTTTGCTTTTGGGGATATTGTTGGTGGGGCTTTGGATGGATAGGGGCAGAGGTAGAACTGTGTTGGGAATTGGATAGTAGCAGAACAGGTTTTTGGGGAAATCAGATAGAAGCAGAACATATTTGATATGTTCTGCATAAGTGTTTGTAATTTTTAATAATGCTACATGCATCGCTATGCGCTGCATAAGTGTGAGTAATATTTAAAAAATGTTACATGCATCGCTATGTGCTGCATAAGTGCGAGTAATATTTAAAAAATGTTACATGCATCGCTATGCGCTGCATAAGTGCGAGTAATATTTAAAAAATGTTACATGCATCGCTATGCGCTGC
>CAZEZI010000003.1:42398-51787 GCA_964516315.1 uncultured Thioalkalispiraceae bacterium
ATAAGTGCGAGTAATATTTAAAAAATATAACTCGCACTAAAAAAGCCCGCTACGCGGGCTTAATCAAAACAAAAATTAAAGTGCTTGTTACTTAATTTTTGCTTCTTTGTATTCAACATATTTACGCACAACTGGGTCATACTTTTTGATAACCATTTTATCTGGCATGGTACGTTTGTTTTTAGTGGTTGTATAAAAGTGACCGGTATTGGCACTGGATACTAATTTAATTTTATCACGCATGATTTTGGGTCCCTTTTAGAATTTTTCGCCACGGCTACGCATGTCAGACAGAACAGAATCGATACCTTTTTTATCGATAATGCGCATGCCTTTTGAGCTTAAGCGTAAGCGTACAAAACGACTTTCAGATTCAACCCAGAAACGGTGTGTTTGCAGGTTTGGTAAAAAACGGCGACGGGTTCTATTTTTTGCGTGGGAAACATTGTTTCCTGACATAGGGCGTTTACCCGTTACTTGGCATACTTTTGCCATAATATTGCTCCAAAACGTAAGAATTCCGCATTAATCGGCTAATTTGCTGATTAACAGCGTCAAAAAGAGCGCGCATTTTAAGGAAATACGCGCCCCGTGACAAGGTTTATTCGTGTAAAAATGAAGTTTTTTGGGAAGGCTACATCAAGCCTGTTTAGTTATTCCTTAAACTAAGGGGGCTGTGCAGACGCTATATACGAGGCCTGAACGGATGGATTCTAACCTGTGAGGGGGTATTGGGAAAACAACACTTATTAGCACTGGTTCAGTAATGTGCTATAAGTGTTTGTTTATATTTGGTTTTATGGCTAATTTTGCAGAGTGCGTTAACCAGCCTGGCCATTGCTTTTTTTGCTCGTTACTATACCCTTGTGATGCATTTTTTGGCTCGATTAAGTACACAGGGTGCTACTCTCAGGATAACGTGCAACATCAATACTGTAGAAGGCAATCAATTTAGCCGTTATGGGTTCGATACCAAAAACGCACATAAGCTTCTTTTGCCGGTAAACATAATTTATTCTTGAGAAACTCATGAAAGATCTGATTAAAATAATGCTTGTACTCGCATTGGTGTTCGCAAGTATATTTATTATTGTTAAAGCGACTGGTGTGTTCTCACTGGACGGGATTAATGTTGCCCTGGCAGAGGCTCAGCAAATTCATCCTGTGTATTTAATTGTAATCGTTGTCGGATTGTTGTTTTCTGATTTGCTTATTGCTGTTCCCACGATGACGGTTTCCATTATGGCGGGTTATTTCCTGGGCTGGCCAATGGGAGCAATGGCAACACTGGGTGGGTTATATCTTGCAGGAATAACCGGTTACGTGATCAGTCGTATTTATGGCTACCGATTACTTAACCATATATATAAGGATAAACAGCGGCTGGAAGACATTCACAATCATTACTCGGAATATGGTCCGGCTATTCTTGTTATTTGTCGTGCCATGCCTGTTTTACCCGAGGTTAGCTGTTGTATGGCCGGTGCAACGCACATGTCTTTTTCAAGATTTTTAACCATGTACAGTCTTGGCACGGTTCCTTATGCACTCATTATTACCTATGTCGGTTCAATCAGTTCGCTAGAAAACCCCATGCCTGCTGTTATGGCAGCGATAGGCATGTCTATCACTTTATGGTTGTCGTGGTTTTTTCTTTGGCGAAAAATGCGTAAACAATAAAGAGTTCAGGGGTTAGGTTATGTGCTCCCCCCTATAGCGTTTAAAATAAAGACCGACCTTTTACACCAAAAAATCGTTGCATATTGGTGAGGCGTAATTTCTTTTCAATATCAGCCGGGAAGCGCTTCATCCAGTTGCGATGAAAATGATGGAATTTGGAATAATGTGCCCAGCCTTCATCGGCCTCGTACCAGCGGTAGATATCCTGTGCATTCCAGACGGGATCAGTGCCGGTGACAATGCGATCCTGGTATTTAATAATTAACTCACGCCAGCCCGCTCTTAATGAATAATCGTCATAGGCAAATAAATCATAGTGCCAGGGATCGCGCGCAGCCATATCCAGCCATACATTTGGGCAGGCCTGCATTAAAGGGTCGAGTTGTTTTGGCTCCAATACACCACCGGCATGTGCCCAAAGAAATCGCACTTGCGGATATTGACTGCAAATGGATAAAAAGAACCGATGGTCGCCAGCATCGGTATGAATCAGAAAAGGAATGTTAAATTCTTTTGCTAAGTCCAGTAAGCCAATAAAAACCGGGTTATTTCTGCGGGGGCCAATTCCAGCCACAAGATGCACTTCGCCAATACCGGCATAGTTACCGGTTTCAAGCAGCTTGCGTACTTCAGTGACCAGCTTTTTATCGTAGTACCAGTTCAGGCGGTTACCGGGGTGATAATAAGGGGAGACCAGAGGGATAATCCAGTCACCCCCTGCTTCTTTTAACTTCAGCGCATAATCTGATGGAACACTGGATACCGCTGCAAGTACAACATTATGTTTTTTCAGGATATTAACCGCTTCTTTTGCGCTTAATAATTCTTCGTGATCCCAGTTAAAGTGCAGGTGGCTATCTGCAAAAGGGGGAAGTGCCGGTGCGGGGTTAAACAACGAGCAGGCCGTTAAATAAAGAGTGCTAGCTAATATTAAAATACTATTTTTCATCGATATTCAGAGAAGTAGAGTAAAAAAACATAAGTTTAATGTAGCAGAATTAAAGAGGGTTTGAGGCATTAAATTCGGTCTTTTTACCCCGAGTCTGTACTATATCTCTAGCATAACAGCCTGTTTTTGCTTACACTATTAATCACCTGTTTTTTGAAAGGGAATTATTCATAATAATTTTAAGGATTGGGATTATGACAAACAAAACAGAACAGCGATTTAAAATTATTCAGCTCCCCTTATTTTTCTTACTACTAATGACTATCCCCTGTTTTGCTTATGCGGACGAGGAAGATGATGAAGAAAAACCTGTTCCAACGAGTATAACGACGGATGTACTCCGCTATAAAGTCGAGGACGTAGGTCCGATTCGGCCTGCGGTGCTCGCCTTGCTGTCGCGAGGGTGGACGGTTGATAAGTTTGATAAGAGCCATGCAATTGGCACTTATGCCCGGGATAGAGATTTGTCGCGGGTAAGAATTGATTATGCCAACCTTAAAAAGGTTACCTTCAAATATATCGATTCTGAAAAAGAAAAGAATCTGGAATATCTTAAAAATCTAAGTCGTGACTTTCTGGGTGGTTATTTATCCTGTCGCTTCATCAAACGTTAATTCAAGGAGTATGATAATGAAAACACTCTTTTTTACTCTAATGGTTCTTTTTTCTGCAAATAGTTATGCCACCACTGAAGGTGCGTTAACTTTTGATGTTAGCTTTCTAAAAGTTTCAATAGGTGATGCCCGACGTGCAACGTTGCATGCCATTAATTACAAGAACTGGAAGATTGATCGAATAACGGATACTGAAATTTATTTTCAGTACAATGATGTTAAGGCGATGGCTGACTTTAAAAGTTACCCGGAGATAAAACTTGTTTATACCGGAGAGGATGCTGGTTCTTCCCGCTGGTTTCCTGCGATTAAAAAGAACGCATTGGTTGAAATGGTTTCTTGTATGAATTGATTGCGATATTGGGGTGGTAGTTTGGGGGGCGGCCATTAGTCGCCTCTCTTTACTTTATTGTGAGGACAGGACTTGCCTCGTGTTGGCGACTTAATTGAGCGCAGCGAAGCAGTCTGGTGGGTTTGAGTGATCTGTTATTTGGAATTTTTATTTAGTGTTATTGATCTTTATCACTAAACAATGGATTTACTCTGGATCTGTCCCGGCGCAGTGGTGATAATGGTTCTGTTTCATCTCGCAAGGCCTGGAGTGATATTGCTACGCTATGCCATGTGGTTTTGACATATATTGTATTAAATACCCATCTTCCCTATATAATTTTTTTTGCAGGGGTAAACGATATGAAAATTGAAGAACATGCACCCTCTCTTATAGACAAGATCCACTGGCACAAAATGAAGGCCCTTGCCGCTGTATTCGATAATATACACTATGCACATGGTGTGGCCGCACAGCTGGTTGAGCATAACTTTCCCATGGATCAGGTTTCTGTAATACATATACCAAAAGGCAAAGACAGCGATTTTCTTGGTGTGTCTTATGATAATGAAAAAAAACGTACTGAAATATGGGCTGAGGATGGTGCACTGTGGGGTGCACTGGCAGGTTTGGCAATAGGTGCATCGGGGCTGTTGTTTGTACCCGGTGTTGGTATTCTGTTGGCACTCGGTCCGGTAATTGACACGATTGCAGGTGCTGCCATTGGCTCAGGGCTTATGGCAAGTGCTGCACATGCAACTAGCCTGATTGCCGCGTTACATAAGATTGGTATACCCGAAGATGAGACAGACTGCCTGCATAAAGCCTTACTGGATGGAAAAACCGTGTTGATACTACATTACAGCAAAGATGACAAGACAGACTGGCAACAGATCATCGACTGGTCCAATGCTAAATCTGTGGTGAAATCTGTGGAATAGTTTGGCGTCAGAGTAAAAACTTTTTCAAGTTTTTTGCTGTATGTCACGATAGAAGTAAGTCAGAAGTTTTTACTCTGGCCTCAAACTATCTAGTTCTATAGTAACCCTCTTTCTGTAAACGACACACAATACCCATCGCCCACAATGATATGGTCTAACACCCGTATTTCGACCACGCCTAGCGCTGTTCGCAGTTGTTGGGTAATTTGCTTGTCGGCATGACTGGGTTCGGCAACACCGGACGGGTGATTATGCGCAAAAATTACCGCAGCAGCATTAAAGGATAAGGCTTGTTTGACCACCTCGCGTGGGTAGACGCTGGCACCGGCTAAAGTACCCTGGAATAGCTCGCTGTATTGAATGATTCGGTTGCGATTATCCAGATAAATACAGGCAAACACCTCATGCGGGTAGTCGCGCATTTTGGCCTGAAAATAATGTTTGGTGGCCTCGGCACTGGTAAGGGAATCGCTGCGGGTGAGTGACTCAAACAGGTGCCGCTGGCTGAGTTCTAGAACAGCTTGTAGTTGGGCATATTTTGCGGGGCCAAGCCCCCTATGTTGGCAAAAGTCTTTTTGGCTGGCGGTGAGCAAATTGCGCAAGCCACCAAAATTATTAATTAACTCGCGGGCTAAATCGACGGCAGTTTTGCCTTTGATGCCGGTGCGTAGAAAAATGGCGAGTAATTCAGCGTCAGAAAGGGATTTTGAACCTTGTGCGAGCAGTTTTTCGCGCGGACGTTCCAGCTTCGGCCAGTCGGTAATCGACATTGTTGATCTCCTTATCAATGTATTTCCGCTTTGGGCGGCTTTATTTGTCCTTAATTATATGGAATATACGAGAAAATGTGCTTATTTCACAGCGAATTGCAAAATTTTTGTTAGAATGAATAACTTATGAAGCGATTGGCTAACAAACGGATTTTATTGGGCATTACCGGTAGTATTGCCGCCTATAAAGCCGGCGAAATTATTCGGCGTTTGCGCGAGGCCAATGCAGACGTTCGGGTGGTGATGACCCAGGGCGCAACCGAATTTGTCACCCCTTTAACTTTTCAGGCTTTATCGGGTAATCCTGTTCATCAACACCTTTTAGACAATGATGCCGAAGCGGCCATGGGCCACATTGAACTGGCACGTTGGGCAGACGTCATTCTGGTGGCACCGGCCAGCGCCGATTTTATCAGCCGGCTTTGTCTAGGACGAGCCAATGATTTGCTGGGTGCATTGTGCTTAGCCAGCCATGTGCCGCTGGCACTGGCGCCAGCCATGAACCAGCAAATGTGGAAAGATCCGGCCACCCAAACAAATGTGCAAACCTTACGCAGTCGCGGTGTGTTGTTATTTGGCCCCGATAGCGGTGAGCAAGCCTGTGGCGAGGTTGGTGAAGGGCGGTTAATGCAACCGCATGCCCTGCTTGAGGCACTGGCTGATGTGTTTGCAACCGGTAGCTTAACCGGCCAAACGGTATTGATTACGGCTGGCCCCACACGCGAAGCCATCGATCCGGTACGTTATTTGTCTAATCATAGTTCAGGTAAAATGGGCTATGCGCTGGCTGCCGCTGCGGTGGAAGCCGGTGCCGAAGTTATATTAATTAGTGGGCCGGTGGATAAAAGCCTGCTTGTGCCCCATTCAGTCAGAACTATCCACGTGACAACGGCCGAACAAATGTTGGAACAGACTCAAGCTTTTGCACACAAAGCCGATATATTGATAGCTGCTGCGGCTGTTGCCGATTATCGTCCGGTACTGGCGAATTCGGAAAAAATTAAAAAATCAGCCGAGAGCATGATGTTGCAACTACAACGTAACCCCGATATTTTAGCCACGGTTAAACGCCAAAGCCCGTGGTTGTTCAGTGTGGGATTTGCGGCTGAAACCGAGAATCTTGAACAAAATGCACACCAGAAGCTAAAAGATAAAGGTATAGAAATGATTGCTGCGAACTGGGTAGGGCATGCCGCCACAGAAACCCGTGGCACCTTTGGCAGCGATGATAATGCATTAAAACTATTCTGGCACGGTGGTGAACTTGAGTTAGGTGTTTCCAGCAAAACACGCCTGGCACGAGAACTCGTTGCCTTAATTGCGTCACAGTATGATAATGCGATTCAGTCAGGTAGACTCAATAAAGAGCAACGAGAAATTGAGAATGTTGTTCAGTTTAGAAATAATAGTCACGATAAAAAAAATTAAAACAGGCCTGCACTCTTTCAAGGTGTTCACCGTAATTTGCAGAAAAGGGTTGTTATGCAAAAGATTCAATTAAAAATACTGGATGCGCGTTTGGGCAAAGAAATAGACATGCCTGATTATGCAACGGGGGGGGCTGCGGGCATTGACTTACGTGCCTGCCTGGATGAGGCGCTAACCATTCACCCGGGGGAGACACATTTGTTGCCAACGGGGATGGCGATTCATATTGGTGATCCTTCTCTGGCTGCGGTTATTTTGCCGCGTTCGGGTTTAGGCCATAAGCATGGCATTGTGCTGGGTAATCTGGTGGGTTTAATTGATTCTGATTATCAGGGGCAATTATTTGTTTCTTGCTGGAATCGGGGCAGTGAAGTCTTTACGATAGATATTGGTGAGCGTATTGCGCAGATGGTATTTGTGCCGGTTGTGCAGGCTGCGTTTGATATTGTGGCAGAGTTTAATGAAAGCGAACGTGCAGAAGGTGGTTTTGGCCATACTGGACGCGGATAAGAAAAGCTAAATCAGGGATTAAAGGTTAGTAAACAGTTATGGCAAAACAGGATAAACCACTACGCACGTCAAAGCGCCACAAAAAAGGGGCAATTAAAAAAGGTGGGCTCACCTTAAATACCATTTCGTTGTTATCATTTGTGTTATTCAGCGCCACCTTTATAGTGATGCTTTATATCATGCGCTGGAGCACGCTAAATATTATTGATAACCAGAGCAGTGCCATTGAGCAAAGTGCAGCTAATCAGTTTGCAAGTCACTTAAGTTTATCCATTGCCAGTTATACCGAAGGCCTGGCTGCTATCGCCAAAGATCCACAAACACGAGAAGTGATTTTATCTGACAATCCGGAGAAAATAGTCAAACGTCAGATGCAACTTACAAAGCTTTTTCCAAATGCTTTACGGGTAAGGCTTTTAAAAGAAGGTGGCTTACGGCCATCACAACGCACAACCCCCTATATTGGTTTTGCCTGCGTGGATATGTTTAATAAGTCGCGTGAGACTAAACGCCCGCCGGGCGTTGAAACGCATGTGTTTGGCACTGCACAGCAACATATCGATTTTGTGCATCCTGTTTTAAATCAGGAAAAAACAAAAGTCATCGGCCATGTGCAGCTTGTGGTTAACGTTAATATGCTTAATCAATGGTTAAAGCTGAGTAATATTGTGGATTATGTGGAGCTTTATCAACTGGCCGGGCAGGGGCATAAATCGTTATTAGTTGGAAAAACAGGAGATACTTCTTTACGTGTGAATGATGCACCACATAAGTTTCCGGTACAGGGTACACAATGGGAAATCAGAATTTGGCCCAGTGCGAGTATTGATGCACAATATGATAGGTTGTTAACGTATATTTTGTTATTTACCGGTGTAGGAATATTTGCGGTAATTGTTTACCTGTCCTGGCGTTCTTTAAGCCGTGCATTAATATCCGATATTGATAATTTAGTTGGGCTGGTTATCAGCACACTGAGGGGTGATAAAAAATACCAGTACAAAATGGAAATGAAAGAATTTAAAGATGCGGCGAAGCAGTTAAATGATGTTATGGTGAATCAAAATCATGATCGTGAGCGTGACAGTGACCCGAACAGTGTGAGTGCGGCAAGTATGGAAATGGAATTTGATTCAGCCGCCATGTATGCATCGAGTGCATCAATGGAAGTTGAAGAACTTGATGAAGAAGCCATGCAAAAGATTGAAGAGCAACGCAACAGAGAAAACCGGAAAAGTAGTCAGAGTATAAAGCAGTCCATTCAGGAGACTGCTGAAGCATCGATGAATAAAGTCATGTCACCTCATCCACCGGCCGAAATTTTTAAAGCCTATGATATCCGTGGCATTGTAGGTGTAAGTTTAACAGCTGCTTATGCTGAACTTATTGGTAAGGCGCTGGGCAGTGAGGCATCCACTCGTGGTGTAAACAGCATTGCTTTTGCGCGTGATGGCCGTTTATCAGGGCCAGAATTAGGACAGGCCCTGGTAAAAGGTATTTTATCTACCGGCATTGATGTGGTCGATGTGGGTATGGTACCAACACCATTACTTTATTTTTCGGCACATGAGCTTACCAGTGGTTCGGGTGTTATGTTAACCGGTAGCCACAACCCGCCGGATTATAATGGCTTTAAAATGGTACTGGCAGGTGAAACCCTGGCCGAAGACAGTATCCAGATTTTAAGGAAACGTATTGAGCTTGATGATTTTGTAACGGGTAGCGGCAATTATTCGACCGTTCCAATGCTGGAAAAATACCTTAACCGCATTGTTTCCGACGTAAAATTAAAACGACCACTTAAGGTGGTGATTGATTGTGGTAATGGTGTGGCTGGCGGTGTTGCGCCGCGTCTGTACAATGCCATGGGTTGTGAAGTGATTGAACTGTATTGTGATATTGACGGCAAATTTCCAAATCACCATCCAGACCCGGGTCAACCTAAAAATCTGGTTGACCTAATCGAAGCAGTTAAAGTGCACAAAGCCGATTTAGGTCTGGCATTTGATGGTGACGGTGATCGTTTAGGTGTGGTGAGCTCCGATGGCACTATTATCTGGCCGGATCGTTTAATGATGTTATTTGCCGAAGATGTGTTGTTACGTAACCCAGGCGCACAAATTATTTTCGATATTAAATGCACCAGTAATTTAACCAAAGTGATTT
>CAZEZI010000004.1:0-41149 GCA_964516315.1 uncultured Thioalkalispiraceae bacterium
AAGTACTACAAAATAATTTAAGCCAGCAGCAACGCCTTGTGACCATGGGGCAAACGGCTGCATCGCTGGCACACCAGATCCGCACACCACTTTCTTCTGCCATTCTTTATTCTTCAAATTTAAAACGTCAAAACCTGACAAATGATGACCGCGCGGTTCTTAGTGAAAAGCTAATGGCGCGATTACGTCATTTAGAGCATCTGGTAAATGACATGCTGATGTATGCACGGGGTTCTAATCTGTCCAATACTGTTTTTTCTCTTTCCGACCTGGTTGCCGAGTTAATGCAAACCATCGAAACACATATCGAAGCATCACACACTCATTTTGAATGGCAAAACAGGGTTAATGGTGATGTGTTCCTTAAAGGAAACCGTCAGATGCTAATCAGCTCACTGATTAATTTATTTGTTAATGCAATTCAAGCCATGGGTGAAAATGGCAACTTACTCCTTAAAACCTGTTTGAATGGAAATAATTTAATGATAGAAATTCAGGATAATGGTGTGGGTATCAAGGATGAAAATATTGAAAATGTATTCGAACCTTTTTTTACAACAAGATCGGATGGTACCGGATTAGGTTTGGCCGTAGTGCGTGCTGTTATCCATGCACATAGCGGAGATATATCCGTTGCACAGGTTAAACCACAGGGAACCATTTTCAATATTCAAATGCCTGTATTTGAAGAAGACAGCGAAATAAAAATGCAACAGAGCGCATAAAGTGAATTTTAAGGTTAAAGGTAAAAATAATGAATAGAGCAACCGTATTAGTTGTAGAAGATGACGTTTCTTTAAATGAGGCGCTCAGCGATACCCTGGAATGTGCTGGTTATAATGTGGGGTCGGTGAATGATGGACGGGAAGCCTTGCGTTATCTTGACAAGCAGGATGTTGATTTGGTTATCAGTGATATTCATATGCCCAATATGGAAGGTACTAACTTACTGGAAAAGATAAAGAAAGATAAACCAGACTTGCCGGTTATGTTAATGACAGCCTATGGAACGATTGAACAAGCCGTTTCAACCATTCGCAATGGAGCGGTGGATTATCTGGTGAAACCGTTTGAAGCTGAAGTACTGGTCAATATGGTTGAACGCTATGTTGGCTATGCTGATCTTAATGAAGACGACATTATTGCCGTTGATGAAAATAGCAAGAGTGTGTTTGAAATAGCAAAGCGCGTTGCACCGAACGATGCAACCGTAATGATAACCGGTGACAGTGGCACCGGTAAAGAAGTCGTTGCCCAGTTTATACACAAGCAATCTAACCGGGCAGAAAAACCTTTTATTGCCATTAATTGTGCCGCAATACCGGAAAACATGTTGGAGGCAACTTTGTTTGGCTATGAAAAAGGTGCCTATACAGGTGCCTATAAATCCAGCCCTGGTAAATTCGAACAGGCGCAGGGTGGCACTTTACTGCTTGATGAAATATCTGAAATGGATTTAGGTTTGCAGGCAAAGTTATTGCGGGTATTACAGGAGCGTGAAGTTGAACGACTAGGCGGTACTAAGATTATTAATTTGGATGTTCGAGTGCTGGCAACATCAAACCGAAACATGCTGGACGAAGTTAAAAAAGGACGTTTCCGTGAAGATCTGTATTATCGGCTAAATGTTTTCCCCTTGTATATTCATTCTTTGCAAAATCGACGTAGCGATATTGTGCCCCTGGCAGAACATATTATGACTAAAAATGCACGTTCGATGGGGATCGCAATTCCAGAATTAACAGCAAAGGCCCGCAATAAACTAGAAGCATACCCGTGGCCGGGAAATGTAAGAGAGCTGGATAATGTTATACAGCGTGCAATGATATTGCACAAAAATGAAAAAATAACGGATGAAGATATTTATTTTCCGCTGGATGCTGATAGCCCCTCTTTTTCGAGTGCCAGCTTAAGTACCGGTTTAATAAGTGCAGATAAAGATCGAGTAGCCGACAAAGAATCTGCTACAGAATATGCAATAACAGATAAAGATGATGTCGTTGGGAAATTCTCCGTTGGTTCCAATATTAGCAAGTCAGAACAAAATATGGATTCATTAAATGGGGGGTTACGTCATCATGAATGGGATCTAATTTTGCAAGCTATTAAGGAAACAAAAGGTAGTCGCAAGGACACGGCAGAAAAGCTCGGTATTAGTCAACGCACATTACGCTATAAACTGGCAAGAATGCGTAAGGAAGGTGTTGAGGTTCCCGGAGCCCAGAGTTTAGCTTAGCTGTTAAGCGTATTTATTCTTAATAACCAGCCATTAAAGAGAAGAATGATGAGTAACAATACAATCGGTGTCAATGATTTGCTGGCTCAGATGCGGGCATTGTCTGAGCAGACTAAAGGTTTGCAAAATACTTTTACAACACCTGGTATGAATACTGTTTCGGCAGAAATTAAAGCAGACACACAAAATTCATTTTCAAGCTTGTTGAAAAATTCAATCAACAAGGTTAATGATATACAAGCGCAAACCAATAAGTTACAAGAGGCTTTTCAGAAAGGTGACCCTGATGTGCCAATTGCAGAGGTTATGATGGCAATGCAAAAGTCGAGTGTTTCATTTCAGGCCATGCTGCAGGTAAGAAACAAGATAGTTAAGGCTTATCAGGACATTATGAATATGCCGGTTTAATCCGGTTTTATAGAGAGACAAGATGGATTTAACAAAAACAGATAATTTAAATAACTCGTTTGTCGGTATGTCCGAGTTACCGGTTGTACGACAAATTGGCTTGTTAGTAGGGCTTGCTGCCAGTATTGCCATTGGCATCGCTATTGTGTTTTGGGCTCAGGGTCCAAGTTATAGTGTACTATTCTCCAATATCTCTGCAAAAGACAGCAACGAAGTTGTACAGGTTCTTCAGCGTATTGGTGTTAAATATAAACTTGATTTATCCAGTGGTTCAATACTGGTTGATAATGAAAGTGTACAGCAGGCACGGATAGAACTTGCGGCAGAGGGTTATCCAAAATCTTCAGGGATTGGTTTTGAATTATTGCAAAAAGATGAAAGCATCGGTACAAGTACTTTTTTGCAGAATGCAAGATATCACCGTGCAAAGGAAGAAGAGCTTTCTCGTACAATCAATACCATTGCCGCAGTTAAAAATAGCCGGGTTCACCTGGCTTTACCAAAAGACACTGTTTTTATTCGAGACCAGAAAAAGGCTCGGGCATCGGTTATGTTGGAGTTAGCATCCGGACATACCTTGCCTAAACGGCATATTGTTGCGATTACACATTTAGTTGCCTCCAGTATTTCTAACTTGTCAGTTGATGATGTTACCGTGGTTGATTCTAGTGGTAACCTGCTAACAAATAATAGTGAGCTGGACGATCTTAATATTACGGAAACGCAGTTTGCGTATACCCACAAACTGGAACAGTATTATATAAAACGGATTGAAAATATTTTAGTGCCCATTGTAGGTAAAAATAAAATACGTGCACAGGTTGTTGCAGATATTGATTTTACACGTTCCGAGAGTACATCCGAATCCTTTATACCCGATCCATCCGCAGTGCGTAGCGAACAACGTTTTGAGGAACAATCTGTAGGTAGTAATGCGAATGCAGGTATTCCCGGTGCATTGTCCAACGAGCCACCGGCAGCCGGCACTGCACCTGAGCAAGCAGGCCAGCAACAAAATGCACAGGCGAAGACACAGCCTCCCAGCAAAAATCAACGACGTTCGACATTGAATTATGAACTTGATCGTACCATTAATCACACCAAAAAATCACCGACAACATTGCGACGAATTTCGGTTGCTGTTGTTATTGATGACAAGGTGTCTGTTGACAAGGAAGGTGAAACAACACGAACAAAATACACAGCAGACGAATTAGCACAAATAACACAACTTGTACGTGAAGCGGTTGGTTTTAGCAGCTTACGTGGTGACAGCGTAAATGTGGTTAATAGCGGCTTTGTTGATAAATCGTCACTTGAAGTTTTGCCCGAGATTCCAATCTGGGAGCAAAGCTGGTTCTGGAATATAGTGAAGCAAAGCCTTGCTGGTCTGGCCGTATTGTTTCTTATTTTTGGCGTACTTAAACCGACCATTCGCAGCCTGGCAAATTATCATCCGGTTGCCAAGTCTGAAGAAGATGAGTTAACAGAAGATCAACTCACATTAACAGGGCCAGAAGGGGCTGCTTTGCTGGATGAACTTCCTGTCTACGAAAATGATCTGGTTGCGGCGAAAACACTCGCATCACAGGAACCGAAACGTGTTGCCCAGGTTGTTAAAGACTGGATATCAGATGAATAATTATTACTGTAAAACAAGTTATAAATAAATGTCCGAAACAAAAAAAATAAATGGTGTTGAACGTGCAGCCGTTTTTCTTCTTACTTTAGGAGAAGAGGACGCGGCAGAAGTATTGAAACATATGTCACCCAAAGAGGTGCAAAAGATTGGTGAGGCAATGGCATCGATCGATGGCATTGATAAGAATACAGTCAGCGATGTATTGTCTAACTTTGTTGATAAAGTCGAGGCGCACACAGCTTTAGGTGTAGGCAATGAAGATTACTTACGCAATGTTCTGGAGTCTGCTCTGGGTAAAGACAATGCGGGAAATATTCTTGACCGAATCTTACTGGGTCGAAAATCCAAAGGTATTGAAAGCCTGAAATGGATGGAACCGCGGGCGATTGCAGACATTATTCGACTTGAACACCCACAGATTATAGCCATTGTTTTATCTTATCTGGAACCTGATCAGGCGGCAGAAATTCTGTCAGCTATCCCGGAAAATATGCGAGTCGATGCACTGATGCGTATTGCATTATTAGACGGGATTCAACCAAAGGCGATGAATGAACTGGATGAAGTACTTGAACACCAGTTCTCTGGCAATGCGGACAGTATTAAATCTTCAGGTGTGGGCGGATTAAAAACAGCCGCGAATATCCTGAACTTTATGGACAGTTCAATTGAAAGTGAAATTATGGAAGGTGTTCGTGAAACCGATGCCGAAATGGGTGATGGCATACAGGAACTGATGTTTGTGTTTGACAACCTGATTGATGTGGATGATCGTGGTATTCAGTCACTATTACGTGAAATTTCATCAGAGAATTTAATTGTTGCATTAAAAGGTGCAGACGAAGAAATTAAAGAGAAAATATTTAAAAATATGTCAAAACGTGCCGGTGAAATGTTACGTGATGATCTGGAATCGAAAGGACCTGTACGCTTGAGTGATGTTGAAGTTGCGCAAAAAGAGATTCTGGCAATAGCACGGCGCATGTCCGATGCCGGTGAAATATCATTAGGCGGCAGTGGTGGAGACGAATTTGTCTAAAACGATTACATCCAAAGTCATCACTCACAGCACTGATGATGGCTATGCGAAATGGGAAATTCCCAATGTTTCCGATGCTTCGTTACAGTTACCCACCGCACAGGAAATAGAACGTATTGAAACTGCAGCTTATAACGAAGGCCTGGAGTCCGGTTATAAAGATGGTTTTAATAAAGGGCTTACCGAGTCTCAGCAGGAAATGAGCCAGCGGTGTAATAACCTGGATAAAATTTTAAACTTCCTGCAACGTCCTCTGGATGATCTGGACGAAAAAGTAACCGAGCAGTTATTTCAATTAGCCATGACAGTCACCGGGCAACTTATTAGACGGGAATTACATACCGACCCAGGTCAGATTGTTGCAGTGGTTCGTGAGGCAATGGCCTCGTTACCGATTGCCGAGCGTAAAGTGAATATATATTTACATCCGGAAGATGCAAATATTGTCCGTGATACACTTTCATTACACCATGATAGTGAATCTCAACCCTGGCGAATTATTGAAGATCCTCTTTTGTCGCGTGGTGGTTGCCGATTACAGGCTGGCCAGTCTTATATCGATGCCAGTGTAGAGAAACGCCTTAATCGTATTATTGCCACATTGCTTGGTGGTGAAAGAAATTCTGATTTGAATGTGTATGCTGATCCTTCGGTGGACGGTGAAAGCAACACAGATGAAATAATAACAGAAGACGATAATACTATAAGCACAGATGCAGCCCCTGCTGTTGATGACGAACAGCACGATGACTAGCGAAGAAAATTTCAATGATGTTATTTCAGAACATCAGAATAAATGGTTAAAAAAATTATCTGAATATCAGGCCAGAATGCCAACTGCATCTGCAATGCTGGTTGAAGGTAAGGTAACCCGTATGGTGGGGATGACACTGGAAGCACTGGGATGTCAGGCTGCCGTTGGGGTGCGTTGCGAAGTTGAAAACCAGAACGGTGAGTCTATTGAAGCGGAGGTGGTGGGTTTTAATGGCGATCGTCTTTATTTAATGCCAACCGGCAGTATTCAGGGCATTCAACCGAATGCACGTGTTATTCCGTCAAATAATATTTATGAAGTACCCGTGGGTGCTAATTTATTAGGTCGTGTGCTCGATGGAACCGGTCGGCCACTGGATGGCAAAGGCCCTCTTAATACCACCGAAACCATTGCTTTAAACGGAAAGCCGATTAACCCTTTAGACAGAGCGCCTATAACGGAACCATTGGATGTTGGTGTGCGAGCTATTAATGCACTCTTGAGTGTCGGGCGAGGACAACGGCTGGGGTTATTTGCCGGTAGCGGCGTGGGTAAAAGTGTTTTGCTTGGCATGATGACGCGTTATACAACGGCCGATGTGATTGTGGTGGGGTTGATTGGTGAACGGGGTCGAGAAGTAAAAGATTTTATTAATAATATTCTGGGTGAAGAAGGCATGGCGCGTGCGGTGGTGGTTGCGGTGCCGGCTGATCAAACCCCGGTTATGCGCTTGCACGGTGCTTTTATGGCAACCAGTATTGCTGAATATTTTCGTGACCAGGGCAAGAATGTTTTATTGCTAATGGATTCGCTAACCCGCTTTGCACAGGCACAACGGGAAATTGCGTTGGCCATTGGCGAGCCACCGGCAACCAAAGGTTATCCACCTTCTGTTTTTGGAAAGTTACCACAACTGGTTGAACGTGCGGGCAATGCAACAAAAGGCAATGGTTCCATTACCGCTTTTTATACGGTGTTGACCGAAGGTGATGACCAGATGGATCCCATCGCGGATGCAAGTCGTGCCATTCTTGATGGCCATATTGTCCTGTCCCGTTCACTTGCCGAGTCAGGACATTTCCCGGCAGTGGATGTAGAAGCATCAATTAGTCGGGTGATGGTTGATATTATCGATAAAGATCATCTACAAACGGTGCAAAAATTCAAGCATATCTATTCAACCTACAAAAGGAACGAAGATCTGATAACGATAGGTGCTTATACACAAGGTTCTGATACACGGGTGGATCAGTCGATTGTATTACAACCGCATTTTATGGCATTTTTAAAACAGGATATGCATGAACCAGCCACCTACAAGCAAAGTTTGCAGGAATTAGAAGATTTATTTGAGCAGGTACAGGAAACAGAGCAGGCATTGCAACCTGTTGACCCATTTGCACCCATGCCGGACACAGAAGTGTTGTCGGAATAAACTATCATAGTCATAATAATTATTTTACAATAGCCCATAGCTTGCCAGGTGATTAAAAAACTTTCGATGAGAACCCGAAAATTATTTTATTGTAGTTAATAGTGGCGTAAAATTTGCTACTATCTATCATAAGAAATGTTTTCAAAGAGTATATTCAAATGAAAAAATCGCAACGCTTTTCAACTCTGGCCGATTTGGCAAAGAGCAAAGAGCAGGCTGCGGCCATTGCGTTGGGCACATCGAACCGAATCTATTCCGAGAACATTGAAAAACTGAAGTCACTAAAAATCTATCGTGAAGAATATTTAAAGCGCTTTGCAGAAAATGGTCAGCAGGGTATGGGGGTTGCTGCAATGCAAACCTATAAAGATTTTATTAATGGTCTGGATCAGGCAATTCTGGATCAGCAAGTAAAAATAGCCGAGGCTGAACAGCAGTGCCAGGCATCAAAAAAAATATGGCAGCATGTGCACACTAAAACCAGAATTATGGACACGACGGTTGAGCGGTTTACACAACAAGAGCGTTACCATGAAGAACGTCGTGAACAAAAGGAAATGGACGATCGCCCACGCCAGCATAAAATTGATATTGACCACTAATTTGACATCCTGGCGTTATACATTTAAGTAAAGTTTTCATTCCAGATCGTAACTGGCACAGAGTTTGCTCTATTGCTAATTAAGAAATTAATTTTTATTAAGCATTTAGAGAGCTAAAGTGTCTGATACCGCTATTTCATCACAAATTGCTTTAGAAGCGAGCGCCGACCAGAAGGCAATGGCAGCATCGTCTGCAGATAAAAATTCTGTTTCAGATTCGCAAGGTTCTGAATTTAAAGAAATTTTAAATAAAAGCCAGAAAAACAGGATTCAGGAGGATAGCGTAGAGCAAACACAGGATACTGCTCTGGAGAGCGATACGCTTGCCGAATTACCACTGGATTTAGTGAGCTTAAATGCATTGTTCAGCACAACCGTATTAGCTAATCCGCAGTCTGCCGGTTTAAATGGAATGGCCATCCCCGGCAATTTTTTGCCAGCCCAGCGGCAGGCAAATGGTTTGTTAACGAAGACGGGTGATGCACTCGTTGCTGCAAATTTCCTGAATAGTGGACTTAACGCCGGAGCTGCAAAAAGTAATCTTGCTGAAATCAATCCAGTGCTTACCAGTCAATTTGCTATGAACAGTGATTTGTCATCAGATGATGGTTTGTTTACGGCACAATTAACGGCCAATCTTATGGAAGGGAACGCGGCTAACTTAAAGCAACTGAATGCACAAATGATGAGCCAGTCTTTGATTAAGACCGAGCCGGGTTTAGATCAGGATTTACCCACTTCGGCACACTCCTCTTTTGCTCTTAATCAGAGCTTTGCGTTAAAACCGGCAGGATCGATGCTACCAGCAATGACTGTTTCGCCTGATAATGCACAATGGAATCAGCAGGTTGGTGAACGAATTAACTGGATGATTAATGGTCAGATGCAACGTGTAGAAATCCGCCTTGACCCACCTGAGCTGGGTTCTCTGGATATTCGCTTAAATATTGCAAAAGATAATCAGGCATCGGTTATGTTCTATGTAAGCAACGCCACTGCCAAAGAAGCGATTGAATCCGCTATCCCGCGCTTACGTGAAATGCTTGAACAACAAGGGCTGGATTTAGCTAACGTTGATGTTTCTCAGCAAAGCTTCCAGCAGCAACAGCAGTCGGCTTTTGCAGAATACGATAATAATGATGCAAACGATTCATCAACTGGCGTGCACTTAAATGGAGCAAATCCATCTGATGGCGAAACCATATTAGCGACAACTGATTTAACAGCCGGAAACACAACTCATTTACTCGACATTTTTGCTTAACTTACTTTCTTTCCAATATTCATTCGAACCAGTTCCCTGTCTCTATACATTTACCGAATTAATTCTAAAGCTTTACCGCTATATGACGATAAATAGCTAGACATAGCCAGAGTATGGCTGTTTCAGCTATTTAGAAGGAGAAAAACTAATGGCAAAAATTCTTGCAGTGGACGACTCAGCTTCAATGCGGCAAATGGTGTCCTTTACATTAAAAGGGGCGGGCTTTGATGTGGTTGAAGCCTCAGATGGTGTCGAGGCTTTAGGTAAAGCGAAAGGGGACAAATTTGATCTTGTTATCTCCGATGTGAATATGCCAAACATGGATGGACTGACCCTGGTTGGTGAATTAAGAAAGCTAGGTGACTTTAAATTTATTCCCATATTGTTACTTACAACAGAAAGTTCAATGGAAAAGAAAAAAGAAGGTAAGGCCGCCGGCGCAACGGGCTGGATTGTTAAACCATTTAACCCGGATCAATTGTTAAAGACAGTCAACAAAGTATTGGGATAATTCATATAAGGGTAAGCACATGTCAATTGATATCTCACAATTTCTAGATACCTTTTATGAAGAAAGTTTTGAAGGTCTGGATGTTATGGAATCAGAATTACTCAATCTGGATGTGGGTGAAGCTGATGAAGAAGTGATTAATACCATTTTTCGTGCTGCACATTCCATAAAAGGCGGTAGTGGTACTTTCGGTTTGAATGCCGTTGCAGATTATACCCATGTAATGGAAACACTGTTAGATGAAATGCGTGCTGGCCAGCGCGAAGTAACACAAAATGCAGTGGATGTTTTATTGCGCTCGGTCGATGTTCTACGTTCAATGTTACTTTCATTAAAGGATAACGAAGAACTTGATCACGATACGATTGCCAAAACACATGAAGAATTAAAAGTACTCCTTAGCGGTGAAAGCACTTCATCAGAAGAGGCTGTAGTCACTAATACAATAACTGAATCAGCTTCGAATGAAAAAGTACTCGGCTGGACGATTACATTTAAACCTAATGCAGACATGCTGCAAACCGGTAATGATCCTGTGCGAATTATTCGTGAACTGGATTCACTTGGCGATATTTCTGTTGAAGTGGATACAGAGCAATTACCTGAACTTGAATTAATTGATCCTGAACTTAGCTATTTAAGCTGGACTATTAAAGTGTCCGGTGATGTTGCAGAAGATGATATTAAAGAATGTTTTGAATGGGTCGAAGATGAATGCGAACTTTCTATTGTGGCCGATAAAGCAGAACCCGCTATAGTTACCGATAAACCTGAAGCAGTAACACCTGTATCTGTTCCCGCAGTAACAGAACGTCGTGAAGGTGATCGTCGCCAGGGTGACAGACGCACCACATCGAAACCCGCTAGCAAAAAACCAGCGGAATCCACTTCCATCCGCGTCAATATTGATAAAGTCGACGACTTAATCAATATGGTGGGTGAACTGGTCATAACCCAGTCCATGCTAAGCCAGATTGGTGATAGTGAAGAATTTGACAGCGCAGCCCTGGAAAGACTTAACGATGGCTTAACACAACTTGAACAACATACCCGTGAACTACAGGAAAGCGTGATGCGCATACGGATGATGCCAATAAGTTTTGCTTTTCAGCGTTTCCCACGTCTGGTGCATGACTTAAGCAGTCAGTTAGACAAGAAAATTGAACTGGTGCTAACAGGTGAATCTACCGAGCTTGATAAGACCGTCATGGAAAAAATTGGTGACCCACTTGTTCATCTGGTTCGCAATTCTCTGGACCATGGTATCGAAACACCTCAAGTACGTCTTGATAATGGCAAGAGTGAAACAGGTACCATTGAACTGAATGCATTTCATCAGGGTGGCAATATTGTTATAGAAATAAAGGATGATGGTGCTGGCCTGAACCATGAACGGATCCTGGCCAAAGCTATCGAAAGTGGTGTAATTAAAAAAGAAGATAAATTAACACCTGAGCAGATTAATGATCTTATCTTTGCTCCCGGTTTCTCAACCGCAGAAGTGGTTAGCGATGTTTCCGGTCGCGGTGTTGGAATGGATGTAGTGCGCAGAAATATTCGTGCACTCGGTGGCACGGTTGAAGTTCAGTCTGAAACCGGTGTCGGCAGTGTATTTACGATTCGTTTACCACTCACTTTGGCAATACTGGATGGCCAGCTTATTCGGGTAGGTAAAGAAACCTACATTGTACCGTTAATTGCCATTATTGAATCGCTGCAAGTTAATCCCGAAATGATAAATAGCGTAACCGGTGCAGCCGATGTTTATAAATTACGTGATGATTATATCCCTGTTGTTAGATTGTATGACATCTTTGGAATAGAAGCCGATACCACCGATATTTCAGAGGGTTTGCTCGTTGTTGTAGAAAATGAAGGCAAGAAAATTGCAATTTGTGTGGATGAATTACTTGGACAACAACAAGTTGTTATCAAAAGCCTGGAGACAAACCTGAAACAAATCGACGGTTTGTCCGGTGCAACGATTCTGGGTAACGGCACTGTTGCCCTGATACTCGATATTAATGGAGTAATGCACCTTTATCAACATTCCAGAAAAAATTCAGCTGTCGCTGGACAGCCGAAAATTATTGCTGCGTAAGGAGCAGAGCATGGCCGAAGCTGCACAACAATCAACCGAACAAATTGAAATAAATAACAG
This sequence comes from uncultured Thioalkalispiraceae bacterium, assembly GCA_964516315.1. Classification (GTDB taxonomy): domain Bacteria; phylum Pseudomonadota; class Gammaproteobacteria; order UBA6429; family Thiohalophilaceae; genus SZUA-37. The sequence goes on from CAZEZI010000004.1 coordinate 12,053, forward strand.
CGAAGAAGAAATCAATGAGTTTCTTACCTTTATGCTAGCGGGTGAAGAATACGGAGTTGATATTTTACGTGTGCTGGAAATTAAAGGCTGGGACGATGTGACATCGTTACCGAATATGCCTGATTATATTCGAGGCGTTATTAATTTACGCGGTACCATTGTACCTATTATTGATTTACGTCGGCGCTTTGAACTGGAAACTCTGGAGTATGGTCCAACAACTGTTGTTATTGTCTTACGTGTTCAGTCTGAAGGGCATGCCGATAGAACCATGGGTATTGTTGTTGACGGGGTGTCGGATGTCTATCAGGTAAAAGCAGAGAATGTAAAAAAATCACCGGATTTTGGTACTGCAGTGGATACCGAATTTGTAAGCGGCATGGCAACGGTCGAAGAGAAAATGGTAGTCATTCTGGATATTGATCATATGTTGAACTCTAATGAACTTTCGACTGTTGATTCATTAAGTGATGCTTAATTTACAGATGTATTTTCAGGCAGATTAAAGCAGGTGGTAATAATGTTGATTCAGAAGATACATTGTATTGCAGTAAAAGCAAACAAACTGGAAATTAAGCCACGGGCATGTCCGTTCTTACGCAAGGTATCTCAGTATAAGCATAAAACAGTTTCTAAATGGCATTATCTAAAAGAATTAATGTCAGGACTAGCGTGGTTAGGCTAGGGAAATATGGATAAAAAAGTAACAAGGACTAATGGAGAGTAAATTGGTGCGCCTGGTGTCAATAGTAAATCAGAAAGGTGGCGTTGGTAAAACCACGACAGTTGCTAATCTTGGGCATATGCTTGCTATGCAGGGAAATAAAGTCACTACGATTGATCTGGATCCACAAGGCAGCCTTACTATTAGTCTGGGCCAGGCCGATCCGACTTTACCAGGTATTGGTGAAGTGCTCCTTGATGACTATTCATTAAAAGATGTAACCCATGAAGTACGCAAGAACATGCAACTGGTTTCCTGTGGGCCACGGCTGGCTGAACTGGAACAAATGCATCAGGGCAGTTCAGAAATTGCCAATCGTTTGAAAAAAATTTTACGGAAAATGAAAAATCAGGACTTTGTATTACTCGATTGCCCACCGTCATCCGGTTTCCTGGTTGTGAGTGCTTTGTATGCAACTAATGAAATTATTATTCCGGTTGCAGGTGATTACCTTGCCTTGCACGGTATGTCCCACTTGATTGGAACACTCACTCAATTTGAGAAGTCACTGAAATTAAAACACAAAACATGGATTGCAATTACTCGCTATCACCCGCGGCGAAAATTATCCAAAGATGTACTAGATAATCTGGTGTCACATTTCCCCGGGCAAGTATTAAAAACATCCATAAGGGAAACCTCTGCACTGGCAGAGGGCCCGGGCTTTGGTATGACGGTATTTGAATACCGCAATGGCAGCAATGGTGCAGAGGACTATAAAAAATTGGCACTGGATTTTACCAAAGGACGAACACTGCAATGAGCAAAACAATGATAGGTCTGGATCCGCTTGCCTGGTTGTCCCCCGACAAGAGTAGTGCACAGTCTAAAAAGAAAGTGTCAAAGAAAAAGGCAAAAAAGAAAGTTGCCAAAAAAAAGGTTGTCAGGAAGAAAGTAGCTAAAAAGAAAGTAGCAAAGAAAAAGGACAGCAAGAAAAAAGTGTCTGCAAAGAAAACTGCTGTTATTTCAAAAATAACACCGGTTAAAAACAAAGCTATTAAAAAAGAACAGCAAAAGAAGGTGGTGGTTGTAGAGGAAGCAGAGCAGCCTGTTATTAATCCAGTGATTGAGCAACAACCAGTGGAAACTGAAACAAATGAAGCCGAGGAGAATCCTGTAATGGACTCAGTAATTAAATTAAATGATGTGCAGGATATTTCACAAGTCAGTGAGTTGCAGCAGCAAATAGAAAATTTAATGAATAAAACCGATATTGTTTTTGATGGTAGCGAAGTCGAAAGAATAGATGCAGCATCGTTACAACTTTTAACCTGTGCTTTTAAACAGGCTGAAAAATATGGTTCCAAAGTGAGCTGGCAAGCATCATCTGATGCCTTGAAAAAAGCAGCAGAATTATTGGGATTAACAGAAGAGATTGGTTTATAGATTTTAATATTTTATGGGAAACACTGTAAATATAGGTAAAGAAATTACTTTATTTGACGATATTACTTCAAACAGAGCTTGGCTTGATAAGCTCACACGATTAAATTAGCAGCAAGGTGATTGAACAATGAACATTCCAAATGAAGCCTTTCAGAACGATTATGTCTCACCGCTTGGTCTGGATGTAAAAGCGCTGGAAGACAGCTTTAGTCTACTCGCACCACGCGCAGAAGAACTGGTTAAGAATTTTTATACAGAATTATTTAAACAATATCCTGCTGTTATCCCAATGTTTAAAAACACCAATCCGGATGATCAGCAAAAGAAATTACTAGCTGCATTAAAACTGGTTATTGCTAATTTAAGGAAACCAGATGCTCTAGGTGATGCTTTAAAAGGCCTGGGTAGTAAACATCAAGGTTATGGTGCAGCCCCTGAGCATTATCAGGCTGTTGCTGCCACGCTTATCAGTGTAATGAAAGAGATGGCGGGCGATGCATGGACAAGCCAAATTCAATCGGCATGGGAACATGCCTTAAATACAATTGCAGAAGTGATGCTATCCGGATATGAAGAAAAGAGGCCAACAACTATGAGTAACGAAACATTAAATGAAGATGAACGATTAGAGCTAATTCGTATGCGCTCATCAGTGAATGGCGCAATGCAGGCAATGATGATGATAGACAGGGATTTTAATGTCACCTATGCCAATCAGTCGACGATTAATTTGCTAACCAACCATGAAGCGACTTTAGCCAGTGTTTTCCCGGGGTTTAAAGCCAGTGCTATTGTGGGTAGTAATATTGATATTTTCCACAAGAATCCGGCGCATCAACGCCAGCTTTTATCAAACCCGGCTAATTTACCCTATCAAACAGATATTTCTGTTGGTGATTTAAAATTTTCCCTCAGTGTTTCAGCGATTATGGATGACAAGGGTGAATATATTGGTAATACACTCGAATGGCGGGATGTAACTGAAGAACGTGCTAAAGAGATTGAGGTTGCACGATTACAGTCTGCTGTTGATGGTGCCGACGCTAATTTAATGATTTGTGATGCAGACTTAAACATTACCTATGCAAATCCGGCAGTAGTTGACATGTTACTAAACCGCGAAGCCGAATTACGTCAAATTTACCCAGGCTTTGATGCAAATAACTTAGTTGGTCAAAATATAGATCAGTTTCATCGCAACCCGGCACACCAACGTTCTTTGTTAGGTAATGCCGTTAATTTACCCGCCAATGCAGAAATTAAAGTGGGTGGCCTGGAATTTTCTGTTAATGCTACGGCCATTACAGATCACAACGGTAACCTGATGGGTAATATGGTGGAGTGGCGTGATATTACCGAACAAAAAGATGCTGAACGGCAAATTCAAAATTTAATTGACAATGCGGTACAGGGCCAATTAGATGCACGTATCGATACCTCTGCATTAACCGGCTTTATGAAAACACTGGGTGAAGGTGTTAATGAATTAATGGAAGCCGTAGTGACACCAACACGGGAAGTGCAACGTGTAATGGCCGGTTTAGCTGAGGGTGATTTAAGCCAGACAATGGATGGTGAGTTTTCTGGTGAATTTTCACAATTACGCGAAGCAACAAATTCTTCAATTAGTAATTTATTGAATATGGTGAATGAAATACGAAGCTCGGCAGACAGCATTCAGTCTTCATCCGGTGAAATAGCACAGGGCAATGCCGATTTAAGTCAGCGTACCGAAGAGCAGGCATCCAGTCTGGAAGAAACAGCATCGAGCATGGAAGAAATGACTTCCACCGTAAAACAAAATGCAGATAATGCACGCCAGGCTAACCAGTTAGCCGCAGCGGCAAGAGAGCAGGCCGAAAAAGGTGGTGCGGTTGTCAGTAATGCTGTAAGCGCAATGTCGGCGATTAATGACAGTAGCAAGCAAATTGCCGATATTATTGGTGTGATTGATGAAATCGCCTTCCAGACTAATTTACTTGCATTAAATGCCGCAGTGGAAGCAGCGCGAGCGGGTGAACAGGGCCGGGGTTTTGCCGTTGTTGCGGGTGAAGTACGTAATCTGGCACAACGCTCAGCCGGAGCCGCAAAAGAAATTAAAGGCTTGATCAAAGATTCAGTTGAGAAGGTTGAAGAGGGGTCGCGCCTGGTGGATGAATCGGGTTCAACGCTGGATGAGATTGTTAATGCGGTTAAAAAAGTAAGTGATATTATTTCTGAAATATCAGCGGCCAGTGATGAACAGTCATCCGGTATCGAAGAAGTGAATAAAGCGATTAGCAGCATGGATGAAATGACACAGCAAAATGCAGCGCTGGTCGAAGAAGCCGCAGCAGCCGGTGAAGCGATGAATGATCAAGCGAGATCAATGAATGAGTTAATGGACTTTTTCGAAGTGGGTGAAGAAGAGGAACAAGCGGCTGCACCAGCACCAGCGCCTGCACGTACTGCGGCAGCAAGGCCAGCCGCTGTCAGAACTGCACCGAAGCGCGGCAAAGTAGTGGATGAGTCTGATGAATGGGAAGAGTTCTAAATGCAGGCAGCTAAAAAAAATGCACAGTTATTAAATAACCGTGAATTTGAATTTTCTGCTAAAGACTTTAAGTATATCAGTGATGTGATAGCTGATAGAACAGGGATAGTTCTGTCGGAAGCAAAGCATGATATGGTTTATAGTCGGCTTGCCCGGCGTTTGCGTCAACTCAAGTTAACAGAATTTTCACAATACCTTAGTTTAATAAAATCCGGTGATGAAAATGAAATTCTGGAATTTACCAATGCCATTACAACTAATTTAACCTCTTTTTTTCGTGAAAAACATCATTTCGAATATCTGCGTAATAAAGTTTTACCTGAATTAAAGCGAACAAAAACGGATCGTCGTATTCGAGTCTGGTCAGCCGGTTGTTCATCCGGTGAAGAACCATACTCTATTGCGATGACCATTCGTGATGTGTTTCCACGACTGGATGGCTGGGATATTAAAATTCTGGCGACCGATCTGGATACCAATATGGTGCAACGAGCCAGTGATGGTATTTACACTGAAGAGCGTGTTGCCGGTCTGGATAAAGCCCATTCAAAAAAATGGGTTAGTCGAGGCAAAGGTGAGCATGAAGGTCAAATACGCATGTCGAAAGAATTACGTGACATGATTACCTTTAAGCAACTTAATTTAATGGATGACTGGCCAATTCGTGGCCCGTTTGATTTTATGTTTTGCCGTAATGTTGTTATTTATTTCAATAAAGAAACACAAAGAGAATTATTTGATCGCTATGCCAACCTGGTTGATGAACAGGGTCACCTGTTTATTGGCCATTCAGAATCACTCCATAAAGTTTGCCAGCGATTTGATTTAATAGGTCAAACCATTTATCAGAAGGTTAAATAATTCCCATGGTTGGGTTGTTGAAAAAACAACGTGAAACAAGAAGCCGTTGTTTACCCGGCTTTGAGCACATCAATCGTTATTGGGATAAAGTGCATGAAGTGGATGCAGCCAAAATTCTTCCGGGTGAATTTTATGTAACAAGAGAACATGAGCTTGTTTCGACTGTATTAGGTTCCTGTGTGTCAGCCTGTATTCGGGACGTTAAGCTGGGTGTCGGTGGTATGAACCATTTTATGTTACCGGTGGAAAAAGGAGCGAGTAATTCAGGCACCAATAGCGAATCGGCACGTTATGGTAACCATGCAATGGAAATGCTTATCAACGCTATTTTAAAAGCCGGTGGCTTAAAGAAAAATCTGGAAGTTAAATTATTTGGTGGTGGGCGAGTGCTTGCTTCGATGTCTAAAATCGATGTCGGTCAGCAGAATATTGATTTTATTCGTACTTATGTTGAGCTGGAAAAGTTAATGGTTGCCACGGAAGATTTAGGTGATATTTATCCGCGCAAGGTATTGTATTTTCCTCAAACCGGCCGAGTATTAATGAAAAAACTCCGTAAAGTACATAATGAAACATTAGAAAAACGTGAACAGCGGTACCAGGAAAAACTCCGTCAGGAAAAAATTGATTCAGATGATATTGAGTTATTTTAAGGATATGGATTTAAACTAGTATGAGTAAAATTAAAGTACTTATTGTTGATGATTCTGCTCTTGTCAGAAAAATACTGACTGAAATATTAAATTCAGATAGTGAACTTGACGTGGTGGGTACAGCACAGGATCCCCTTATTGCCCGGGATAAAATTAAACAACTTAAACCCGATGTTATCACTCTGGATGTTGAAATGCCCAGAATGGATGGGGTTACCTTTTTGCGCAACTTAATGCGCCTGCATCCTTTGCCTGTTGTAATGATTTCATCTTTAACAGAAAAAGGTGCGGATATTACCTTCGATGCACTGGAAGCCGGTGCAATTGATTTTGTTGCCAAACCTAAAATCGATGTTAAAGATGGTTTGCAGGAATACACCGAAGAAATTATCGAAAAAGTAAAATCTGCCTCCAAAGCTAAAGTGGGGTTGCTTTCAACCAGCAGTGCAACCATTAAGCCGGTTGAGAAAAAGCTTTCAGCCGACAGTGTTATTCAAAAGCAAACAGGTAAAAAACGCTTTAAAACAACCGACCAGATTATTGCTTTGGGGGCATCAACTGGTGGCACTGAAGCCATTAAAGAAGTACTACTGCAAATGCCACCTGACTCCCCCGGAATCGTGATTAGCCAGCATATTCCAGAAGCATTTAGCGGCCCTTTTGCCGAACGGATGAATGGCGTGTCGGCGATGACGGTTTGTGAGGCAAAAGATGGCCAGCAAATTTTGCCGGGGCATGTGTATATTGCACCGGGTAGTCATCATTTACTGGTCGAGAGAAACGGTGCCCAGTACATCTGTCGTTTAAATGACGGTGAACGGGTTAATCGCCATAAACCCAGCGTGGATGTCATGTTTCGTTCGGTTGCACAGAATGTTGGTCCCAATGCCATTGGTGTGATACTGACCGGAATGGGGGATGATGGTGCCAAAGGCCTGCTGGAAATGAAAGAAACAGGGGCTGAAACTATGGTACAGGATGAGAAAACCAGCGTGGTATGGGGGATGCCGGGTTCTGCTGCGAAATTAGGAGCGGCAGATAATGAATACCCTTTAAACCAGATTGCGACCAATATCATGAAGTTGGTTGAGTGATTTCCTTACCTTTTTGTTCTACCTGTGTCCCTACTAACTCTATGTTTATACGCACGACTTAAAAACGGTACAGATTTTGCTTTGTATTTACCGAAGTAATACGTTTCAGTGCGTAAATGTATTATTTTGTAAATTTAAACGCAACAGCAATTGTTGCTCAATTCAATGCAGGTAAAGAGAAGAGCGCAAGGCATGCAGCCGATAAAAATACAGGAACAGGCAAAAGCACAAAGCCTGGTAGAAGAATATTCAGATCTGGTTCGGCGTATTGCCTACCATCTTATCACCCGCCTTCCAGCGAGTGTCATTGCGGATGACTTAATTCAGTCCGGCTTATTGGGTTTACTGGATGCCGCTGAACATTATGATGCGTCACAGGGGGCCTCTTTCCAGACCTATGCCACTATCCGCATACGGGGTGCGATGCTGGATGAATTAAGACGCAATGACTGGGCGCCAAAGTCAGTTCATAAGAAGGCGCGTGACGTAATGGCGGCCATTCAAAAAATCGAGAATAGAACCGGCCGAGATGCGCGTAATAGCGAAGTGGCAAAAGAAATGGACTTAACACTTGCCGAGTATCACCAGATTTTGCAGGAAACAAACAGTTGTCGTATTCTGAATTTTGCTGATCTGGGCGTAGACGATGACTGTGCAACCAGCCATGCATCCAGAACAACAACCCCTTTAGATGGTATACAGTCACAAGAGTTTAAAGCGCAACTGGTGGATGCCATTCGTAACCTGCCTGATCGTGAGGCGCTGGTGATTAGTCTGTATTACGATGAAGAAATGAATCTGCGTGAAATCGGTTGCGTACTGGATGTGAGTGAGTCTCGAGTGAGTCAATTATTAAGTCAGGCACATTTGCGCATGCGCATGTGGCTAACGCAGAAAGAAGAAGAAACAGTTGGCTAAGTTGTTCATTATTATGGGTAAGCTATATCACTATATTCCGATAAGCTTAAAGTGACCAACTCGACAAAACACTGCTTTTTTAACTGAAAACAACATTTTACTGTCTATACTACTATATACATCTACATTCCCCGCACATTCTTTTATAATCGGTCTGTGAACCATTCGCTGGTGATCGCATGAGAATGCGATTATCTTCCATGTTCGGGGAATAACAATAATAATCATACCAAACTAGGAGTTGGCTATGTCGTTTTTGGACTCACTTGGATTAAATCCTGTTGTTGCTGTTTTACTCGTGGCCGTTGTTGTCATTGTGGTACTTTATATTTCACGCCGGCCAGCACATCGTGCCATCATTTCTTTGAGCCGAGTGGTACATAACGCGATGCGTTTAAGTGCGCAATCTGTTATGAGTGTCGAGTCGCGTCTTGCTAACCGCAATCGTGAAGTCTTATTAGCCGCGGGACGGGAGGCAGCAGAACGCATGATTGAGCGGGAGTTTGAACGTATTGATGCCACCGTGCGACGTGATTTGGCAGAGTATCCCGCAATGCATCGTTTGTTAAATGAAGAAATAACCGCGATAGAAGAAGATTATCAGGCCAGTATTGAAGTACCGCCTGAGCCACCGGGCTGGATTAAGGCGGTTGAGGCGGTGGCAAAAATTCCATCTAAAGGTGACCCGATGGTTGGAAACATTCTGGAAGATATTCACCACTCGTTAATTAAAGCCAATACCGGTGCCATAGAAGAATACCGCAAAGCCAGTCATAAACGCCATGACAGACTGCGAAGTATGATGCCGCACTGGCGTAAAGTTTTAACGGTGCTAAGTAGTGTCGATAAAAATGTTACCAGTATTTTGTCTCGCTCACAAACCATTGACCGCCACATGGGTGTATATGAAAATATGGTTAAAGGTACTGATCAGGCCGTGCGTATGCTGTCATCCTCGTCTTTACAGCATTTTTTTACTTCGCTTGCCGTTATGGTGATTGCGGCAGGCATTGCAATGGTTAACTTTCAGTTAATTGCACGCCCGATGTCGGAAATGGTAGGTGGTACAACCAGTTTGTTTTTAGGTTTTCAGCTTAACCAGATTGCGGCTATGATTATGATTCTGGTTGAAATAACATTAGGTATTTTCCTGATGGAATCATTACGCATTACCAAGTTGTTTCCTGTGGTGGGCGCATTAAATGATAAATTACGTATTCGTATTGCCTGGTTTTTGTTTGTTATGCTTTTCTCTTTAGCAAGTATAGAAGCAGGCCTGGGTTTTACCCGTGAAATATTAATGGAAGCCGATCAGGCAACCGGTGCCTTGCTTCGAGGTGATGCGGGTGGCTCGGTTATGATGGACAGTTCGATAACCTGGATTACAACCGGCTCACAAATGGCACTGGGCTTTATTTTGCCCTTTGTTTTAATGTTTGTGGCCATTCCGTTTGAAACATTTGTGCAGTCTTTTCGAACCGTGTTAGGTATTGTTGGAGTGGGCCTGTTACGTGCATTTGCCTGGTTGTTGCGATTTATTGGCACTATCTTCAAGTTTCTCGGCAAGTCCTTATTGCATATATACGACTTAATTATATTTTTACCCCTGTTTATTGAGCAAAAGGTAAAAGCGACTTCAGAAGATGGTTCTTTAACCGGATAAATACTTAATCTTGAATATAAAAATGGGAACAAAAAAATGAAAATTATAAAATCCTTGTTGTTAGCCTTGAGTGTACTTGCGTTATTTGCCTGCTCGGCCGAACAAACAGGTCCAAGAACACATGGTGTCTATATGTTGCTTGATACCTCAGGAACTTATACAAAAGAACTCAATCAAGCGCAGCGTGTTATCAGCTTTTCCTTGTTAAAATTAAAGCCAGGTGACTCTTTTGCGGTTGCAAGAGTAGATACCGGTAGTTTTAGTGAAAAAGATATTATTGCAAAGGTGACTTTTGAAGATCGTCCCAGTCGGATGAATCAGCAAAAACGTGCATTTCTGGAAAAAATTGACAAGTTTGTAAAAAGTGTAAAAGGCAGTGCCTATACGGATATTACGGGTGGCCTTTTGCAGGCAACTGAATTTTTAAATGAGCGGAATCCTGGCAAAAAAACGATTCTGATCTTTTCAGATTTAAAGGAAGAACTGCGTAAAGGTTATAAGCGGGATATTGATTTCCAATTGCAGGGTTATCGGGTCATTGCACTAAATGTAACTAAATTACGCAGCGACAATATCGACCCGAAAGAGTACCTCGACCGTCTTGAAAACTGGCGTTTACGCGTTGAGTCGGGTGGCGGTGAATGGAAGGTCATTAATGATTTGGAGCGGTTGGAAGCACTTTTTAATTAATCTCTAGATAACCAATTTTAAGTCTGAAAGGCTACGCAGTGTTCTGCGTAGCCTTTTTCTGTTATGAATACAGTGATTTTACATAACTATTTGATTTCATAGTGTAATTTTGTTATTGAACTTATCAGCCATCTGGCTTTACTTTCAGGGGTGTTTGCAACATTATTGTAAAGTTATTTCGGTTTTGGCCGATAAAACATGAAGTTGCCGGGATTTTCCCGGTTTAAAGAAGGATTTTAAAGAATTCGGAATCAGCATGGCTTTTACTCGATACTCACGCCCCAACCCGATGCTCTGGTATGAGATGAATTACCATGCCTTATTACAGCTTGTGCCCGAGTTGAGAATGGATATTACAAAGTCAGCGACTCATCAGTTGGACTCTAAATTCCAAAATGGCTTTAGTTTTGAATTTGATATGGCGGGTGCACGTTTGAGCATCCGGCTTCTGGAATTAAATCGCTATACCCAGCACTTACAGGTTATTAATCATTTTAAAACAGATAAAAAACTGTTGCCGGCCTTGTGCCTGAATGTACGAGCCTATCATGATGCATCTGTCGTTGAAGTTATTTCATGCTCAGGTATCACAAAGCTATTACCCGACTATACTTATCCTAATGAAAAAATGCTGTTAAAAGATGAAAAGCGGCAGGCGAATCGATTGTTGTTTGAATGGTTGTCGAGTGCTAAAGCCTATTACAGATTTGAACCGGTGAAGCAAAAAGTATGTTGAAAAAAATACAGTTTATTTTATTTATCTTTATTGTTTCCACTACTTCAGTGCGTGCGTATGCTGATTTAAGTAAAGATGCAATGGATGCCCTAATCAGCGGGAATTATAAAACAGCAGTGCCGCTACTAAAACGTCTGGCACAGCAAGGCAACCCCAGCGCACAATATAACCTGGCTTTATTATATAAAGATGGCAGGGGCGTTGTTGCTAATGTGGCTAAATCCAATGCTTATTTTTCGAATGCCGCACATCGTGGTTTAGTCGATGGTTATCGGAAATTGTCTGTGAGCAGTATTAAACCGGTTTCTGCCCGCAATATTGTTGCAGTACAGCGCCCGGTTCCCCAGGAATGGGTTAAAGAGCAAAATCCTAATTTTTATACGTTGCAGTTAGCCAGCAGTACAAATGCTGAACTTATTAAAAAGTATTTCAATGAGAATAATTTGACGGGAAAGGCCGGCTACTATAAAAATAAACGTGAAGGTGAAGACTGGTATGCCCTTGTGTTTGGCGCTTACCCCAGCGTAGCAGCAGCCAATGCAGCGATTGCGACATTACCTGAAGATTTAAGAAAATGGTCACCCTGGGTACGAAAGCTTAAAAGCATTCATCGGATTATGACACCATAGTTCAGGGTTGCTTGACACTCTAATTCAATCATTAATAATAATTTCCGTGTTCACGGTAAGCTGTTTTTGTTGCTCAATGTGAGCTGTGTCTATTACATCACCCTGATTAATCCCTTCGCAGCGCGCGACTTCATTGTTCCACTTGTCTTCACTTATTAAAATTTCTGGCCAGAAAGGGTAGGTTCTGCATTGGGCTGGGCGCACTGGATAGATGTTGCACTTTCCTTCTTTATTAAGGAACACGCAATGTCCTTTCGTTTGTATAACTTTGCTAAGGCTGCTTTTTTTCATTCGAATACCATAACCATGATCAACTAATTTGACTAAATAATTATTTTTAAAGGCTTCGACACTGATATTCATATGTGCGGTTATAGCCTCGATCTCCTGCGCGTTTGCACGAACATAGGCGTATTTACCGCCATAGCAGCATTGGCTACATTGTGTGCATTTAAAGCGTATCGGGGTTGTATGATAAAAGGCCATGTTTGAAATATTTTTGGTAATAAGCAGGGTTTACACTATTATATAGTGTATAAACTAGCATGCAATATAAGTGTTTCGTTATATCTAAGTTCTGCTATTCATATTTGCGCAAGGTCTCAATATTACAAATATAAAAGGAAGGGAATAGATGCGTTGTTTGAGTTTAATTTTTATTCTACTGTCACTTAGCTTTAACCTGGTGGCGAAAACATTAAATAAAGAAGACGTTCCTGAACCATTAAAACCCTGGGTTCACTGGGTTTTATTTGACGAAAAAAAGCGGGATTGCCCCTTTGTTTATAATAACTATAACAATAAAAAATGTGCATGGCCGGCACATTTAGAACTGAATATTAATAAGAACAAAGCTCGTTTTTCACAGTCATGGCAGGTTTTTGAAGCAAGCTGGGTGACGCTTCCCGGTGATAAAAAGCACTGGCCACAAAGTGTGAGCATTAATAACCGCCCAGCACTGGTTACTGAGCGCAATCATTTGCCGGTTGTTTATCTGGAAAAAGGCCAATACCACATTAAAGGTAATTTTTACTGGAATAGAATCCCTGAAAATTTACAAATTCCTACCGAATCAGCCCTCGTTAATTTGTATATCAAAGGCAGGAAAATTACTGGCCGGGAAATTAACCAGCAGGGTCAAATATGGTTGGGGGATAACACTAAAACAACACAGGAAATTGAAAGCGATAAAATGACAGTGAAAGTTTATCGTTTGCTGGACGATAAAATTCCAATGCGCATTATTACCCGTCTGGATTTGCAGGTGTCTGGTAGCTCGCGTGAAGTGAACCTGGGGCAGGTGATATTAGAAGAGCAGGTACCCGTTTCGTTATCAAGTCGGCTTCCTGCATTACTGGACAACCAAGGTAAATTGCGTTTGCAGGTAAAACCGGGGCATTGGACTATTAACGTTATATCCCGTGCAAAACAAAATCTGACTCGTTTAAAAATGAATCAATCAACCAGTGATTTCTGGCCTAAAACTGAAGTATGGGTTTTCCAGGCACAAAACCATTTACGCATAGTGAAACTGGAAGGAGCCATTCGTATTGACCCACGGCAAACAAAATTGCCTGCTCAGTGGCAGAGCTTGCCTGCTTTTCGTTTATCAAAAAAGATACAGCTGGTATTAAAAGAAACACGCAGGGGGGACGCACAACCACAAGCCGATCAACTCAATTTAAAAAGAAACATGTGGCTGGACTTTGATGGTAAGGGTTATACGATAAAAGATGAAATAAAAGGCGTGGTAACAAAATCATGGCGGTTGGAAACGGGATCTGAAATAGAACCTGGGCGAGTGACGATTGATAATGTCCCGCAATTTATTACACAGCTTTCAGATAAGGCTGGAGAGTCAAATAAAGGTGTGGAAATCCGGCGTGGTACTTTAAATTTAATAGCCGACAGCCGCTATGAAGGTAATGTTCGGGAAATACCTGCAACAGGGTGGCGTCATGAATTTAAAAGTGTTTCCACAACATTGCATTTGCCACCGGGCTGGCGGATTTTTTCTGCAAGCGGGGTCGACAATGTACCACAGACCTGGTTGCAAAAATGGACACTACTGGATTTATTTCTGGTGCTTATTATTTCGATTGCAATTGCACGGTTATGGTCATGGCACTGGGGAATAGCCGGTTTGGTAACGATGTCACTTATCTGGCATGAGTCGGGCATGGTGCCACAGTTTATCTGGTTGAATTTATTAGCAGTGATTGCAGTTTTTAAAGTATTGCCAGACGGAAATATCAGAAAAGTTTTATCATGGTATCAATATACAAGTGTGGTTGTGTTACTGCTTATTGCTATTCCGTTTATGGTCGGGCAGGTGCGTACTGGTATTTTTCCGCAACTGGAAAAGGCTGGAGTACGGGCAGTGGCAGAACAAGGCTTTAGTCATGCACCGGCTGCCAGAAAAACAGCAGCAAAACCAATGCAGGAAGAAGCTGTTGCTGAAAGTGCTCAGCGTGAGCTTAAAAGCAAAATTTATGGTCGCAGTGCATCCGGGCTCGTTACTCCCGGTAGAGTTATGTCTGATAACATTTCAAAAGACCGCGAGTATGATATGCAGGCATTTGACCCTAAGGCCAATGTGCAAACCGGGCCCGGCTTGCCGCAATGGCAGTGGAATAAAGTTTATTTAAGCTGGAATGGCCCTGTGCAGGCCGAGCAACAAGTATCACTTGTGCTTATTTCACCACTGGCGCATAGTTTGCTGAATTTTTTGCGAGTAATTTTTGTGGCATTGTTATGTTTGTTAATGCTTAAAAGTATTCCAAAGATATCCATCCCATGGATTCCATCGGTTACAAAGATATTGTTGCTCGTTGCTTTAACACCGGTTTTATTTTTAAACTCAAATGAAGCACTGGCAAATCCAGCCAGTATGCCGGATAAAACGATACTTGATGAATTAAAGAAACGTTTAACACAGCCGCCTGAATGTTTGCCAAAGTGTGCACAAATACAGTCGATGATTTTACGGGTTGATAAAACAAAATTACAAATTAAACTGAATGTGCATGCATTGCAAAAAGTTGCCATTCCACTTCCTGCAAAAGTTAAACAATGGATGCCATCAAAAGTGGTTATTGATGGTCGGTCAGCAACTGCAATGTATCGTGCTAAAGATGGCGTATTGTGGATTGAATTACCAAAGGGACGTTTTAATATTATATTGTCGGGCAAGTTAGGCAATAAAAAATACATTCAACTACCTTTACAATTAAAACCGGGCATTGTGCAGTCCAGACTGAATGGCTGGAGTATAGAAGGAATACAGGAAAACGGTATACCGGATGCACAATTACAATTATCGCGCGAACAGGATTCTAAACTGAGTGGCGATTCAAAATTTCAGGATGAACAGACAGAAGCACTTCCCCCGTTTTTAATTATTGAGCGGCATTTAAAATTAGGGCTGGACTGGTTTGTGGAAACAACTGTGCGCCGGGTATCACCTGTTGGTAGTGCTGTGGTTGTGAAAGTGCCATTATTAAAAGGGGAGTCGGTATTAACGGAGGGAGTACGCAGCCAAAATGGTCAGGTGCTCGTGAGTATATCGCCATACCAACGTCAGATATTCTGGCGTTCAAGTCTGGATAAAAACAACAAAATAAAACTGACCGCATCGAATGATAATTTTTCGACTGAGCTATGGGAAGTCAGCGTGTCACCGATATGGCACCTGGAATATAACGGGCTTGCGGTTATTCAGCATAAAAATCAGCGTGGGCGCTGGTCGCCTAAATGGCACCCATGGCAGGGTGAAACAGTTACTCTAAATATTACACGGCCGCAGGGTGTATCTGGAAATACTTTAACTATTGATAAAAGCCATATTTTAATAAAACCGGGCAAGCGCATGATTGAGGCACAGCTTGATTTGAGTTTGCGCAGTAGTCAGGGTGGCCAGTACACGCTAACGTTACCCGAAAAATCAGACTTGCAGTCTGTAAAAATAAATAATGCTGCACAACCGATTCGTTTGGACGGTAATAATCTGACCTTGCCTGTTACTCCAGGTAAACAGACAGTTCAGATCCTTTGGCGTAATTCAATTCCTATGCAAACTGTGTTTAATACTCCCAATATTGATTTAAAACAAAACAGTGTTAACCATTCGATTAAAGTTAAATTCCCTCGGGATCGCTGGGTATTATTTGTAGGCGGGCCAGATTTGGGGCCGGCAATATTATTCTGGGGAGTGTTGATTGTTATTTTGATTCTGGCGGTGGCAATGGGGTATACAAGCTTTACACCGCTGAATACCTTTTCATGGATTCTGTTAGGTATCGGTTTAAGTCAGGTGCCGGTATGGATGGCTTTTATTGTTGTTGCCTGGTTATGTGTATTAGGTTTACGTGAAAAAATCATACAAAAAGCATCCGATATATTTTTTAATGTTGTACAGGTTGGTATTGGTGCATTAACATTTTTAGCACTTATTAGCTTGTTTGTTGTTATACAACAAGGGCTGTTAGGCTCACCGGATATGCAAGTAGCCGGTAATGGTTCGTCAGCGACTATCTTTAACTGGTATCAGGACAGAAATGCAGCGGTGTTACCCGAGGCATGGTTGTTATCCGTACCTGAGCTTGTTTATCGTTTACTGATGCTGGCATGGGCACTATGGTTGGCTTTTTCATTATTGCGCTGGTTAAAATGGGGTTGGCAGCAATGCAGTATTGGTGGTTTATGGAAAGATATCTCTGCGCCCTCACCAACAAGGTCAACATCAGAGTCGCACAAAATATCGACTTCGGCAACAAAGGTTTTACCAGCGAAGAATGATGGAAACAACAAGGACAGTTAATAATCGGCCAGGCTATTTATAACGCTGTGAATGAAGGATATTGTGTAGTTAATTTGAATCTTCCAGTTTATTTTTAGCTTCAATCCATTGTGCCATATACTGTGTGCTTTTCATGCTGTGGTGACGCAACATCGTACCGGTGAAATTATTAAGCCGGTGTTCTTTCAGGTTATCCTGAATAAGTGTTATTTTGTCTAGCAGTATTTTTGAAAGAGCTGTTTTATTATAAAGTCCGTTAATAAGTTTAACACCATTTTCCTGTGCTGTTTCCCATTTTGATTTATTGCTATAAAGATCAACTGCGGCATCTGCATATTCTTGCGGGTTGTCAGTAATTACACCATTCCATGCGAGTTTACCATGCATGCTTTCGGCACCAATTTTTGTTGTAATGCTGGGTGTGCCGAATTGCATCGAATCCAGTAACTTCCCTTTTAACCCTGCTCCAAAACGCAACGGTGCCAAACAAATGCGGGCATTTTTCATAACCTGTTCTGCACTTTCTGCCCAGCCTGATAGATAAAATTTTTGTCCGGGGTTATGCAGTTGTGTTGCTTTTGGTGGGGGATAAGCACCATATACATGTAGTTCTGCCTGTGGCAGTTGTTTATGAATTAATGGCCAGAGAGTCTGTTTTAAATACAGCACTGCATCCCAGTTGGGAGCATGACGAAAATTTCCGATAGAAATAAAATGTTGTCGTTGTTCATAATCTGGCCAGCTATCGACTGTTTTATGCTGGATGTTGTTCAGCATAAAAGGCAGATGTAGCAGTAATGATTTATCGACCCCAAATTTGCTGGTTAATAAATTTATTTCATAATCAGATATTAACAACGACAGGTCGCAGCGTAAGATACTGGCAATTTCGCGTTGCGCAATGTCACTGAACAAGTCTTGTTTATTATAGGTACGATTATTCTTTAGTGCTTTGTGGCGTGCCTCGCGTAAGCAATGTAAGTCAACAGTTTCAATAATTCTTAATGCCTCAGGGCAAATTTTTTCAACCCGCCAGCCAAATTGTTCTTCCATGATAAACCGGTCATATAAAACTATATCGGGTTTTAATGCTGCAATAAAGGAGTCAAAGCAATCACTGTTGATGCTAATATTTTCTTTTTTTACACCTGTTGATTCAAAAGGAAAACGGTGTTTACTTTCAGCCGCAGGGCTTGCAAAACAAACTTGCCAGTCTTGCTGCTGAAAAAACTCAATGAGCTGCATCATACGGCTGCCCGCCGCTGATGAGTTAGGTTCTGGCCAGACATAACCAATAATCAAAATACGGGTCATATTATTGAGTCAACTTTAAAGTGGTTGCTTAGTTAAAGAAATCACGTTACTATTTTTTCTACTGTACACAATAATATGGATATTGTTTTAGCATGTGTAGCTGTCTTGATTAAATTACTTATTATTGTAAAGGTTATTGAGTCAGGGCTGCCAGGTTTCACGAAAATATCTTCCCTTTTTAGCTGTAATATACCTGATCTAGATCATGTTAATAAGCAGCTTATAATATTATAGTTAACTTATATAATTAAGTGATACTGGAATACTTAATGAGAAGAAGCAGATATTTACTGGTCGCAAAAGGCATCATTGCCGTACTCCTTATTTCCAGTATGCAAATGATGTCAGCACAGGCAAATAGAGTTTCTTTGTTTTTGTCTGACAGCACTCAGCCTTGCTCGATGTCGTCAATGCCTGGATCTGGCCATGAGCACAAAGAAAATTCTAATTCTCAGCAAGATGAACATTCATGCTTTCATTGCAATACTGTTACCAGTTATTGCCAGAATAATTGCAGTGTAGGCAGTTCAGCGGCGATACCTGTTAATATTCGCATGGATCTGAAAATCAAGGATACCACTGCATTTTATGCATACACAACATTTCCCTCAACCCTTTTGCAACAGCCTAAACTAAGACCCCCTCGAGTGTAATAACTTATTGATTGGGAGCTATGGGTAATCACCTGTCGCTTTCAGATCATAAAATTTAAACAGTTATTTTTTACTCATTAGAGAGGGTTGTACCTATGAAAACTAAATTAATGTCGTTGGCATGCTTTATTGGTCTGGCGATTAGCAGTAACACCATGGCGCAAACAGAAATTGAAAAGCTTCGTTCTGAAGTGAATGCGCTGAATAAAAAGGCTCAGGAATGGGAAGCCTACCAGTCTGTTAAGCAGAAAATGGAGCAGGATGTCAGCTTATTAAATGACAAAGCCAGGGAATGGGAAGAATGGAAAGCACCAAAAACACTGGTTCATCTGGCTGGTTTTGCAGATGTTGGCTATACCGACAGGGATGATCAAACGGGTTCTTTCAGTTTTGGGGGCTTTTCTCCTATCTTCCATTATCAGTTTGCAGATCAATTTATGCTGGAAGCCGAACTGGAGTTTGAGATTAATGAAGCTGGGAAATCTGAAGCTGCAATTGGCTATTTAACCATTGACTGGTTTGTGAATGATTACCTTGCATTAGTTGCTGGTAAGTTTCTAAGCCCATTGGGTCAGTTCCGTCAGAACATCCACCCATCATGGATTAACAAACTCGCCTCTGCACCAACCGGTTTTGGCCATGATCAGGCAGCACCTAATGCCGATGTGGGCTTTATGGCACGTGGTGGTTATTTGATGCAAAGCAATAATAGCTTTAACTATGCGCTTTATATTGCCAATGGGCCTACACTGGAGGCTGATGGTAGTGAAATTGACATGATTGAAACACCGGGATTAGGTAAAGACGGTGATGGTAGCAAAACCGTTGGTGGCCGTTTCGGTATGTTTTTCCCGGATTCAAAATTTGAATTTGGGCTTTCACTAGCAACGGGTAAGGTGTCTGTGCGATCCGGTGCATCAGGTAGTTATAGCTATGATGCCAGCAGGAGTTATGATGTTGTCGGTACGGATTTTAACTGGCGCCCCGGTAGCTTTGACGTACGAGGTGAATTTATTCAGCAAAAATACGGTGCAGAGTCTAGCAGTGTTGCTCCAGACAGTGGCAAATGGCAAGCATGGTATATTCAGACTGCTTACCGTTTTTCAGGAACTAACTGGGAAGCTGTTGCGCGTATTGGTGAATATGATACACCGACTAATTCCAAGGATGTTGAGCAAATAACTGTAGGTGCTAACTATTTGTTTGCAACAAACCTGGTAGGCAAGCTGAGTTATGAGTTTAATGACAACCCAAATGCAGGTTTAACAGGAGCAGATCGCGTGCTTGTTCAATTGGCTTATGGTTTCTAAGGAGTACATCATGAAAACAAATTTATTTAAAGTATATAAAACCGGATTAGCATCTTTAACCATTATCACTGGCTTAAGCTTTTTAAATACAGGTTTTGCCGAAGAGAAGGTCGACACGAAAGGTGATTTTGCGCGTGGAGCGAAAACCTGGGTAGATAATTGTGTGCGTTGTCATAATGTACGTGACCCTAAAGAGTTACGTGATGATCAATGGATTACAACCTCTTTCCATATGCGCATACGTGCTGGTTTAACTGGCCAGCAGACACGGGATGTTATTAAGTTCTTGCAATCGAGTAATTAATTCCAGCTCTGCAAGTAAAGCTGTTATGTGTCTGATACTGGATGCATAGCAGCTTTTTTATTTGTATAAAACAGAGATTATTTACTGTAATTTTCTATTAAAAAATCCAGCACAGAATAAATCTGCGCTGGAAAATGGTGTGCTAATACGGGAAGATGCATTAAACACACCCACTCTCGAGGAGTTGAGAATATCTCTTTCTGGTTGCTATTCAACAGCAGCTAAATTATTAACCCCAGGTTTCCCCCGATTTTGCTTAATTGCATTCTTGCTGATGTAATCAGTATCCTGTTCTTCGGCTGCATTGTATGGCTTTTCTGCACCTTCAATAACAATACAATCGATGAGTTGGTCGTAGGGTAGTTCAACATTACAGTCAGCACGAACCTGAGTGCTTGCAAATGCTGTGCTGAGTAAACCTGCCATGGCAATAACGGTTATTTTTGATAAACGCATAATTATTCTCCTTAATATTTAAAATAAAATGTACTCACGCTGCGTATTATCTGTTTATAACCAGAATGACACAGTGAATTTGTGCAATTAAAATTTGTTAATTAATAACAATTTAGCCGTGGTTATTTATACGGGTTTATAGCTGTTCTAAAGGGGGAGGAGTACAATGAAAAGAGAGGAAATTAAAAATATCAGTGCTGTGGTTATAACAGGGATATTTATTATTTGCACTTGTTGAAAGAGGGGAATGCTTTTTTAGTATTGCGCTTAACCTTAGCTTCATATAATAAACCAGACTACTTCGCTATCGCTCACAACAACTTGAATATGGTCATTGTGAGTGATAGCGCGGCAATTTTTTAAATTACAGGGCTAAGAACTTTATGCAAACCTAAGGTTCTTCAGGAATAAAGCTTAAAGAAGTTAACTTATTCAGTTCGCTTGTAATTATCTGGAAGATAATCGGGATAAAGAGGGCAAAAGAGTTCTTCGTCAGAATCTTTTAACAACTTTAACTGTTGATAAATTGCTTTTAATGCCATATCAGCTGTGGCATGAATATTTTGTTCACCAATTTGTTCGTATAGCCCGGTTCTACGCATTACATCGAGTATTTGTTTTTTAAGGCCACTGAATACAACGGTTATCCCATTATCGTGCATACGTTGTACGACGTGATGCAATACTTCTTCGCCAGATGCATCGAGTTGGTTAATACTGTTACCTACTACAAGAATAAACTTGATGTCGGGTTTATTGGCGACGGCTGCCAGTATGGTGTCTTCAAAATAGGATACATTTGCAAAATAGAGTGAACCATCAAAACGCATAGCGATAACTTTGTCATCAGTGGTTAATTCGGGATGAACGCGCAAGTCACGCAAAGTACCATCTTTATAACGGCCAAGCATTGCAATACGTGGTTTCATTGTGCGGTATAAATATAAAACAATCGCAAGTATTGCACCAATAATAATGCCCTGATCAAGGTGTGGTGCAAACCCTAATGTTGCAAGAAAAGTAACGATGCCGGCAATACCATCATGCTTGTTGGCAAGCCAGGCATGTTTTATGGAGCTTATGTTGATTAAACCAAATACGGCCATCATAATAACCGCAGCTAATACAGCTGTTGGTAAATGATATAAGAGGGGGGTTAAAAACAATAGTGTAATAACAACAATGGCAGCAGTAACCACAGAAGAAAAACCACTGCGCGCACCAGCATTTAAGTTAACGGCCGAGCGAGAGAATGAACCGCTTGAAGGATAGGCCTGGGTAAAGCTGCCCACAATGTTGCCAAGCCCCTGACCAATTAATTCTTTATTTGGATCAATTCTGTTTTTTGTTTTTGCAGCCATTGCTTTGGCGATTGAAATGGCTTCCATAAAACCGACCAGTGCAATAATAACGGCGCTGGGTAAAAGTGTTAGTAGCATGTCTACATCAATATCCGGTGCGATGATGTCAGGTAAACCTGCCGGGATTTCACCAACAACATCGCCGCCTAATTGTTCATTATACTTGATAAACCAACTGACTACGGTGGTTAAAACAACGGCAAAGAGCACGCCGGGCATCCGTGGAAAGTATTTTTTTAGCAACATCATAATTGCAAAGGCACTGATGCCCATTATTAATGTCGGTAGGTGTGTTTCCCCCAGTTGCTGTATTACTCCCCCTATTCGCACAGTCAGGAAATGATCACTGGCAACCCCTGGCATGGAAACCCCAAATATTTTGGACATCTGTGATAAACCGATGACCAGTGCGGCGGCATTTGTAAACCCAAGAATAACCGGGTGTGAAAGAAAGTTAACGACAACACCAAGGCGAAATGCGCCTAATAAAAATTGGAAAACACCGACTAACAAGGCTAAAAACATCGCCAGTGGAATGTATTGTGCAGCCAGTTCAGGGTGTGAAAGCGCTGTACCACCTACCACGGTGGCAAGTGCGGTTGCGGTCATAATAGAAACAACGGCAACTGGGCCGGTGGCAAGCTGGCGTGAGGAACCCCAGAGTGCAGCAATTAAAACCGGCATAAAGGAAATATATAAACCAAAATAGGGTGGTAAGCCGGCGAGTTGTGCATAAGCCATTGACTGGGGAATAAGCACTAATGATACGGTAATGCCCGCGAGTAAATCAGCACGTAATACAGCCGGATCCTTTATTTCGTGGATCCATTCCAGAAATGGAAAAAATTTACGTACATTGAACATTTTTTACTCCAAACTAGCGTCAGGCAAATACCGACAATCATAGGTAAGTTATTGATATTGATTGATTATACCCGATCTGAGGTGGTAGCTGGTATATCATTTAGTGGGTATTTTAGTGGGTGGTGCTGCATAACCAACCCCCATTTTGTTTTTGTGAATAACAGCGGAGCAAGCCGATTCTTTCAAAAGATGAAGCTGGGATTAACTTTCCATCAAAGATAAAAACAGGCGCTAAGCTTTTTAATCTGGGTTAAGATCATGTGAAAGACTATTTATGCAGCTTAATATTTGGAGCCGAGACTTAAATGAAGTGTAGTGTTTTTCGTTGTAGCCGCAAAGAAGAAATGTATCTTTATCTACCTTATCAGGAAGATAATACAGAACTTATTGAAACATTGCCTGATGATTTATTAGAACTGACAGGGTGTTTAGAAAAAGTACTGGAACTGGAGATAACAGCGGAGCGTAAGCTGGCCCGGGTTAAGGCTGAAGATGTTCTGTGCGGATTGCACGACAAAGGCTATTACCTGCAAATGCCACCAAACGCAGTACTTATAAAAGATGAGTCGATGTTGCATAACCCGTCGGACTCTTTTTGAAAGTCTGAATTCAACTTAGGATGTAGCGGAATGATCAATTTATGCAATGTAGTTACTGCATGGGGTGTTCCCGCATTTAATGACACTCTAAAAACAGAGCTGGAAAAAATGGGTGTTGACCAACTTCCATTACAACAGGGTTTGTCCTTTAGTAATATTGCGCTGGATACACACATCAAAGTGGTGCCGCTGTCTTCTAGCGAAACCTGCAACAGCATTATCATTAAAGCCGGTATCTTTTATACGGGGATTATTTCAGGATGTCATTGTGCCGACGATCCCTCTCCTGTTGACGAGCAAAATGAATATTGTGAAGTACAGCTTGATATTCAAAAAATATCAGGTGATACCACTATCCATTTATTAGCCGGTTAATTCCTATTTGTATTTCCCGCTGTTTCATTATTCTAACTCAATACCATTGCAACTGAGTAGTGTCTAATTATGCCATATCAAAATTAGGTAATGCTTATATAATTGGAGTAGGTCTTAACTACACCACGTATTTCATTTGAAGAAAATGGACATTGGGTTATTCTATATTACAGACCTGGTTAAAGGTGAAGGCATACAAGCTAATCAGCTTTTTATCGAAAATAATAACCATTCCGCTATTTTTGACCCCGGTGGTAATTTAACTTATCAGCCATTGTACATGGCCATATCACAGTATGCCTCGATTACGGAACTGGATCTTGTCGTTGCCACACATCAGGCTCCCGATATTATCACTTTGATGGACAAGTGGCTTATGTACACCAATGCGCGCATCATTATTTCAAAATTATGGGATCGTTTCTTACCGTACCTTATTCCGGGTTACATGGGGGCGTCGTTAACAGAGGATGAGCATGGTAAACCGTGAAGATTTCGAACGTCATATCAAGAAAATGGCCGGTTTTCATCAGTGCTATATGGTTTCAAATAAAGTGTGTAAATTGTGGGTAAATGATCCGCAAATTAGACGTGCAAATGATGGCGCCACAGCATGGTCGGCCGTTTGAAGACCCTGAAATGGTTAAAAAGTTTTTATGCCGGGTAGAAAACCTGGAATGTGGGGTTGACCGGTTGACGCAACAGTTTTATCAGCTACCATAAATAGATTACCAGGATAAATGATCCGTCATTCGTACATAACAAGCCAATATTGGGCAGAAAGTGTCCATATTTAGAATCGGTTAATATATTGACGTAGATCAAGAAATCACTATTTGAAGAGAGTATGGTTAGGGTCGAAAAATATATTCAGCTTCATGTTTACATGTAAGGCTAAGATAATAATCAAATAATACAGTGAGGGAATAGAGTGAAAAAGAAACGTCATCTGATATTACCAATATTACTTTTTGGGCTTCTGCTTAGCGGGTGCAACCAAAAAACCGAAGAAAAGAGTAGTGCATCTTCGACCAACGAAACATCAAGTTCTGCAAAGCCGGCTGGTGTGCCCGTTAACATCGACCCTGCACTGGCCAAAAAAGGCGAAGAACTATATAACCAGAATTGTATTTTCTGTCATCAGGCAGATGCAATTGGTAAGCCGGGTTTTGCTCCTTCATTAACGAATAAAGAATTTCTCAGTGTTTCATCCGATAAATTCCTTCTTGGCACAATAAGAGATGGTCGCCCAGGTACGGGTATGCCTCCTTTTTCTCATTTAGGTCGTAGTCAAGTGGAAGCAATCGTGGCTTTTTTACGCTCTCACTCAAAAGAAGCCGATATATCTGCTCTTGTCGACGCTCAGCCAGATGCGCATGGTGACCCGCGTTTAGGAAAGCTCTGGTTTGACCAAATATGTAGCACTTGTCATGGCTTTGATGGAGACGGTTACTCAGCAGGCAGTACCGGTACGGCTATTGGTAAAGCCGGTTTCCTGAATAAAGTAAGCGATGGTTTTATTCGGTATACGATTGTTAATGGTCGTTCTAATACGCGTATGCTTGGCTTTAAAGGCCCTGCTGCCATGGCTAACCTGACCGATTCAGAAATTGATGACATTATTACTTATTTACGTTCAGTGCCAAGCAAGAGTTAAATCAGAGCCAAAGTATTAAGTGAATAATATTTATTGAACAGTTAAAAAAATTGATAATACAAAATTATTAAATATCGAACTCAGTAGAGGGAGTTATAAATGAAACGTTTTAAAATGAACCGCCGGGATTTTCTTAAAAGTAGTAGTTTTATAACAGGCGCTGCCGCTGGCACCAGTTTGTTTGTGGGAAATAACCCGGAGTTAGAAGCCGCACCGGCAGAAGATAAAAAAAGTGGTCGCTCAACGGCGATAGCCCAGTGCCCATATTGTGGCGTAGGTTGCGGCACGATTATCCAGGTACAAGATGGTAAGATTGTTTCAATGCGGCCAGATAAAGATCACCCAACCAATTATGGCTTGCAATGTATTAAAGGATTGACCGCAGCCGAACCCATTTATGTTGACCGTATGGAAGGCGACCCGTATGTGCGTAAAGATGTTTGGGC
Source organism: uncultured Thioalkalispiraceae bacterium (assembly GCA_964516315.1). GTDB lineage: Bacteria > Pseudomonadota > Gammaproteobacteria > UBA6429 > Thiohalophilaceae > SZUA-37. The sequence continues at coordinate 38,077 of CAZEZI010000004.1, forward strand.
TGAATGGCAAAAGCCAGGTCATGGTGATCTGGATTACATAAGTAAAACCAAAGGCTCATTTGATGAAGAACATTTTATTCGCGTACCCTATCATGACGCTGAAGTGATGACAGCGACCAAGGTTGCGCATTTTGCCAAAAAATACGGTGGCAACTCAGTCAGCTTGTATGGTTCGGGTCAGCTTACAATGGAAGGTCAGTACCTTGAAAATTTATTTATGAAAGGTGTACTGGGTTCGAACACGATTGAAGCCAATGCACGTATGTGTATGACATCGGCTGTAACTGGCTATTTTGCAACATTAGGTTCGGATACCCCACCTCTTGCATATGAAGATATTGAGCTGGCTGATATGGTTATGCACTTTGGCCATAATGCACGTGAAGCGCACCCTATTATTTTCTGGCGTATAGCGGATCATAAGCGTAAAACCGATATTCCTACCGTTGTGGTGGATCCACGTTATACAGGTACGGTTAAAGGCTATGAAGATGTTAACCCGAAGAACTCGGTGCATGTTCCCATCTTAAATGGCGATATCAGTTTCCTGAACTCAATCGCGCATGTGTTATTAAAAGATCACAAAGATGTCATTGACTGGGATTTCCTTAAAGCCCATACCACTGGTTGGAAGGAATATGTGAATGGTGTTAAAGCCGACTATAGTCCTGAACAGGTACAGGATCGCATGGGTGGAAAAAACCATGATGTTTCTCCCGAGCTGATTCGTAAAGTTGCCGGCATGTTTGCTGACGCAACACGCAAACGTTTAGCGCGGAGTAAAGGTAAACAGGACAAAGGCTATGGTGGCGTTATTATTATGTGGGGTATTGGTTACAACCAGCATATCCATGGCCAGTACAACGTTATTTCTATTGTTAACCTGTTAACACTTACCGGTAATCTGGCTAAGCCAGGTTGTGGACCATTCTCTATGACAGGCCAACCCAATGCCATGGGTGAACGTTTCACCGGTGGTTTAACCGGTCGTCTACCCTTTAACAAACCATTAAAAGATGCGCCACACCGAAAATGGATGGCAAAACAATGGAGAGTGCCCGAAAAGAATCTGATTAAAGCAATGAACTCTAAAAACCCGGGTTTTGCTGTTGGTATGATGGAACGGGCTTTAAAAGATGAAGTAAAAGCGATGTTCCTTGTTTATGCGACGCACATTGATTTACCGGATCAGGATAAACTTGTTCGCCCTGCACTAATGAAAACGTTTAATGTTGTTCAGGAAATTTACCGACATGCACCTAATAATTTGTATGCGGATGTAATTTTCCCTGCAGCAACATGGGGTGAGGTAAGTGGTGTTTATATTAGTTCGGAACGCCGAATTAACCGGGTTGAAAAAGCTGCCGAAGCGCCTCCTGGTTGTATTCCAGATATGGACATGGTTATTGATAAAGGCCGTATGATTGCAAACCTGATGGGAATGGACGGTGATAAAATTTTCCCATGGAAAAAAGGCAAAGATGGTTTTTATGATGCTGAAGAAGTTTTCCGTGATGTTGTTATTGCATCCGAAGGAACGGATACCGATTTAACCGGCATGCTTGAAGTTGAAAAAGTGGACGGCAAAGGCCTGTATGAACAACTGCGTGATTTGCGAGGTATTCAGTGGCCAGCACCTACTTATGAAGCGGCTAAAAATGGTGGTACCAAGCGTCGTTATATGTTGCAGGAAGGAAGCTGGACAGATAAACCTTATGGCTTTTTCCGAACCAAAGATGGCAAAGTGCATATGAAACTGTGTCAGCAAGATTACAGTCGGCGTAAAGAAATCACCAAAAAATTAATGGAATTTGGTGACAAAAAAGATCTTTATACGATCGACAATATCCCTCTATTAAAGCAGGCGAGAGATATGGCTTTAACGCCCGATTTGCCAGATGAAGAGTTAAGGGGTAAGAGTTGGGATGCTGTTCCAAAAGATAAGTACCCGTTCTGGTTAGGCTTAGGTGTGGTGTATGAACATTTCCACACAGCTAAATCTAACCGAAGCCCGACAACACGCCGTTTAGTGCCCGAGATGTATGTGGAAATGCATGTGGAAGATGCCAAAGAACTTGGGATTAAAGATGGTGATAAAGTTCGGTTGGTAACACGGCGTGGTTCATACCAGGCAAAAGCACAAGTGGGTATTAATAGTCTGGTTAAACCTGCGCGTAATGTTGTACCGCGTGGTTACCTCTTTAGTCCGTGGAACTTGTCTGTTGCTGACAGTGCTGATCCTAAAAAGAACAAATGGCTGGTTAACAGCGTTTCCAGTCGTGTTTGGGATCCTGTGTCTGGTCAGGTGGACTTTAAGAAACTCGCTTGTCGAATTGAAAAAGTTTAGTGATGTAATACATGGCTGGAATATGAAAAAGTATTCCAGCCATTGTATATAATTTCTTGTTACAGTATAAAGCTGCATGAATGAAACGTAGACGTTTTTTACAATACCTGGCAAGTTCAGGTTTAGCATCTCTTGTAGCTGGTGAAGGCGTTAAAGCAGCATATGCTCCATCCTTACGTTATCTTCGACCACCTGGCGCGCACGATGAAAAGAAATTTTTATCTAAATGCATACGCTGTGGCAAGTGTGGTGAAAGTTGCCCTAATCGCGCGATTAAATTTTTCTCCACCGAAAATGGTCTTGCATCGTTAGATACACCTTTTATTATTCCGCGTGAGCAAGCATGCATTTTATGCATGAAATGTGGTGATATTTGTCCAACAGGTGCCATCCCGAAAATAAACTATGAAGCAAATGCCATTATGAAAGATGTGCATATGGGGCATGCGCGTGTTGATGTTAATTTATGCTTATCTTTTCAGGGGAAAACATGCGGTGTTTGTTATCGTGCCTGTCCTTTACCTGATGTTGCCATAAGAGTTGGCATGCTAGAGCAACCTCATGTACTTGAAAACTGTGTCGGCTGTGGTTTGTGTGAACGCTCATGTATTCAGATACCGCAAGCGATAAAAGTGATACCGAATCATACAAGTGTCAGTTAATCTATCAATAATCAACAGATTGTAACAGCAGTCTTTTTCGTGAAAAACTATGGAAAATGTAAAA
>CAZEZI010000005.1:0-40374 GCA_964516315.1 uncultured Thioalkalispiraceae bacterium
TGTACACCTTTGCATGAGGAATAATTTTGCAATTTCCTGTTGCAACCGCTTTATCCAGTAATGCGGCTCGCCCGCTGCCTTTTGCACCGGTTGAACAACCATAACTACCACAATAACCGGAATAGGCGCAGCCGCCACGTTTGCCAACCGCAAAAGGCAAAATAGCACGTGGCGTTTGCAGTGACTGGTAATTCAGTATTTTGCAGGCCGTATCAAAATAACCGGAGATAGGGTGTTCAATCGTGGGTGGATAGGGGAAATCTTTTGTTGAACGCGGTTCGGCAAAGGCATGGTTAACCGCATGCCCTGACACGCCTACCAGTCTTTCAACTTTCTCATAGTAAGGTTCCAGCGTGTCATATTGAATAGGCCAATCCACAACATTGGCACCTTCTATTTCACCAAATTCGGAACGTAAACGAAAATCAACCGGCTTTAAACGATAAAAGAAACCGCTCATAAAGTTGGATGAGCCACCCACACAATTTCCGTTCCAGAAATTCCAGCCTGACTCATAGGTCGACTCGCTTGCCCATTTGTAATTTCCGTTTTTATCTTTACCAGCATAATCTTCAATAACATGCTGTTCACCTTTAAGTGCTGGAGTGTAAACATCACGACGACAACAGGCAAGCTCGTCTTTATAAAAATTTTTTTCAGTAAACCAGGGGCCTTTTTCAAGTACCACAACCGAAAAACCTGCTTTAGCTAATGTATAAGCAACCGGACTGGCACCGGCACCACTACCAACAATACAAACATCAAAATCTTTCATTTTATACCACCGGTTTTTTTATCTAATAACCAGTATTTTTTATTTACAGGTGGGCGAGGAAAACCGGCCTGATGTTCAAGCCACTGCCAACCTGCCTTATTTGTATTGCCGCTATAAACAGGATCGGTCAGTAAAGCTTCAAAAATATAATTCAATAACATTGACAACCAGTTTTCACCGGAAGTACTTGTGCTTATTTTTTTTAACACCCGTTCACGATCAACTTTATTTAATTTTGTAAATGGATGCCCTGCTAAATTATTTGCCACCCCATTTAGCCAACCAACACCTTTAATAATAAAATCACCTTCATCGCTATCTGCATCGGGGGTATTCAGCATCACTTGCAAGTACTCAAGTGCATTAATATCACTGGCACCTGGCGAAGCCTTCTCACCACTGATACGAGGAAATAAATGTTCTTGCACAGCCGCTACCGTTAGCCACGGTTCAGATAAAACAGCTTGACTACTCGCCTTAGTCTGACCTTTAGCCGACACCAGTGTTGCTGTCGCAAGTCCGCCAATCAAAGCCACACTTTGGCCCAGGAATAACCGCCGTGACTGACGCTGCTCTTGTTGCTGTAAAATCGACTCGGGGATTTCTGCATCCCATTGCGCCAGAATTTTTTTGATATTGGTACTGGTTGTTTTAATTCTTTTCATTTGAGTCTGTATTTAATTTCCATTTATTTAAAAAAGCCATAAACTTTTGTTTTGAATACTTTAAGTTATCAAGAAATTTCCCTGTATCTTGCGAATGGATAACTTTTCCATTTATATCAGCCACATACATATGAGGATAGCCTAAGTTTTCAGGAAAAGCGGCTAAAAACTTCTCATTGGCATTTTCATCACTCACATTCACCTTTAGAACGACAAAGGTTTGGTACAAAGCCTGTTCAATCTCCTTATCACTTTTAATAAATCTGTCCAGTAAATGGCACCACTTACACCAGTCACCACCCACTTCAATTAAAATCCGGCGCTGGGTTGCTTTTGCAAGTGCAATTGCGGTGCGACCATCGGCAAAGGGATCACGTGCAGGATCATAATGTGTACTATAAGGGGGATAATTTATTTTTTCTGTCGCTTCAACCTGCTCTGAAGCAACACCAACCCAGATAAATAAAATAACCAATAGGATCTTGATTTTTAGCATAGAGAAATAGACAACCATTCGGGCAATTAATTCTAATTTTTACCTTGGTATAGTACACTTTATTGCTACTAAAAATATAGATTGAGAGACCTGAATGAAAATCGGCACTCCCCTTTCAAAAACGGCAACCAAAGTCATGTTGCTTGGTTGTGGTGAACTCGGCAAAGAAGTGATTATCGCACTACAACGCTTAGGTATTGAAGTCATTGCTGTTGATCGTTATAAAAATGCACCTGGCCATCAGCTTGCACACCGAGCCTATGTGATTGATATGACCAACACGGCAGAATTGAAAGCCCTTATCGAAAAAGAACAACCCGACTGGGTCGTTCCCGAAATTGAAGCCATCGCAACCAATATGCTGGCTGAAATTGAATCTGAAAAAATAGCAACAATTATCCCCACCGCCCGTGCGACACAGTTGACCATGAACCGGGAAGGTATTCGCTGCCTTGCGGCAGAAGAACTCGGTATTGCCACATCAAACTACGCCTTTGCGGAATCACTCGACGAACTCAAAACGGTGATTGAAAATGGTATTGGCTTTCCCTGTATTGTAAAACCGGTGATGTCCTCATCCGGCAAAGGCCAGTCTACCATTAATAATGCCGATGATATTCAAATCGCATGGGACTATGCCATCAGTGGCGCACGTGTTGCCACCACCCGAATTATTGTTGAAGAAAAAATTAATTTTGATTATGAAATAACTCTGTTGACCGTTCGTGCACTGAATGAAAACGGTGACATGAATACTTATTTTTGTGAGCCCATTGGCCATATTCAGCAACAGGGCGATTATGTTGAAAGCTGGCAACCGCAACAAATGAAATCCACTACACTTGAAAAAGCACAGCAGATCGCAAAAACAGTCACCAGTAATTTAGGTGGCAGGGGTTTGTTTGGTGTTGAGCTATTTATAAAAGGTGATGAGGTTTATTTTAGCGAAGTCAGCCCACGTCCACACGATACTGGCATGGTAACGATGATCACCCAGCAACAGAATGAATTTGAATTACATGCCCGTGCAATTTTAGGCCTGCCTGTTTCAACCGACTTACGTACCGCAGGTGCCAGTGCGGTTATTTATGGTGGTATAGATAAAGTCGGGGTTGAATTTGAAGATATAGAAAAAGCACTTGCCATCCCGCAAACCGATATTCGCTTATTTGGTAAACCGGAAGCCTTTGTTAAACGCCGAATGGGGGTTGCGCTTGCCTATGCGGATTCAACCGAGGCAGCGCGTGAGTATGCTAAAAAAGCAGCAGCTATGGTTAAAACCAGATAGTCTCTGACTTGAAAGTAGCTTAACCACCACCAGGATATCTGCTAATAGCGTACATTATGTAGATAAAGAAAAGATGAATGGTCATTGCGAGCGATAACCAGCAAGCCAATATTTATTTATTCGCAACACGTTGCTGTTCAGTAAAGGCAGCCATACTATCGGTTACCCGTTGTACCAGACCTAACGCTGCCTGCTGCTCGGCTATTGAGATAGCTTGCTGATAACAGTCTAACGCCTGCTGCGGATCGTCTCTATTTAACAGCTCTGCTTTTAAACGTAATAACTCGGCATGCCAGAATACTTCACCGGTATCATCCACCGCCTGTAAACCATTGTCAACAATCTCCAGACCTTCCTCAGTATTGCCTTCACGCAAACAAATACTGGTATCAATGGCTATTTGTAACGTTTGCCCTAAACGCGCACCGGGTTCTTTATATGCATGAAAACCATTCTTAATCAGGCTATGGCCACGCTTGATTTCTTCGGCATCATCGGCTTGCGCAAGTGCCCAGCCTAATAACAACTTGCCTTTGTGTATCCAGAAAAAAGCATGCTCTTCAGAAAGCTCGATTTCTTCCTGCGCATAAATTTTTGTTTTTTCCGGTTTATTCTGCATATAGCTTAACCATGCAGCAAAGTTAAGCGCATATGCGAGGCTAAAGGGATGGTCCAGTTCTCTGGCAAGTTGAATGGCCTGTTTTGAATATTGTTCAGCCTGTTGGGCTTTACCTAATAGCCAGCTATTTAATGCTGCAAAAGCTAAATTACAAACACTGGCATCCTGACCACTTTTAAATGTAAATGAACGATCTCTTGATTTATTATCAAGCTCCAGCACTTTTTCAATATGCCGCATCGCTAACTGTGGCTGGCCCATAAAATAATTGATTAAACCTAAAGCCTGATGAGATTCAATCTGCATTGACTCATCCTGCAGTTTATCGGCAATATCGAGCATTTGCGTTGCCGCATCAAGCGCTTCCAGAAATTCGGAACGCACAACCGAGAAAGCATAAAACCCCCATAGTACCGGAAACAGATCTTCGCCCACCCCCACAGTCTTGCATAATTCATGCGCACGCTTATAGGCATTTTCAACTTCCGGTGCCGCATAACCTTTGGTTGCCGTTAATACCGGCCCCAGTGTCATTTGTAAATAAAGTTCACGACGACGATTACGCTCTGAATCGGAAACATGTTGTAATAAGTTTAAACCTTGCTTGGCATGTTCAATGGCTTCCACACTGGCCGATTGTTCAAGCGCATGTGAGCCAGCTTTAATCCACCAGTCGATCGCTATTTCATAGTTAGCAGCCGCGGTAAAGTGATGCGCAATTTGTTCCGGACGATTCGTTGCGATGCCCGGATATTCTTCTATTAAAACGGTAGCGATTCGTTGATGCAGGACTTGCCGGTGCGACTTTAATAACGAAGAAGCGGCTGCATCCTGAATAAGTGCATGTTTAAAAATAAAGTCCGCATTGGGCGGTAAACCACGTCGATAGAGTAATTCAGCATCAACCAGCTCCTGCAAAGCCGCATCCAGTTCATCCTGCCCTTTGGATATAACTGAACGCAATAGTGTATAGCTAAACTCGCGGCCTAATGCTGCACCTAATTGAGCCACTTCTTTTGCAGCCCCCATGCTATCAAGCCGTGCAGTTAATGAATCTTGCAAGGTTGCCGGAATGGATTGCTCTAAAATCAAATTCTCGGATACGGCATCATTAAGCACAAATTTATTACCCACAAAACGTAACAAGTCTGACTCAAGCAACATTTTAGTCAGCTCTTCAACAAACAACGGGATACCATCTGTTTTGTTGACAATATGTTCAATAATTTCTGCTGGTAACGCTTTATTGTTGGTTAGCGATAACAACATGGACTCAATATCAATCTGTTCCAGGTTGTCCACATGTAAAATATTAAGTGAATCCGACTCAGACCAGGGAATATCAAAATTAGGCCGACAGGTAAAAACAGCCAGAATATTGTGTTGTGGCACAATATCAATCAGATTGTTAAGTAGTTCAAGTGTTGATGGATCAACCCAGTGTAAATCTTCAACAATCAATAACATTGGTAATTGTTTAGATGAACGCACCAGCAATTCGGTTACCAGCTCAATCATGCGTGTTTTACGTTTTTGTGGGGAAATAATAATTTCCTTATACCGCGCACTTAAAGGCAAGCCTAAAAACGTTGCAAACAAGGGAAAAGCTTCTTCAATATCAAAGTGATCCCGTTCCAGAAAACTGCGCAACTTGTTGCGTTTTTCGTCAACAGACAGACTGGTGGTTAAACCGATAATGCGCTGTAACACATTAATAATAGGACTAAAGGTACTGGTTTCACCATAGGCATGACAGCGTGCGACAACAAGCTGGTATTCGTCACTGTTTAGTTCGTCACGACAGGCTTTGAGTAAGCGTGACTTGCCAATACCCGCATCGCCATTAACAACCGCGATACAACCCTGCCCCTGTACTGACTTATCCCAGAAACCCAGTAATTTTTTAAGCTCATACTCACGGCCAATAATTTTAGAGCTGGTTTTACCACTGGCATCAATGATATTATTTTTATTATCGATACTTTCTATAACCTGATAGGCTGTTACCCCTTTGGCAATCCCTTTAATCTGTAATTTCCCACGTGACTGAAAATTAAAGTCATCTTTAATCAATTGATAGCTGGCTTCGCTTATTAATATTTGATCGGCATCGGCAAGTGACTGTAAACGTGCAGCAACATTTGGGGTTTTCCCCAACGCCAGATGTTCTTTTTTAACCCCGGAACCCAGTTCACTGGTTACCACCAGGCCGGTGTTAATACCGATACGTACAGCCAGCGTATGATTTTGTGGCAAGGTAAAAGCACGGTTTAATGCCTTAATAGCGTTAATCATTTCGAGGGCACTAACGGCAGCGCGACGTGCATCATCTTCATGTGCATGCGGGAAACCAAAGTAGACAAGAAGACCATCCCCCAGAAACTGGGCAATGTGGCCATCATAACGATGTACGATTTCGCCACAGGCTTTCTGATAATGATGGATAACTTCGCGCAAGTCTTCAGGGTCAAGGTAATCGGAAAGTTGCGTTGAATCCACTAAATCACAAAACATAACCGTTAACTGGCGACGTTCGGCAACATTACCATCGAGTGTTTCAATGGACGCAATAGAAGGCGTGGAAATTTTATCAAAAGAGCTAAAACGTACATCAAATTTTGCGCCGCACTCGCCACAAAATTTAAATCCGGTTGGGCTTTTAAACCCGCATGAGGGACAAATTACTTTCATTACTAACCATTCTTTAATCACTTAAAGAACCGTAACAAACTAACGACTACGCACTCTCACTAACATCGCTAAGTGATGAGATGGCTTGTCGGCACGCGGGGAACGGTTCGCACGATCTTAACTAATAATAGTATACGTGATATAAAAATGCGGGTCATCGCCGATTCTAAAAAAATTTACGCCGGCTCAGTCCTGCTACAGAATATAAGAACAAGCTAATATTTAATCTTTATACCAACTCATCAACTGGCTTACTCAACCGCCTGACTACGTAAATAGTCTTCATACGTACCACTAAAATTCACCAGCCCATCGTGTTTCATTTCAATAATGCGGGTTGCTAATGACGACACAAACTCGCGGTCATGACTGACAAAAATAAGCGTGCCGGGGTAATTTTCAAGTGCATTATTCAGTGATTCAATCGATTCCATATCGAGGTGGTTAGTGGGTTCGTCCATTAATAAAATATTAGGCTTTAGCAACATTAATTTGCCAAATAACATCCGCCCCTGCTCACCACCGGAAATCACTTTAACTGACTTTGTAATGTCATTTTGTGAAAACAGCATTTTGCCTAAAATGCCGCGAATAACCTGTTCGTCATCCCCCTCCTGTTGCCACTGGCTCATCCAGTCAAACAGATCCATATCTTTTTCAAAGTCTTCAGCATGATCCTGCGCAAAATAACCCAGTGTGTGATTTTCTGACAACTTCACTAAACCACTGTCAGGCTCAAGGTCATTGGCCAGCGTGCGCAACAAAGTTGTTTTACCAATTCCATTCGGGCCGATAATCGCAATACGCTCGCCCACTTCAACCAGCATATTCAAATCTTTAAACAACGGTTTATCGTCAAAACCTTTGGCCAGATCTTTCACTTCCAGCGCTAAACGGTATAATTTTTTCGCCTGATCAAAATGAATAAAAGGGTTCACCCGGCTGGACGGCTTAATGTCTTCGAGTTTAATTTTTTCCATTTGCCTGGCTCGTGAGGTTGCCTGTTTGGCTTTGGATGCATTTGCCGAGAAACGGCTGACAAAAGTTTGCAGCTCAGCAATTTGTGCTTTTTTCTTGGCATTATCGGCTAACTGTCTGTTACGAACTTCCGTTGAAGCCGTCATATAAGCATCGTAATTGCCAGGATAAATGCGAATTTCACCAAAATCCAGATCGGCCATATGGGTACAAACGCTGTTTAAGAAGTGCCGATCGTGCGAAATAATAACCATGGTACTATTACGTTCATTGATAATATTTTCCAGCCAGCGAATAGTATTAATGTCGAGGTTATTGGTTGGCTCGTCGAGTAATAGAATATCTGGATCTGAAAACAGCGCCTGTGCCAGCAAGACTCGTAACTTCCAACCCGGCGCAACGGCGCTCATTGGGCCGGTATGTTGTTCCAGAGGAATATCCAAACCGAATAATAATTCACCGGCGCGCGACTCGGCAGTGTAACCATCCATTTCGGCAAATTCGACTTCCAACTCGGCAACGCGCATGCCTTGCTCTTCGGTCATTTCAGGTAAGGAATAAAGACGATCCCGTTCTTCCTTCACCTTCCATAATTCTTCGTGGCCCATGATTACCGTATCAACAACGCTAAACTCTTCAAACGCAAACTGATCCTGGCCTAATTTACCGAGGCGCTCATTGGTATCAACTGAATAAGTACCCGATGTGGCATCGAGCTCACCACCCAGAATTTTCATAAAAGTGGATTTACCACAACCGTTAGCACCAATTAAACCGTAGCGATTGCCTTCGCCAAATTTAACAGATACATTTTCGAATAAAGGTTTGTCACCAAATTGAATGGTCAGATTTGCCGTTGAAATCAAAATATTTTACCGCTTGAGATTAAGAAGGGAGTGTTACTTAAGTGGCCGCGATTGTATCAAATACTCGGGGACTTGCAAAAAGCTAAATCCGCTATTTTGCCTGTAATCGCAAAATAACCATGTTATTTCCCCTTCAAAACACCATCAACATAAAACCACTGCTTGTTTTGTTTCACAAAGCGGCTCACTTCGTGTATTTTCCGCTTCTTATTTTGTAACTGATAATGGGCAATAAACTCGACTGTTCCGTGTGTATCCAGCAGGCTACCCTGATTCTTTGCCAATACTTCCAGTTTTACCCAGTCAATCGTATCACTGTCAAGACCCAGCTGCGTAGGGCGGGTTGACTCATGCCAGCTACGCAACAAATAAGCCTCATCGGCAACGACATAAGCACTATAACGTGAGCGCATTAATGTTTCGGCTGTTAACACCAGCCGACCCTGCTCGATAAACTGTCCACAACATTGCAAATAATCTTTTTTTGTACCACATGGACAGTATTCAGGCTTTGTTTTCAACATAAATTAACCTTGTATTTCAAGTGCCTTTGAATATTTTTATTGTCAAAATTTCGTTAATAATCTGTTATTATAGGTGTTTTCGATATAAGCATTTAAGTACTGGAACCCTGTTATGCGATTATTTTTTAAATATTTTTTTAAAACCATCCAAATCATTCTTGGCCCACCTATTTTACTGGTTAATTTACTCACTATGCCTAAAGGCATTAAGCGTCCACCCGAGCAACAAAAGAAGGTCGATGACCAAACCAAAGAGCTTACATTGTACCAATTTAAAACCTGCCCGTTCTGCATCAAAGTAAAGCGCATGATAAAACGTTTGTCACTTAATATTGAAATGCTCGATGCGCAATACAACCCGCAAGCCCGCGAGGAACTTTTGTCTAATGGTGGGAAAATTTCGGTACCCTGTTTAAAAATCACCAATGAACAAGGTGAAACAACCTGGATGTATGAATCGGCAGACATTAACCAGTATTTAGAACAGCGTTTTGCCTGAAAGCAAACATTCTACTAACAACAAGCTTCTGCAAGGATCGTTACTGTCCGATCCTGAACAATTACTTAAGCTTGCTAACTACCGGATGCCCTTTGGAAAATATAAAGGCCAACTACTTATCGACCTGCCTGAACCTTATGTTGTCTGGTTTGCTGGCAAAGGTTTCCCTAAAGGTGAACTTGGGGTTATGCTGAGTATTGTTTATGAAGTTAAAGTGAATGGGCTGGAGTACCTCTTTAAACCTTTACGTAAAAACACTTAAGCCCGCGAAATAAACTTCCCATCGTTGGTGTTAATTTTTATTATTTCTTCATTTTCCAGATATTCAGGCACTTGCACTTCAAGACCTGTCGATAAGGTGGCAGGCTTGGTTCTCCCGGTTGCCGTTGCACCTTTGATACCGGGTGCAGTATCCATAATTTTCAAACTAACCGATTGCGGTAATTCAATTCCAAGAATTTCCCCATCAACCAGCAAAGCCTTGATGCCTTCAAGACCTTCGGTTAAATAACCTTGCTGATCTTCAAGCTCAGCCACATTTAAACTATACTGACTATAATCCTCCATATTCATAAAAACATAGGAATCACCATCCATATACGAGTATTGCACTGCAACTCGCACACAATCAATATCTTTTAGAAAGTCATCACCTTTGTAAGACTCATCCAGTTTTTGCCCTGTTTTTAAATTAGTAAAACGAATTTTATACAGAGTTGCCGCACCACGTGAAGATGGACTTTTGGCTTCCACTTTTTTTACTGCATGCGGGGTATCATTAATATCAACAACAACACCACGTTTTAAATCACTGGCCTTTGGCATATGTGCTTTCCTGTATTTAAGAATTATTATCTGGTTTAGAGCCGTTTATATTAACCACCTTTGGTTCGATGGTAATGTTATTCGTCTTTATCGTATATTTTGCTGTATCAGATTTTAAATCATTCGGTTCAGCCTGCATAACCTGAGGATAGGCTGATAACTGTAATTTAAGCAGTTGCTTGCCCAACATTACAATCACTGCGTCAACACGCCGAACACCGTCACTGCTGAATTCAAACTGATATTCACGGTAAAAAACCACGGTTCCACGTGAATTACGTTTTAAACGTAGCTTTTTAATTTCAACCGTTTGATCCAGAAATGTAACACCCGCATCCTTACAGGCATTTTTACCATGCATAACTGCTATTTCCTTTACACGAATAGTATCAATCCAGTAAAAGATAACCACTATCAAAGTAAATAGAACAATAAATTCAGCCACACTCATACATGGATTATACGCTGTTCTGCAAATAAGCTAAATGCTGCATGGGCAAAATTACAGTACAATAAGACAATGAAACAGGTAGATGTGATTATTATTGGCGCGGGGGCAGCGGGATTAATGTGCGCCATTGAAGCAGGTAAACGAGGAAGGAACACATTAATACTCGACCATGCTAACAAAGCCGGTAAAAAAATTCTGATGTCCGGTGGTGGCCGCTGTAATTTTACAAATTATAATATCGATGCAAACAACTATATTTCAAATAATCCACATTTTTGTAAATCCGCCATCAGCCGTTATAATCAGTGGAACTTTATTGAGCTTGTACAGCAATACGGCATTGCCTATCACCAACGTGAACATGGGCAGCTCTTTTGTGATAACAGTTCGAAAGATATTTTGTCGATGTTATTAGCTGAAGCAAAAAAATACAGTGTTGAAATTTTCTTAAACTCGACAATTAAACTTATTACCCAAAAAGCAGACAACCATTATCTGCTTGAATCATCCAGCCAGTCGTATCAATGCCAGTCACTGGTTATTGCCAGTGGTGGACTTTCAATCCCAAAAATGGGAGCAACACCTTTTGGTTATAAGGTAGCAGAACAATTTAACCTGAAAGTCGTTACAACATCGGCTGGGCTTGTCCCTTTTACATTACAGCAGCACGATAAAGCACGCTTGGAAAAACTTTCCGGAATTGCGGTTAATGGTATTGTGACATGCAATAATATTCAATTTAAGGAAAATATTTTATTTACCCATCGAGGACTCAGTGGCCCGGCCATATTACAAATTTCATCTTACTGGCAACAGGGTAATGAAATAGTCATTAACCTTTTACCCGAGATCTCACTGGAAGACTTTTTAAACTCAGCTATTACTGAGCACCCCCAACAAATATTAAAAACGGTATTAGCACAGTTACTGCCCAAAAGATTGGTTAACACTTTTCTGGAACCCCAACTTCTGGAAACAAAGCTCAAGTCGCTAACAAAAGAACAAATAAATCTTGCTAGTAACCAGTTACAGAACTGGACAATCAAACCCAATGGTACTGAGGGTTACAGAACTGCCGAGGTCACACTAGGTGGTGTAGACTGTAATCAACTTTCGTCAAAAACCATGCAGGCCAACAAACAAACCGGGCTGTATTTTATTGGTGAGGTAGTAGATGTTACCGGCTGGCTGGGCGGGTATAATTTCCAGTGGGCCTGGTCGTCAGGCTGGTGTGCTGGTCAATATGTTTGAATCCAGATTCCCCGTGCTTGCAACGGCTACAAAACCCTTTAACCGTCAGCGAAGCGCATACCCCGGTGATGATATATAACTAATTTACAAGGTACTTGCAATGACAACAACTGAACTATTAACTTTAATAAAAACACAACCTGAAAATATTAACTTTGATGATGTGATAGCGGTAATTGATAACGAATACACTTATTCCCCTTCAGGTTTTAGTAACGGGCGTGGAGATGCGATGATCATTAATAAAGCTGGAACAAACGAAGGCTCATGCAAGATTTTTTCTTTTGCACAAATCAACCAGTTAACCAAACAACAAACACTGAATTGCTTTGGCAAATATTATCGTGAAGATGTTCTAAAAAATTCGGATGGTAGCGATCATGCTAATATCCGTACATTAATGGCTTATAGCCTGGAAGACATTAAATTTGATACCCCTGTTTTAGTTAGCAACTAAAACAGGGGGAATATTAAAGAGATTCAATCTTTTTAAGTAATTTCAACCAGTCAATTGGCTTGGCAATATAACCGGTTGCTTTTGTGTCCGGATAATCTGATTTTATTTCTGCTTTAGTTAAACCGGATACAATCAGGATAGGAACGGCCTTACCCTGCGGTAAAGTACGAATTTCTCTACAGGCACTAAAACCATCGAGTTCGGGCATTAAACCGTCAAGCAAAATACAGTCTGCGGGAGCTTTTTTAAATGCAGCAACTGCTTCTTCACCATTATTTACAGCAATGACCGCATAGTTCTCTTTTTCGAGGACAGTCTTTAATGACAACAACATAAACTTGTCATCATCTGCGATCAGTATTCTGTTAATTGCTGGCATTATATATTGGTATTCAGGAAAACTGGTAGACAACTTCTACTTCATTACCTTTCCCCTTATATTGCACCTGGCAACAAAGTTCTTTTACCAGATTGATTCCTCTTCCCGATAATTTGCTGTTTGCATCCAGATTTTGAATATCCGTATCAGAGAAACCATCACCCGAATCTCTTATTCTTATTTTTAAATATTCAACATCATGAAGAATAAATTTCTCCAGTGAGATTTCAATGATCGCATCTGTTAATTTGTCTAACCGCAGTTCTCTTTGTTCTAAATATTCAGTAAACCCTTCAGGATCGGCCTTCATTTTAGAGTCCAGTTTCAAGACGCCATGATCCAGCGCATTATTAAACAGTTCAGAGAAAATCAGAAAAAGATTTTGTCTGTGCTCCTGAATATCCTCCAGTTCCTGTATCTGACTCAATAGCACTGGTATGGGGTCAACTTTCTTCAGACTTGCAGCATGCACATTAAATTCCCATTGCCATTCAAGACTAAAATCATCACCAGTGGCAACAGAAAAATTAACAATGCTATATTTATCATGGCCAATATTTCTAACTGAATTGTCTTTTTCTTCTACAATTAATTTAGTTGTGCATGGAATAACCACCATACTAATGTCATCATCCTGTACATGACCGTCAGTAAAGCTAATAAGATCCTTTTCAATATTAATCAGAATATCATCTATTTCGGAGCTGACCAGATGGCTTTCAAAACGTTCTTCACCATACATATTTTTATTTGTGTCACAGGCCTCTATAACACCATCCGTATACATCACCAGAGCATCACCCTCTTTCAAATCAACGTGCAGCGGTTTTTCATCATCAATCTCATCAAGAATACCCAGCGCAAGATGGGTTGCCGGAAAACGGTTTAATATTTCATGCCAGGCGCTCAGGTGTACAATACTCGGAATACCTCCATTCCAGATTTTAGCTGATCTGGCATCGGCTGCTATACTAATGGCGCCCACCGCAAGAAATTTATCTCCCGGAAGTAAATACTCTAACTTGTGATTTAGTTCTTTCAGAATTTTTCTTAAGGCAAAGCCTTTCTTTGTCATTGCCCGAAAAACTTCAGCGGTTGGCAAAGCACCAATAGCCGCAACCAGACCATGACCGGTAAAATCTCCTAAAATTACATACAATTCTCCCGATGGGCTACGTGCACTCATCAGAACATCACCACTAAAAGTAACAGCCGGTCGCAACATGACATGTAACTTATCCAGCTCAACGTTATCAGCCATAACAACATCGCTGAAAAGTTGTTCTGCAATTTCTTCATCACGTAAAATCTGTGCATGATGCTTTGTCACTTCACGATGTAAATCACGAACCCGTTCTAATGCATCTACTTTTGCCTTAAGTAAAGTATGGCTAAAAGGTTTGGTAAGAAAGTCATCGCCACCAGCAGCAACACATCTGGCCAGCTCATCTTCATTAGTGATTGCGGTCAGGAAAATAACAGGAACGAACCTGTCACCACAAAGTGATTTAATTCGCATAGTTGCTTCATAACCGTCCATTTCAGGCATCATCACATCCATAAAGACAATGTCTGGTGACTCTTGCCTGAACTTTTCTACTGCTTCAATACCATTAACTGCCAAAATAATATCGTAACCCTGCTTTGACAAATGTGCTTGCAAAATCAGACGATTAGTTGGCTCATCATCAACAACAAGAGCCTTGCCTTTAAATGCAACTGCATCAACAGGTAGTTTTTCTGCAGTATTGCTCATAGCCTGACCTCGCAGCTACTTTTAGTCTTTACCCGCAGGCATACTTCTAACGTATTTATTTCTAACGTATTTATTTCTAATTTATTCATAACGATTAGCAGAACTATTCAATACTAAAAACCTTGTCAAAATTTGCAATCGTCAAGACCCGCTTAATTTCATCATTCGGTTTTTCAATAATCACTTTCCCCTCAGCATGTTTTTTAAGCAGCAACAACATACCCAGTGCAGAACTATCAAGGTATTCAGTTTTACTTAAATTAACTCGATAGCTCATACTGCTGTCATGATCTTTATATGCATTCCTGAAATCTTTATGAACCGAAAAGTCAAATCGTCCATCTACTGTAATCATTACTGTTTTGTCACTTTCTGATGTTGTTACACTCATCTCTATCTCCTTTTATTACTCTTTTCACGAGTCCTGTTTGTTAAAATAAATCAACTTCACTTTCTTCTAAATTTTTGGAACCAACCACACTACGATGTTGTTGTTGCCATGAATTTCTTACGCTCTGAACAACTTCACGAATAGTTTCAATATACTCAATCGATGCAGATGAATTATGTGAAATATTCTGGTTAATCACATTATGTATTTCATTGCTTATATTGCTGATACGATCGCTTCGTTCTGCAGCTTCCGTTAGTACCTGGGTGGTTATATCTTCAAACTGCATCACTCTGACTGTATTACCAACAACAGTTTCAATTTGTAAAGTGATATCAGACACTTCTTTAATTGCTTCAGAAAAATGGCTATCCATCTTCTCAATCTTGAACAGTGCAGTTTTTATTTTATCCTGAGATTCAATACTGCTACTCATATCTCTTGATGCCATGTCATTAACTGTTGCATTTACCAGATCAATTGCAGATTTTGCACTGTAGACTTTTTCTCCAATCTGATCATTAAAGCTGGAAGCACGAGTTGATAAACTTCGCACTTCATCGGCAACCACAGCAAAACCACGACCTGCCTCACCGGCCCGGGCTGCTTCAATTGCAGCATTAAGAGCAAGTAAATTAGTTTGGTCAGCAATGGTTTTAGACTCATCCAGTAAACTAAAAATATCATCAAGTTGTGACTGCATTTCATCAAGATTATGTGCGGTCTCAATACTTTGTGTGCTCACGGTCATTAGCACTTCAATAAAACTGGCCATAATATTTTCAGTCGTTTGTGCAAACTCATGAACATTAATAATATCTGGGTCATCATCTTCATTATTTGAGCTTTTAACAATGGACTTGACTATTTCATCTTCACGTTGCATCAATTGATTTATTGATTCAAAGCCACTGGTTAAATCACTAACCGCTTCTGCTAATATACTTTTAACGCGATTCACATCCTTCTGAATAATATCAAGCTCTGTAGAATAGGCTTCGTCAATATCGCTTAACAATGACTGCAAAGACTGTTGAACAGATTCACTTTCCTCAGCTAAATGTGGCTCCACTATTGATGAAGCCTGTTTTGCTCTAAATAAAAGAACTAAACAACTCACCAGTAGTGTCAGTTCAAATAACCAGCGCAATTGCTGCTGATAATTAAATGCAGGGAACACTTCAGAAAAGATAAGTCCTGTCGTTGCCAACAATATGTAAAATAACGGACTTGCAAAAAAGTTCAATCGCTTCAACAAAGTTCGATCACCTGCTAAATTATAATTAACACTCAAACTTTAACGGCTGAAAATAGCTAAACTTTAATCGTTTTGTTTCGGGAATAAATACAAGAGAACTTGTAAGATATTGATTTACAAGTTATTTATGGGGTGGGACGGTGTTATTTATTTTTGTTCAGGGATAACTCAATATATTGAGTTAAGGCTTCACGGGCATCATCAAAGGTTGCATAAGGGCCATGATCAAGGCCTGAACGTACCGAAAAGAACCATTGGTTGCTGCTTTGGTAAAAACGTTCTGCACGAACCGGGATGGCTCCCTGTTCAGAAAAACGTGCTATTTGTATAACGGCACTCACCGAATATTCCTGCTCGTAACTGAAGATAACGACGGCGAAGTAGCCGATACAGCTTTAGAATTGCTTGATTGTAATGATGTACCGCTTTTAGTCGGTAAAGAAAGAACCACGATAGTGGTTACCAACCAAATACTCAAAATTAATACTATTTTACTCTTCAAAACTCGCACCAGAATCACCCAAACAACCCACTACAAAGAGTAAGTAATCATACTTGCCTGTTGCTATTTTGTCTTGTAGGACAAGGATTAAACTTGCGTAGGGATTTTCCTACACAGTTTTAGTTGGTTAGCCTGATTGTGCTTTACACTCACAATCAGTTAGCTTCTTTCAGCCAGGTTAATAAGGCGTTTTAGTTCCGGCACACAGGAACCGCAATTGGTTCCCGCTTTTAAAGCTGCACCAATGGCATCAACGGTTGTTAAATGTTGCTTTTCGATGGCATTGGTTAAGGTATTAATCCCCACACTGAAACAGGAACAAATAATACGCCCCACATCCTGTTGTCCAGATAAAGGTTTACCCGTTAAGATGCTGATACGCTCATCATCTTTCAATGATTGTTTTGCTAACAACTGTGCGAGCCAGTCACGCTCTGGCAAGTCCTGATCCGGGCCAATAAAAATACAGCTCTCCAGGTGGCCATTTTCAATGCGTGCACCACGGTATCGGCTCTGCGCCGAATCAAAATATTCAACCCATTCAACATTATCAGCATTCTGACAAAGTAATTGCCGTGCACAGTTTGCCCAGTCCCCTGCCGCTTCATCGCCAGCAACTTCATAGCGCCACAAACCACGTCCTCTTGAAACTGACCAGTAACTTGCATGACTGATTTTTAATTTGCGGCGAGATAAAATAAACCCGTACCATGCTGGTATTTTTTCTTTAATAGCGACCGCTGTGTATTTAAATTCTGGTTGGCCAGAAAAGGGGTCAACAACCGCATCAATTAACTTTCCAACCACACTGCAACCTGAAAATTGATCATTCCAGTGCATCGGTATAAAAACATTGCCACGTTGCTGGGTGTCACAAACATTAGCACGCACCACAACCTGCCCTTTTGCACTCGTTACAGTAACCAGACTGTTTTCACTAATACCATACTGCATGGCATCATCCGTATGCAGCGCAATAAAACTTTCCTGAATATGGCCGGATAAACGTGCCGACTTACCGGTGCGTGTCATGGTATGCCATTGGTCACGTATGCGTCCGGTATTTAATATTAAAGGATAAGCCTCTGATATGAGGGAAACAGGCTGGTGCGGCTCAATGGTAATAAACTGCGCTTTCCCTGATGCTGTAAAAAACCGGCCATCGGTAAACATTCGAGTCGTGCCATCAGGGTTATCTTTGGTTATTGGCCATTGCAATGGCCGCATTGCATCATAAAGCGGTTCGTCAATATCTGCATAGCCACTAATATCAAAGTCACGTTGAACGCCTTCTTTATGCGAAGTATTGTGATAGCCCGACAAAGCAGCATGTTCCTTAAATATTTCAAACGGGCGCTCGTAATTAAAAGCCTCGATATAACCCATTTGTTGCGCCACTTTCGAAATAATCCACCAGTCTGGTCTTGCCTGCCCCGGCGTGGGCAAAAAAGCACGTTGCCTGGAAATACGACGTTCACTGTTGGTTACCGTACCATCGCGTTCACCCCATGTTTGTGCCGGAAAGAGAATATTGGCATAGCGAGTGGTGTCAGTATTACGCATACAATCAGAAACAACAACAAACTCACATTTTTCTAATGCTTCACGTACAAAATTTGAGTCGGGTAAACTCACTGCCGGATTGGTTGCCATAATCCACAAAGCTTTTATCTTTCCACTGTGTACGGCTTTAAACAGATCAACCGCTTTTAAACCTGTTTTTTCGGGTATAAATGGCGCACCCCAAAAATCTTTTACGAGCTGGCGGTGCTGTTTGTTTTCAATAGCCATATGTGCAGCAAGCTGATTGGCTAAGCCACCCACTTCACGGCCACCCATCGCATTAGGCTGGCCGGTAAAAGAGAAGGGCCCCATTCCCGGCCGGCCAATACGTCCTGTAAGTAAGTGGCAATTTATAATCGCGTTACCATTATCCGTGCCATACGACCACTGGTTGATGCCCTGAGAAAAAACTGTCACAACCCGCTCGGTACATGCAAACAGTTGGTAAAAACGTTTAATGTCACTAACAGGTAAACCGCAACCTGTGGCAACAGCATCTAAACTTGCAACAGACCGCTTTGCCTCTTCAAGACAAGCCCCCATTCCTTCGGTAAATTGTGAAACAAATAAATGATTCACTTCATCCTGTTGCGCTAAATAGTTTAATAAACCTTTAAATAGAATATGATCCGTACCCGATTGAATCGCAAGATGTTGGTCGGCTATATCACAGGTTGCCGTCTGGCGTGGGTCAATTACCACCACCATCAGATCCGAATTTTGTTTTTTTGCTTTAACAATACGTTGGTATAAAACAGGATGGCACCAGGCCGCATTCGAACCGGCAAGTACGATTAGTTTGGCGCGTTCCAGATCTTCATAACTGCACGGTACGGTGTCCGAACCGAAAGCACGTTTATAGGCAGCAACGGCTGACGACATGCAAAGGCGGGAGTTAGTATCAATATTGGCCGAACCAATAAATCCTTTCATTAATTTATTGGCAACGTAATAATCTTCTGTCATTAACTGGCCTGAAACATAAAAGGCAACAGAATCTGCACCGTGCTCCTCAATAATAGAATTAAATTTTCGTGCTGTATAACCGAGTGCATGTTCCCAGCTGTACTCGATACCATCTACCTCCGGATAAAACACTCGGCCATCCATACCAATAGTATCGGCAAGTGCGGCACCTTTAGAACATAGTCGCGAGAAATTGGCTGGATGAGCCGGATCGCCTTTAACAGAAACAGACCCTGCATCGCTAATCGTGGCAACCACACCACAACCAACACCGCAGTAGGGACAAGTCGTTTGGACTTCTAAAGGCATGAATTAAACACCACTAAAAATATAGAAAAATTCTAGCATGAGATGGTGAGATAAAACAGGAGGTTTTTGAACCACTAAAACATGAGGTACACAAACAAAACAAATATGTTGTTAACTCCACTTTATAGACTATCCATCTTTAATATAAGATAACTTCTTCGTGTTTTTTGTGCCCTCGAGGTTAACTTTTAATGTTCGCCCTTGGTACGCATTAAGCCCGCCAAACGGTTACCTTGCTTCTGCGGACCACCGCGTGGAAATATTTTATGCAGGTAACTACTGTTGCCTCGCTCGGCACCCCATATTTGTTTAAAATGTTTTATCATTTTACGCACTTCACATTGCACACGATGTTCTTCGTAATAGTTGCGTAAAAACTCAACCACTTCCCAATGCTCATCGGTTAACTCAAGCCCTTCAACTGCGGCCTGTGCACGAACAAAGTCAGCACTCCATTCATCCATGTCAACAATATAACCTTCACTACAGGTTCTTATTTCTTTATCGCCAACCTTAACGGTCCTGATTTGCATATTTGGATACATAAAATCATACTCTCTTTAAATCTGTTTTAAACTCTTTGTATTGCTTTTAATGATTGTCTGCCAAAACACCGGTTTGCGGCATATCAGCCAAACCGGTCTCGCGCGCATGCTCTTCAAAACCCTTGTTACGCCAGAAGAAAGCCCCAGGCATTGTTGTTGGAATGACTAATACATAAAATAATGCACGCCCCAGTATGGCACTGATAAATATGGATAAGCTTAAAGTAATGCCAACCAGCGTTCCGAAAACATCTGATAAACCATAAATACTGACCAGAGCTACTGCAATAATATTAGCTGCCAGTAAAAAATTACGTAGAAGATAGGACTTACCATAAGTTGTGGTTTGCTCGTAATGGGACACAGCACCTTCACTATGGCTGCGTTTCATATCGCGCGCATGAAATAATAAACCCAATGCTTCAATTATTAACCCACCTAAAATAAATATTGCAGTAAATTCAAGCGTTGCTGAGGTTAAAGTTAAACCGTGTGTAATACTAATAACAATAACAACAAGCAGACCACCCAGAGCTAAGGTACTACCAATAAAGCTGCTCCCTGTTTGCCAGTGGTTCCAGTAAGGCCGAGCCGGAATACGATACAGTTTATACATATAATAGAATCCACCAACACCACCAATAACCGCTGCAATCGCCGACAGATCAGCAAAAAATTGCGCCACACCATTACTGAACCAGGCAAACAAGGCATAGCCTGCAATACCCGCAAAAAATAAAGAAATCCCGGCAATTTCTCGACTCACTGGTGACATGCGCCAGTTATAAAAACCACGATAAAAACGATGCGGGCGGCCAAGGTGTAAATTTAATTTGGCCATACCAAAACTTAACAGTACTAACAATGCTGCCATTAACGGGACATAAGTTGTCGATACATTTTCTGTAAAATCGACAAAGCCAGCATCATTACCAAAGTACTGTGAAAATAAAACCATAAAGAAAGCACCAATAACGGTTTGTGCACTTAAGGTAAAGGCAATATGGGCATTTTCATGTGAGGTTAATAATTTTTTCAGGTTCCAGAATTTTTTGTTCGACTTGCGTTGCTCATCGACCATCGGCTCATACTCACCCGTTTCATCATTGCGGTGATACTTAAGTGCCGTCGCATCGGTGCGAGACATATCCTGCGGCAAGGTTTTTGTTTGCTGGAAGCGAATATTGGGATTAGTAATATCCGCCGTTGGGAAACCGGGAATCGATGTTTTTAACTGATCACGGTTTTCCGGTGTAGTTTCGATAACACCAAAATCCAGTGCCCCTGCTAAACAGGCAGAAGCACAGGCTGGCTTGAGTCCAGCTTCCAGTCTATCAACACACATATTACATTTATGCACATGACCTTTTTTCATATCAAGTTGCGGTGCATTATAAGGACATACCCAGGTACAATACCCGCAGCCAAAACAAATGTCTGGATCCTGTAATACCGCACCGTACTCGGCGTATTTAGTGTAAGCCCGTGTCGGACAACCTTTTAAGCACACCGGGTTATCACAATGGTTACAGGCCATCGAAATGTTTAAACGCGTATAACTTGGGTAAGTGCCTCCTTCGACATAACCCACTGCGCGATAAGCAAGGTAAGGTGGCAGATCATTTTTTTCACTGCATGCTGACTCGCAGGCATGACAGGATATACAGTTGTCGGCATTAAAATAAAATCCGTGCTGTTTGTAACGGTCAGGGTTATCACTGATACTGCTGTCGCCATTAATATTTAAACTCTGCCCTGTTAACTCGCTGTGTTCTGCTGCTAAATCAATATTTTTTCCATAATGATTAACACGCGGTGCTTTGGCATCAGTCAGATAAGCATATTCTGGTTCGTCTTTTCGTACTTTAAACATCTAACTCTTTCCTAAATTAAAAAGCACGTGCTTCTTTGTTTCGTACAGCGGCTGCATGTTGATCAGCCACGGCTTCTATTTTAACCGCACACTGTTTAAATGCCGGTTGTCTTGAATGTGGATCGAGTAAACCCAACGTTAAGCGATTAGCACATTCATGAAAATGAAACGGAATAAACACCATGTTAGGTGGTACACGCTGAGTACACTGAACCATAACAACCCCGTCACCACGGCGTGAGGTTAAACGTGCATAACCACCATGTTGAATACCTAACTCTTTGGCCGAATCCGGGTTCATTTCCATATAAGGGGTTGGGCTAAATTTATTGATGTTGCCTACCTTGCCGGTACGGGTTCGGGTATGGAAATGTTCAACTACACGACCACTGTTCATCCAGAACGGGTATTCATCGTCAGGCACTTCGTTATTGTCGATAAACGGTAAAGCCAGTAATTTTGCTTTACCATCGGGGTACTGGAATTTGCCATCGGTGTACAACCGTGGACTACCAGTTTCGTCCCCTTCGGTACACGGCCATTGCAGGCCTTTTTGAGTTTCGAGTTTTTCATAACTCATACCGGAATAATCCAGCATCCGTCCTTTGGATAACTGGCGTAATTCGTCAAACACCCCTTCGGCTGTTTCAGGAAATTTGATTTTTTGCCCTTGCTCGAAACGCTTCGCCATTTGATTAAAAATCCACAAGTCCGGTTTGGAATCACCATGTGGTTTAATCACGTTACGAATTAAATTAACCCGTCGTTCAGTATTGGTAAAACAGCCTTCTTTTTCTGCCCATACACCGGCAGGGAAGTAAACATTGGCGTACTGGTTTGATTCACAATCCTGATAGGCATCCTGCACCACCAGAAAATCCAGTTTCTCTAAAATTTTACGGATGCGTGCGGTGTTGGTCATCGAGGTCATTGGGTTGGTTGCAATGATCCACATACCTTTGATTTGACCGGTTTCGATTGCCGGAAAAATATCAGTCTGAAACAAGCCACGTTTTTTTGGGAAAAATTCAGGATCGATGCCCCAGAACTTTGCAATATCTTCTCTGTCCTGCTCTTTTTCTAATGCTCGATAACCGGGTAAGCCAGAACAACCCGACCATTCACGTGTACCCATAGCATTACACTGGCCGGTAATGGATAAGCTGGTACCACCAGGCTTACCGATATTACCGGTCACCAGGTTTAAGTTATTAATCGCACATACACCATCGGAACCATGAGTACTTTGATTGATGCCCATTGTCCAGATAGACATAGCAGCACCGGCATTGGCATAGGTACGTGCAACATTTCGAATAGTGTCTTCATCAATACCACAAATCCTGGATGCACTGACCGGATCATAATGTTCGACTGTTTTGATAAACTCGTCATAACCGGAAGTATTCGAATCGATATATGAGTGATCTTCGAGACCTTCATCTAAAATAACATGCACCAGTGAATTTAATAAGGCCAGGTCGGTGCCTGGCGTAACTGGCAAATGAATATCGGCCATTTGCGCAAACATGGTTACACGTGGATCCACGACAATCACCGGAAACTTACGTTTTTCCAATGCCTGTTTTAAACGCCAGTAAATAATCGGATGTTGCTCGGGAAGGTTTGAACCAAAGGCCATTAAACAATCGGTATGTTCAAAGTCGTCATAACAGCCCGGTGGGCCATCGGAACCAAAAGAACGCTTATAGCCAGATACCGCTGAAGACATACAAAGTGTTGTATTACCATCATAGTTGTTAGTACCGATAACACCACGCGCGAGTTTGCCCAGCGTATAAAATTCTTCGGTCATGATCTGGCCGGTAGAAACAATAGCAAACGCATCTCGACCATAGGCTGACTGAATGCGTTTTATTTCACTGGCTACTTTATCTAATGCTGTATCCCAGTTGGTTTGCTCAAACGCATCGTAAAAATGCTCACGTATTAAAGGCTTATCGCCACGCCCAGGGATATTAAACAGTTCGTGTTCAAAAATACCTTTTAAGCAGAGTTTGCCACGATTAACATCGGCACCGGCAACACCACGGGTTGCAACCGCAGCACCGTCTTTATCCAAACCCACTTCAATCGAGCAGCCGGTAGAGCAATAACCGCAGGTTGTGTATTTCCAGTCAACAACACCTTTATCTGCAATTTTGATTGGATTCTTTTTGTTACGACCGAATAGCATCGTGTTAACTCCGAAATTTAAACGTTTTTTACCACTAAGAAAGATTTAATAGTCATTGCGAGCGACAGCAAAGCAATCTTGTTAGTAATACCATGTATCAAGAAGATTGCTTTGCTGTCGCTCGCAATGACATAACAACACTTAATTTTTTACTTAGTGTTCTTAGTGGTTAATTCAATGGCCTAACTATTAGGACAACCATCTTTAGGCGTAAGTGATAACATAATTTTGTCACCGTCTATTTTAATCGGGTAAGTTGCTGCGCAACCTTCATCCGGTGCAACCGCTGTACCGGAATCCAGATTGATCATCCAGTTATGTAATGGACAGGCAACCTTGCTACCATACACAATGCCTTGTGATAACTGCCCTTTTTTGTGAGGACATTCATCTTTTACCGCAAAAATCTCATCGCTATCAGTACGAAAAACAGCGATATCACCATCGTCTGTCCGAACCACACGTGCACCTTGCTTTGGTATATCATTTAAACTGCCTACTTCTATCCAGTCACTCATTTTAATTACCCTCTGATTTCTTTTAGTGGTGTAAATTCATGTTTTTCACCACCGTCAACACGTTCTTTCCATGGATCGTCCTGCGCAACTGATTGCGCAACATAAAAACGTTCTGCATACATTTTGCGTTTTTCTGCATCATCAACAATTTCTTCTTTCACCCGATGCAGACCAATCCGTTCAATCCATGGAGCGGTACGTTCCAGGTAATGCGCATCTTCACGATAAAATTGCATATAAGCCGCCGCATACTCTAAAACTTCTTCTTCGGTTTTTACCGCACATAAGAAATCGGTTGCACGTACTTTGATACCACCATTACCACCAACATGAAGTTCATACCCCGAATCAACACAGACAACACCAAAATCTTTAATGGTGGCTTCTGCACAGTTACGCGGGCAACCGGATGCTGCCATTTTAAATTTATGCGGTGTCCATGAACCCCAGCTTAATTCTTCAAGCTTAATGCCAATAGCGGTAGAATCTTGTGTACCGAAACGACACCATTCTTTACCCACACAGGTTTTAACCGTTCGTAATGCCTTACCATAAGCATGCCCTGAAACCATGCCGGCATCAGTAAATTCTTTCCATACTGCCGGTAAGTCTTGTTTTTTCAGGCCATACAAACCAATACGCTGGCCACCGGTAACATGCACTGTTTCAACATTGAACTTTTCAGCAACATCAGCAACCGCACGCAGTTCCTGTGGTGTGGTCATGCCACCCCACATACGAGGAATAACCGAGTAAGTCCCATCGTGTTGAATGTTGCCATGTGCACGTTCATTAATAAAACGGGACTGTGAGTCGTCTTTATATTCTGTTGGCCATTGGCAAAGTAAATAATAGTTCAGTGCCATACGACATTTAGGACAGCCATCGGGTGTATCCCAGCCCAGTGCTTCACGCACTGCTGGCATTGTTTTTAATTCCTGTTTGCGAATTTGTTCACGTACACCATCATGGGTCTGTTCGGTACAACCACACATCGGTTTCAAATGTGGTGCAACAGAATAGTCACCACCCACAGTATGTGCGATTAAGGCTTCTACCAGACCAGTACATGAACCACATGAACTGGATGCTTTGGTATGCGCCCGAACTTCATCCAGTGTAAATAATTTTTTATCAACAATGGCGTTCACAATATCGCCTTTACAAACACCGTTACAACCACAAATTTCGGCAGAGTCTGCCATGGCTGCAACACGATTGTCATCACCATGACCGGAATCACCCAGGTGTGCCTGACCAAATAAAATGGTCGAGCGGAAATCACTAATATCGGTTTCATCCCGCATTAAATCAAAGTACCAGGTACCATCGATAGTATCGCCGTACATAACGGCACCTTGTACGATGTTGTCTTTTACAACAATCTTTCTGTAAACACCACGAGACTCATCTTTAAAAACCAGGTCTTCGGTTGTCTCGTTACCGGTAAAATCACCTGCCGAAAATAGATCAATACCGGTTACTTTTAATTTGGTTGAAGTCATAGTGCCTTCGTATAAACCAATACCGTGTTTAGCTAAATGATTGGCACAAACTTTTGCCATTTCAAATAATGGTGCAACCAGACCATAGGTCTGGCCTCGATGCTGCACACATTCACCCACTGAATAAACAACCGGGTCAAATGTTTGCATAGTATCGTTTACGACAATACCACGTTCACAGTGAATACCCACTTTTTCGGCCAGTTCAAAGTTAGGACGAATACCCACAGCCATCACCACAATATCGGCATCCACTTCGGTGCTGTCTTTAAAACAAACTTTTTCGACTTTGCCGTTGCCCTGAATGGATTCGGTTTGCGCGCCCATTAAAAATTCCAGGCCACGTTCTTCTAAATTCGCTTGCAACATTTTTGCTGCCGGTTCATCCAGCTGGCGCTCCATCAGGGTATCCATAATGTGAACCACTTTCACATTCATACCCTGTTCCATTAAACCGTTTGCTGCTTCCAGACCAAGCAGACCACCACCAATCACAATCGCATTTTTTTTATTCTTGCCTGTACCAGAATGGGCTGCTTCCAACATGGTATCCACATCGGCAATATCACGAAAGGCAATCACACCAGGCAAGTCATGCCCAGGAAGAGGAATAATAAAAGCCGTCGAGCCAGTTGCAATCAATAAGCGATCATAGCTAACGGTTTTACCATCATCACCGGTGACGGTACGTTTCTTACGATCAATATCAACGGCTTTTACACCTTTAAATAAAGTGATGTTATTGTCGTCATACCATTGCAAATCATTCAGCATAATTTCATCAATGGTTTTTTCGCCCGTAAGTACTGGCGAGAGCATAATGCGGTTATAGTTGCCGTAAGGCTCTTCACCAAAAACGGAAATATCATAAGCATCGGGCGCAATTTTAAGCAGTTCCTCCACGGTACGCATACCTGCCATACCATTACCGATTACAACCAGTTTTTCTTTCATGCTCGAACTCCGTTAAAGTGTTAATAGTCTGTAACGGCCTTCTCGAATAAATAGTGCCGTTGCAGTAATTTCAATGAATCTCAACATAGCAAGTGCCGTGCCATGTATTAGTAAATACTTAAATATACTGTAACTACATGATTAGTATAGGGAAATACCTCGCACTGGAGGGAAATATCAGTGCAGAACAGTCAGCGATTGCACCATAATAGTGCGTACCGAGTATAATAGCGCATAACATTATAGCAAGCATCGAGAATGAAAATCTTACTGCAAAACCACTGCACAAATTAAGTGTTTAATTATATACTAATGCTTTATTTTGCACTATTATAGTGCAAAAACGGTACTTCTGATTCTATTTTTGTTTATATAACAATAGCTTATGCTATTGGCATGTCTCTTGCTTTACTGAAGACATCAAATTTAAACTTAAGGAAATAACATGTCTAGCCCATCAAGTACAATGAACCTGTTTTCATTCAGCGGGAAAATGCGAATTCTGCATTTAAGCTGGATGGCGTTCTTTATTAGCTTCTTTGTCTGGTTCAATCACGCGCCATTACTCGCCATGATGCGTGATTCAATGGGCTTAACCACTCAGCAAATTAAAACCCTGCTTATCCTTAATGTTGCCCTCACCATTCCAGCACGCATTATTGTCGGCATGCTGGTCGATGCCTTTGGGCCTCGCCGGATTTATTCGATGCTGCTGTTTGTGTCCAGCTTTCTTTGCTTTGGTTTTGCAATGGCAGAAGATTATGAACAACTGGCATTAATGCGCTTCCTGTTGGGCTTTGTTGGAGCTGGTTTTGTGATTGGTATTCGCATGATTAGCGAATGGTTTCCAGCAAAACAAACCGGGCTCGCACAAGGCATTTATGGTGGTTGGGGTAACTTTGGTTCGGCTGGTGCGGCGGTGATATTGCCTACCGTTGCGCTGATGTTTGGCGGCGACGATGGCTGGCGTTGGGCTGTTGGCTCAACCGGTGTTGTGGCACTCGTTTATTCTGCTATTTATTTCTTTAGTGTGACCGATACGCCCAAAGGCTCAACTTATTTCAAACCCAAAAAGAATGGCGCACTGGAAATCACCTCCAGATTTGATTTCTTTTTGTATCTGATAATGAATATTCCACTATATGCCGCATTAGCCATATTAACCTGGAAACTAAGCCCGGCTAACTTAGGCATGTTAAGCAACGGCGTGACCGATATGATTTATCTCATATTGGGCAGTTTATATGCTTTCCAGACAATACGTGTGTACCAAATTAACAAGCATGTTTTTACTGAAACCGTTCCTGAAATTGAGCGCTACAAATTTAAGCAAGTTGCAATATTGGACTTATCTTACATGGTCACGTTTGGCTCTGAACTAGCCGTTATCTCAATTCTGCCTTTATTCTTTATGGATACCTTTAACCTGTCAGCCGTTCAAGCCGGTCTGGTCGCTTCCGTATTTGCCGGCCTTAATTTAATTATGCGCCCAGCTGGTGGCTGGATAAGTGACAAGTTTGGCCGAAAATTATCGTTGGCAGTATTAATGGCCGGAACCGGTATTGGCTATTACTTATTAAGTTTAATTACCAGCGAATGGAGTATTTACCTTGCCCTTGCTGCTGTTATATTCAGTTCAATATTTGTGAATGCGGGTAATGGTGCAGTGTTTGCCATCATCCCGTTGGTTAAACGCCGGCTTACCGGACAAATCGCCGGTATGGCCGGCGCCTACGGTAATGTTGGCGCGGTTATATTTTTAACAACACTTTCATTTGTTGCAACGAATATATTCTTTATTGTTATTGCTGTTTTTGCGGCAGTGGTGTTTGTTTTAATTACTTTTTTCCTTGATAACCCGCAAGACCAGATGGTGGAAGTATTACCGGATGGCACTGTACAAATGATTGAAGTTGAATAATAGCAGCAATTTGCGGTAACCTGAAAGGCTATAGATAAAAGTATCTATGGCCTTTTTTAGTAAAAAATAATGAAAAAAATACTCTCTATCGAATCCGCTCACCAATGCCTTGCTGGTGGCAAAGCTGAAAATGAAGACACTTGTGGTGTTCAGGTTGCAGACGGTCAACTATTGAAAACCAAAGGGATTGCTGCAGCTATTGCCGATGGTATGAGCGGCAGTGATGCAGGTAAAGAAGCCAGTCAGGCCTGTGTGAAAGGTTTTTTAAGTGATTACTTCAGCACGCCGGAAACATGGACGGTACAAACATCCGCACATAAAATTATTTCTGCTCTCAACCACTGGTTGCATGGTAATGGGCAGCGCAAATATCAGTCTCATAAAGGCATGGTCACCACGCTAAGTGCACTGGTGTTAAAATCAAATACCGGTTTTATTTTTCATGTTGGGGATACTCGAATTTATCGACTCCGTGGTAATGAGTTTAAACAACTCACGCATGATCATCGCGTACAAATTAATGAAAATAAATCGTTACTCTCGCGCGCCGTTGGTATTGATGTACGCCTTGATATTGATTATCGCAGTGTACCCCTGGAAGTTGGCGATATATTCGTGATGGTCAGTGATGGTGTTCATGAATTTATTACTGATAACCGCATGGTAGATATTATTCGGCAACATACAGATGATCTACAACTTGCTGCCAATGAAATAATACAGCAAGCCATTGACAATAAAACCAACGACAATGTTACCTGTCAAATTGTGCGTATCACCTCGCTACCCGGTGAAAATGAAGATGAATTTTATCAAAAACTAACCGAGCTTCCTTTTCCACCCGTATTAGAACCGGGCATGATTCTGGATGGTTATAAAATACTACGGCATTTATATTCCAATAAAAGAACCGAGGTTTATTTAGCACAAGATACTCATAGCAACGAAAATGTTGTACTAAAAGCACCCTCTGTTAATTATAACGACGATGCTGAGTACATCAGTTTATTTTTGCACGAAGAATGGGCTGGCCGACGCATTAACAGCCCGCATGTAATGAAGGTGCTGGAAATACCACGCAAACGAACCGCACTTTATTACATTGCAGAACATATACAGGGTCGAACCTTACGCCAATGGATAGAAGATGAGCCAAGAGCCAATATCAACACAGTACGGGATTTTGCAGAACAAATTGCACGTGGCCTGCGTGCCTTTCATCGACTTGAAATGATCCATCAGGATTTAAAACCCGAGAATATTCTAATCGATGAAAACGGAACATTAAAAATCATTGACTTTGGTTCAACTAAAATAGCCGGTATTGATGAAATCAGTGCACCTATTCAGTTCAATAATATTTTAGGCACGATCAATTACACTGCACCGGAATATCATATAGGCAACACCGGCAGTAGCCGGTCTGATATTTTTTCACTTGGTGTAATTACTTATGAGCTACTTACCGGGCATTTACCTTACGGCAAAGACCTCTCTGCCAAAAATATGTTGAAACTCAACTATATTTCAATCAAGCGTTATAACCCTGAAATACCCGCATGGGTTGATAAAGCAATAGAAAAATCTGTAAGTATTAATCCCGATCAGCGTTTCACCCGGCTTTCTGAATTTACTTACGCACTTAATCACGCTGATTCAAGACTGGTTAACACCGACTATGTTCCACTTATTAAGCGCAACCCGGTACGTGCATGGCAAACCATCAGTGCACTGTTACTTGTTCTGAATGTATTTTTACTTTATATAATATACAAATGATCTGGAAAAATATAAAATTGTACTAAACAGAAACAAAAACGCCCACATTAATGTGGGCGTTTTTATATAAGAGATACAAATCTGTTTAGAACGGTATATCATCATCAAAATCACCACCACTCATGGCCGGTGCAGACTGCTGCGGTGCGGCTTGTTGTGGTGCAGCCGGTTGTTGTTGTGCCTGTGGTGCCGCAGCCTGATTATAATTGGCACTACCACCACCTTTTGAATCCAGCATTTGCATTTCATTGGCAACGATTTCTGTGGTGTAACGATCCTGGCCGTTTTGATCCTGCCATTTACGTGTTTGTAATTTGCCTTCAATAAAAACTTTGGAGCCTTTCTTTAAATATTCGCCAGCAACTTCTGCTAAACGACGGAAGAAGACCACACGATGCCATTCTGTTTTATCAACTTGTTCACCGGTGTTTTTATCTTTCCATGATTCGGATGTTGCCAGGGTAATGGTTGTAACCGCTCCGCCGTTAGGTGAATAACGAACTTCCGGATCTTTGCCCAGGTTACCGATGAGTATTACTTTGTTTACACCTCGTGCCATAATGTCTTCCTCTAGTTATATTTGTTTAATTAAATAATATTTGCTTATTTATTTTCGTAACTTGCAACTTTTACTTCTTATCCATTCAGCCAATTAATGATTGACTGAATATTTCATTAAGTCTTCTTCGTTAAGGTTCTGTTTGTCTACTTTAATATAGGCAACGCCATCTTCGGCAATGACGGTAACATCCAGCACCCCTTCGATTTGACTCAATGTATCGGCTAATTCCGTTGCTTGTGAATTAACCAGTGTCCCTACGTTTAATAACATGCTGCTCGAATACTGCGGCTCGCGCATACTGATAATTAATATCAGCCAGGCGCCAAGTAGCACCACATTAAACAGCAATACACTGTCGAGACCATAATGTTGCATTAACCAGCCACCAATGGCTGCACCAATAAACACACCAAAAAACTGGGCACTTGAATAGGCACCCATGGCCGTTCCTTTGTGTGCCGCCGGTGCCATTTTTGCCACTAGCGATGGCATGGTGGCTTCAACTAAATTAAACGCCAGAAAAAAGAACAATAACATGAATGTGATGCCTGCTAAAGAGTGTCCCACCAGCCAAAAACCCAGCTCAGCTAAAGCTAATACTATGATTGCCATAATAAGCAGTTGTTTTAGCTTGCGTTTCTTCTCACCAACAATAATTAACGGTATCACGCCTAGCATCGAGAGAACTAAAATCGGTAAATAAATTTGCCAATGTGCTTCAATAACCAGTCCCAGTCTGTCCCGCAGAATAAACGGCATCACCACAAAGCTGGACATAAGTACACTGTGTAAAATAAGAATGCTGGCATCCAGGCGCAGTAATTGGGGGTCTTTTAGAGCGGACTTGAACCAGCCCGTTTCGACTTGTGCATCGCGATGAAAACGTGACACCGTCGGGGTGGGCACCCAGAAGAGCACAATGAACATTCCACAAACGGCCAATATAGCGGTTAACCAGAAAATACCCGACAGACCAAACCAGCTATTTACCAGCGGCCCCAACACCAGGGCAAGAGCAAAGGAGAAACCAATGCTCATACCAATGGCCGCCATCACCTTCATGCGGTGCTCTTCGCGGGTAAGATCCGCTGCCAAAGCCATCACTGCGCTGGCCACTGCACCCAGCCCCTGCATGGCACGCCCAATGGTAATCCAGAGCAGGCTATCGGCTGTTGCGGCTACCACACTGCCCAGAGCAAAAACAAGCAAGCCGCCAAGGATAACCGGTTTACGGCCAATTTTATCGGATAACAGCCCTAAGGGAATTTGCAGTGCAGCCTGAGTGAGGCCATAGATCCCAATCGCAATGCCGGCGAGAGCAGCACTGTAATCCGGCATTTGCTCTGCTAAAACCGAGAATACCGGCAGGATCATAAATAACCCCAACATTCGCGTGGAGAAAACACCAGCCAGTGACACGGCCGTGCGCTTTTCAGCCCGGCTCATCTTGTCGTTATTTATTGTCATACTACTGTTTATTATTCAAACTCAATTTGCGATCCTTTTATTATATAGGGAATCGCATAGCCGAATTGCTTATTTTACCGTACCGGGAGGAAAATATAATTTTGCGTCCACTCCAATAGACACGTATATTAGCAGGTTTGCATTCAACGAAAAATCGATAGATGGACACAATTCATATCCGTGGGGCACGTACCCACAATCTAAAAAACATAGACCTCGACCTGCCACGCGACAAGCTTATTGTGGTGACGGGATTATCCGGCTCTGGCAAGTCATCACTCGCCTTTGACACCATCTATGCAGAAGGCCAACGTCGCTATGTCGAATCGTTATCGGCCTATGCACGGCAATTTTTATCAGTAATGGAAAAACCCGACGTTGATCATATCGAAGGCTTATCACCAGCGATATCGATTGAACAAAAATCCACCTCGCATAACCCACGTTCAACTGTCGGTACCATTACCGAGATTTACGATTACCTGAGACTGCTGTTTGCCCGTGCCGGTGAACCACGCTGCCCGCAACATAACACAACACTCGATGCACAAACCGTTAGCCAGATGGTCGATCAGGTTTTAGCCATGCCAGAAGGGACCAAACTGATGTTACTCGCACCAGTGATTGATGGCAGAAAAGGTGAGCATGTACATGCCTTAAACAGTTTACGAGCTGATGGCTATGTTCGCGCACGTATTGATGGTTTAATCCATGAACTTGATCAGGTTGATACCCTCGATAAACGCAAGAAACACACAATTGAAGTGGTAATCGATAGATTTAAGGTGCGCGAAGATATTAAGCAACGTTTAGCTGATTCATTTGAAACTGCCCTCAAGCTTTCAAATGGTCTGGCACGCATTGCTTATATGGATGAGGCCCAGGCAAAAGACGCCGGCAGCGACATCATTTTTTCTGCCCGTTATGCCTGTACGGAATGTGGCTATTCCATCAGTGAACTTGAACCCCGTATCTTTTCATTTAACAATCCAGCGGGAGCATGCCCAACCTGTGATGGTTTAGGTGTTAATCAATTCTTTGATCCAGAACGAGTTGTTGTGCACCCGGAACTCAGTTTAAGCAGCGGTGCAATCCGTGGCTGGGACAGACGCAATATTTATTATTTTCAAATGGTTGAATCACTTTCAAAGCATTATAAATTTGACATGGATGTACCTTTTGAAGACTTAAAAGAAGACGTTAAGACAAAAATTTTATACGGTAGTGGTACTGAAAAAATCACTTTCCATTATTTTAATGATAATGGCCGACAACATAAAAAAGTACAGACCTTTGAAGGCATTATTAATAATATGCAGCGCCGTTATCGAGAAACAGAGTCCAACACTGTTCGCGAAGAGCTTGGCAAATATATTAGCCAGCAACCCTGCCCTACCTGCAAAGGGGCGCGACTCAATGAAGCTGCACGGCATGTTTATATAAAAGAAACCACTCTACCAGAAATAACCACCCTGGCCATCGAAGATACGCAGGTATTCTTTAAAAAATTAA
The DNA here is from genome assembly GCA_964516315.1 of uncultured Thioalkalispiraceae bacterium. Lineage (GTDB taxonomy): Bacteria > Pseudomonadota > Gammaproteobacteria > UBA6429 > Thiohalophilaceae > SZUA-37. The sequence continues at coordinate 34,343 of CAZEZI010000005.1, forward strand.
AACTAACTGGCCACAAAGGAAAAATTGCCGAAAAAATAGTGAAAGAGATCAGCCAACGGTTAGACTTTTTAGTCAACGTTGGTCTGGAGTATTTATCACTCGATCGCAAGGCCGACAGCTTGTCCGGTGGTGAAGCACAACGTATCAGACTTGCCAGCCAGATTGGTGCTGGCCTGGTCGGTGTCATGTATGTTTTAGATGAACCCTCCATCGGCTTACATCAACGTGACAATACCCGGCTGTTACATACCCTTAACTATCTCCGTGATCTGGGTAACACCGTGATAGTAGTAGAGCATGATGAAGAAGCGATTTTAAGTGCCGACTATGTTGTTGACATTGGTCCCGGTGCCGGCGTGCATGGTGGTGAAATTATCGCAGAAGGAACGCCTGCGCAAATTCTGAAAAACCCAAAATCGATCACGGGTCAGTATCTGTCCGGCAAAAAGTCGATCGCTATTCCTCAGCAACGTACCTGTAATGATCCTGATAAGCAGCTAAAAATTAATGGGGCATCCGGCAACAACCTGCATAAGGTATCCATTAGCATTCCGGTTGGTTTAATGACAGCCATCACCGGTGTTTCGGGTTCAGGAAAATCAACCTTAATCAATGACACCTTATACCGCTATGCAGCAAAAGAAATTAATAAAGCCAGTGGTAAGGTTGCGCCGGTTAAAAGTATAAAAGGTATAGAGCAGTTTGATAAAATTGTCGATATAGATCAAAGCCCGATTGGTCGTACCCCCCGTTCTAATCCGGCAACCTACACACAACTCTTTACACCCTTGCGTGAACTCTATGCTCAAACACAGGATGCACGAACACGCGGCTATGCGCCGGGGCGGTTTAGCTTTAATGTAAAAGGTGGTCGTTGTGAAGCCTGTCAGGGTGATGGTGTTATAAAAGTTGAAATGCATTTTCTACCTGATGTTTATGTTCCCTGTGATATCTGCCACGGTAAACGCTATAACCGGGAAACACTGGAAATACGCTACAAAGGAAAAAGTATTTACGAAGTACTGGAAATGACGGTTGAAGATGCAGTGGTTTTTTTTGATGCAATCCCGGTAATTAAGCGTAAATTACAAACACTGATGGATGTTGGTCTTTCCTATATCACCCTCGGGCAAAATGCGACAACTCTTTCCGGTGGTGAAGCACAACGCATAAAACTATCTCGTGAATTATCCAAGCGTGATACAGGCCAAACGCTGTATATACTGGATGAGCCAACAACGGGTTTACACTTTCATGATATTGAACAATTGCTCGCGGTATTACACCGGCTACGCGATCATGGCAATACGGTAATCGTTATCGAACATAATCTCGATGTAATCAAGACAGCCGATTGGGTAATTGATCTTGGGCCGGAAGGTGGCAACAAAGGCGGTACGATTGTTGCTGAAGGTACACCAGAAGCTATTAGCAAGGTACGAAAATCTTATACCGGGCAATATCTAAAAGCATTGCTTAAGTAAAGTAATCACCTGTAGTCTAGTTATGTATCAACTTGTAGCGTAACTTACCAAATAAAACATTAAGTATATTATTTCGTGATAAAAAACCAAGGATCGGTTTACGTCGCACCCCCATTCCCTTGCGTAAAAGTTTTAACTCCATATGGGTCGGCTCAATAACCAGACCTTGTGAAATAGCCCTAAGTGCCATTTTCCGACGACGCATAAGAATAGCAGCCTTAGCCAGGTACAAAAACACCTCTGGATTATTGAGTTCGGTTTCTGCAGCAACGACACATTTATTAAAACCTTCCTCACGATTACCTAATCGAATTAAACACAATCCATAAAAGGCCATATATTCATTTGAATGAAATGCATTCTTTTCCGTACCTCGAATCGCATGCAGAAAATACGGTATCGCACTACCGTATTCTTTTTTAGTATAGAGTTGTATTGCCTGAGAAAAAGCATCGTCAGCTGTGAGGTGGTTAAGTGTCATAAGCGCATCCTTGTGCAATATCGTCATCATCTTGATGACGATTTAATGCTAACACAAACCATCCAGTAAAATCGTTAACCATGCCTCATTCAGTAATAGAAATTAATCCAGTAACCCTCGAAGACTTCCATTCTTCACTATATTTCTATCCACTATATGGCTAAACAGGCCAGCATGCTTAATCAAACCACGATCTTTCGTTGTAACCAGTATCGCCTTTATATTTTTGTTCTTTCCATTCGACAGCCTAAGTGCTGATAATATAGCCTCACCATTTAATGTAGGCACTTCCATTGCTGTTACCACGGCATCATAACTTTGCATTAACAAACTCTCCAATGCAGAGAATCCATCACTCACAACTTTCACCAGGAAGTCATTGGATAGAGATGCTGCAATCATTGAGGCATAAAGCGGAGAAGGTTCCACAATCAGGACTTTACGTTGCCGAGTTCCAGTCGTGGTATGAATTTGTAGTAATTTTGTGTCAACTTTGCTGAAGTTATCATCGTTATTCGCAATCAACTCCAACGCTGTGTTTAACAAATCATTGTATTCCAATAGAACATCGACAGCATGCTGAGTGCGAATTTTTTGCGAATCAATGAGTTCGGTCATCATATCTTCCATTTGATGACAAATCTTTGTGAATATATGAAAACCGTAAGTACCTGCCGCACCTTTTAAACTATGCACCGCACGTAGTAAATCTTCTACTTCCATGGTATCAGGTAAATTTAAAACAAGCTCTTCAATTTCATCAACACGTTCAGGCAGTGCTGCTAAAAATTCTTCCCTGAGTAATGCGAGAACATCATTAATCGAATTATCGGTCATATTGTGAAATTATATTTATTATCCTGAATACTTCACAATAGGATATCGGCTACTTCCAGAATTAGTTAAATAAATTTAACTCTTTTATTTCAATAGTTTGCAAAATAATTAACTCAATATATTAACACTATCCCCAATTTCGCAAAAATGGGTTTTAGCCGCATGTCCCTCGCGTAAGGCTATTTCTACGAGTTGGTTGGAATTAACATACCAGCATAATGTATCCGGTAGCATATCCGCATATGTTTTTGAAAAGTAAATTTTTATCCCTTTTAATTCGAGAATAGTTGCCCTTGAAATAGCTGTTGCAGCTATTCCAGTCATCAGGTTGCCATAGGCATCAATATAAATAATTTCAAATATATCATTGGGCCAATCAAAGCGCATGACATCATTTACAGGGATATTTTCGATACCATCGAAATCAGCCTGCATAATTTTTGCTGCAACCGGTGCAAAAATATCACGGCCATGAAAAGTGCAACTAAGCTCTAGCGGTTGCCATGTTATTTTGTAAGCCTGTATATCCTTTGCTGAACGAAGAATATATTCAAACAAACCATTATCTGGCCCAACAAAATACTGGCTATTCACTTTTAGTACAATAGCCTGCCGCGAACTGCCAACGCCCGGGTCAACAACACAACAAAAAACGCTATCTAAAGGAAAGTACTGAATCAGGCTATTTAACAAACATGCCGAATGCTTTACATCAAAGCCTGGCGCATCATGCATTAAATCAATTACCTTTGCATCTGGATGTTTTGCATAAACAGCCGCTTTTAACTGACCAACATACGGGCCCCGCAGAGTAAAATCAGTATATAAAATTATCATTTTTCCAATTTTATTGTACTAAATAGAAGATACAACGGTTTACGCAGATTCACCTGAAAAAACATCAATTTTTGTATTTTTTGCATATTCATATCACGCTTAAATGGCGCTTTCTTTACAGCAGTCAGGGGAATTTTAATTTTATTCCACCCAGAGGATAGTTGAATAGAATGATTAAATCTATCTCGATATTGGTAGCCGCTGCGTTCATGGCGTTGGTCATGTATTCTGATAACAAGTGTAGACACTGAAATGGGGCTGAAAACATCAAAACTTAAATAGTTATAACCACTCCAGTTTTGATTAAAATAGCCCAGGCTTGCAGTTGGGTACTGGCCGGGGCTAAAGTCTATTCGCAATGACTTAAGCCCGGAGTTATTTTTACTATTCGAGACAAAACTCAAACTCACATTATTTCTCTGAAATCGTGAAAGTTCTCTGGTATTCTCATTTGAAACTAAAACAGGAAATTCTTTTCCTTGGTGAATATCGTCAATAATAATGTTTAACATTGGGATCAGGGATAAAATAGTAAGGATAACAACGCCTGCCCGGAAATTTATGCGAACAAGTCGATTCATATTCAATAGAGTATCTGAAAAAACAACAAAACCAATACAGGCACCCACCCAATCTAGCAAGACATCATAACTACTCTTATCCCTACCGGTAAATGTTTGTAAATATTCAATCAAGATACCCAGCAAAACTGCACTGCTACTAATTAAAACGAATTGCATATAAACAGAAAAGCTACTGTGTTTAAATACAGTTTTAATGGCCAGGTAACTCAGGCCAATAAAAAGAAAAATATGCCCCAGATTCCATATTTGCTGTACGCTTCTATATCGGGTTAAGTCAATCTTCAAAAAAAAGACTAAATAAACAACCAGCACACTGAAAAGAACAACAAACAGGCTCTTGATCTTATTTGCTCGACTGTTTTTCATTTCTAAAAACACCAGTTAATCATACTCTATCTGTACTCATTTTCTGAATTGCACCCATAAAAAAACCGGGCCTTTGCCCGGTTTTTTCTCTAAAACTTGATATTCAGTTACTCTTCAACCACTTCTTGCTCATCTTCATCTTCAACAACAGGGCGATCAACAAGCTCAACATAAGCCATCGGAGCCTTGTCACCAGCACGAAAACCACACTTTAAAATACGCAGATAGCCACCAGGACGCTCTACATAACGTGGACCAAGCTCATTAAATAATTTTGTTACAATATCGCGGTCACCTAGACGTGCAAAAGCTAAACGGCGGTTTGCAATAGAATCTTTTTTCGCTAAAGTAATTAGCGGTTCTGCTTTACGGCGTAGCTCTTTTGCTTTCGCTAGTGTTGTGCGAATAAGTTCATGTTTAAATAATGATGATGACATATTTTTAAACATCGCTTTACGATGTGAACTATTGCGATTAAGTTGTCGACCACTTTGACGATGACGCATGATACTACCCTATATTCAATTCTGTATTTACTTAAAAATTAAAACTAGCCCAACAATGTTGAAACCGGTTTATCTTCTTTGCTACCTGCTAAACTGGCTGGAGGCCAATTTTCTAAACGCAAACCCAGTGACAGGCCACGTGAAGCAAGCACATCTTTAATTTCTGTTAACGACTTTTTACCAAGATTAGGTGTTTTAAGTAATTCAACTTCAGTACATTGAATTAAGTCACCAATATAGTAAATTTGTTCTGCTTTGAGGCAGTTTGCTGAACGAACTGTTAACTCCAGATCATCAACTGGACGTAACAGGATTGGATCAATATCCGGTTCCTGTTCAGATGGCTCATCCGCTTCTTTACTGCGCAAATCAACAAAGGCAGCTAGCTGTTCCTGCAAAATAGTTGCAGCATTGCGAATGGCTTGTTCTGGTTCAATCGTGCCATTTGTTTCCAGCTCGATAATCAGTTTATCAAGGTTAGTTCGTTGTTCAACACGCGCACTTTCAACATTATATGAAACACGTGAAACCGGGCTATATGATGCGTCCAGCTGTAAACGACCAATGGGACGATCTTCTTCTTCGTCAACCACTCGCAGGTTAGAAGCTTCATAACCACGACCAGCGGCAACTTTCATTACCATATTCAACTCGCCAACATCGGTTAAATGTGCAATAACATGGTCAGGATTAACAATTTCAATATTATGGTCAACCGCAATGTCACCCGCAGTAACAACACAAGGGCCTTTTTTATTCAGCGTTAATCTTGCAGTGGATGTTTCACTATCATCCATTTTAAGGGCAACACCTTTCAAATTAAGCAAGATATTCATCACGTCTTCCTGCACACCTTCAACCGTGGTGTATTCATGCAAAACGCCATCAATTTCTACTTCAATAATAGAGTAGCCTGTCATTGACGACAGTAATATGC
>CAZEZI010000006.1:0-11837 GCA_964516315.1 uncultured Thioalkalispiraceae bacterium
AACCGCGACCGTTGTGCTTGCCAGGCTGCCTTTTAAAAAGGTTCTGCGTTGCATAATTATTTTCCTCGTTGTTGTTTGTTTAAGATATTTTGCAGAAATCAGGCCAGATTAATATTTACTTTTATATCAGTTGGTTATAAAAATTAGGGTGTTGTTGTAGCAGTAAAATCGTGCATATTGCATGGCTAAAATTGCAATTTGCACGGTATGTCAATTCTATTTTATTCCTTGTAGCTTTTTAATTTGCGCCACAGGGTCGAGTTGTTAATGCCCAGGGTTTGGGCAGTTTGTTCTTTATTGTTATCAAAATGTGCCAGCACCTTTAATATATAGCGCCGTTCCAGCTCATCCAGAGCGGGGAGATCGTCGTCGAGCACATTACCGGTGTTTGTGTCCGCCAGGCTTTTTACTTGCATCAATGGTTGATCGGCCAGCGCAATATGGCGTTCGACCAGATTCTGCAATTCACGTACATTGCCGGGCCAGGAGTAGTCGATAAGTTGTTGCATGGAGGCGCTGTCAAAACCGGTTACATTGCGTTGATAGCGTGATGAATAAAGTTGAACAAAATATTGCAACAGGCCGGGAATATCATCTTTGCGCTGGCGTAAGCATGGCATACGAAATTTAATGACATTTAAACGATGATAAAGGTCGAGGCGAAATTGGCCTGCTTTAACCAGTTCATCCAGATTCTGATTACTTGCAACAATAAAGCGCACATCAATATCTATGGGTTTTAGGCCACCGACATGAATAATCTGGTTTTCCTGAATAACGCGCAATAGCTTTGCCTGCATAGCAGTGGACATATTGCCAATTTCATCAAGAAAAACCGTGCCACCTTTGGCGGTTTCAAGTAAGCCTTGTTTTGTGCTGCTTGCGCCGGTGAAAGCGCCTTTCTCATGGCCGAATAATTCACTTTCCAGCAGAGTGTCGGTGAGTGCACCGCAGTCGATTACGACATAGGGTTTGTCGGCAAAATCACTTTCAGTATGAATGGCGCGTGCGGCAAGTTCTTTTCCGGTTCCCGACTCACCTTCAATAATGACGTGGCAGCGAATGTCGGATATTTTTTTAATGATGTTAACAATTTCATTCATTGATTTAGACTGGCCAATTAAGCCGTCTATATTTTGGGTTTGTTGTAATTGTTTTTTTAATAATGCATTCTCAATTTCAAGGGCGTGGTGCTGTAGTGTTTTATTGATAAGTAGCAGTAACTCATCCATATCAAAAGGTTTTTTAAGGAAGTCATTGGCACCCAAACGCAGGGCTTCAATGGCGTTATCGACATTGGCGTAGCCGGTCAAGATAATAAATGGAATGTTTTTGTCGAGCTTGCGAATTTCCGTGAGCAACTCAATGCCGGTCATGTCAGGCATTTGCAGATCACTGACGATTAAGTCAATGTTACTCGTTTCTTTAAAAGCATTGAGCGCTGCAGTGGGTTGCTGAAAAATAGTACAGTCAATTTCAGCATCATCACAAAAGCGTTGCATGAGTTCCCCCGTTTTCGGGTCATCATCAACAAAAAGAATATGGGGCTGGTTGGTCGTCGGCATAAGTTTAAGTCTATATTATAACGGTAAAATAATTTTAGCGATAACGCCATTATTGTCTGTTCGGTTGCTGATTTTCAGCTCGCCCTGATGATCCTGAATAATACCGAGGCTAATCGACAGGCCAAGTCCGGTGCCATGCCCCTGTTGCCTGGTACTGAAGAAAGGGTCAAAAATTAAATTAAGGTTTTCAGCTTTAATGCCTGTACCATTATCAATAATCGAGATTGTTATTTGTGTTTCTGTTATCTCGGTTTGAATATGTACAGTGGTGTCCGTATTTGAGGCATAAATTGCATTTAATAACAGGTTTACCAGTACCTGCTGTAACTGATTGCGATCACCCTTTAGCTGTTGATCGGCTAAATCAGGATCAAATTCAAGATTAAGTTGAATAAATTTTTCACTAGCGGATTGTTGTACCAGGGCTATACTGTTTTGCAGCCAGTCCTTAATATTGAACTCGGTGAAGTGAGGTGGTACCTGGCGAGCAAAATTCATAATACCTTTGACAATATCAGAAGCTCGCAAGGTTTCTTCGCGCAAAGACTGTAAATCTGAAAGTAAAGGCTGCTTATCCTGTTGTGTAAATTTTGGGTTGTTTTCAAGGTTGCGAATAGCGAGCTTGGCATAGGATAAAATATTATTCAGTGGGTTATTTATTTCATGGCCAATACCGGCTGCCATTTGCCCGATACTGGCAAGTTTGCTGCTTTGTAACATCATTTGTTGTGCTTTATCACGATCCTTATGTGCGGTATTCAGCGTGTTGGTCATTTCATTAAAGGCCTTTCCGAGGTCTTTGATTTCGTCGACGCAGTGCTCGGTAATGGCTATTTGATTGTGATCGCCTTGCGCATAATTTTTAAAGTTCAGTATGAGATCTGAAAATGCGCGAGTAACACGTCTGGCACCGATCTGTGTCAGAATGAGCCCAATTAACAGAGTAATACCGGCTACCGACCAGATAGTCAGGCGAATTTTAGCATAGGGCTGGTTAAGTTTTGCGTCAGAGACACTCAGCACCATAACCCAGTTCACAAACTGGCTGGGGTAAGGTGTCATTTCTGTAAAGTATAAAGTGCTGCTTGTTTTTGTGCTGATGAGCGAGGAAGGTAAAATGCTTGTATCGCTATGTTGAGCCTGGTCAAGTAAGGACTTATATTCTGTGTCCTGTAAGTATTTTGCATCCGGACGCGCATGAGCAAAGCGTATTTTTTGTGTATCATCGAAAAGAATCAGGCTATGCCGGTTTTTAATGTCGGGGTTGGTTTCCACTATAAGTAAAGAACCATCGAATGGCCGAATGGCATGGTTTAAAATTTTATCAATATCTTCACCCAGTATGGTTAGACTGAGAGCGCCTACCCACTTGTTTTGATAGTAAAGCGGGATCACATTATCCAGTAAACTTAAGTGGCTGAGTAAAGCAGATTGTGCACTGTTATGCGGCAATATCATGGTGCTGACTTCATCCTGGGGCAGCTCGCGTAATTGGGTAACAAATACAGGGTTATCGAGCTCCTGCTCAACATAGGAAAAGCCTTGCAGGCTGTCATAAACAGGCTGGCTGCGCTGGCTATTACTTACTTTAACGACAGTATTGCCCTGGTTATCTAAAATTCGGATAAAAAAGCTACCGGGAATAATGGCCTGAAAACCTTCAAAAAAGCGACTTACAACTTCGATTCTCTGGTTAAAATCGGTAGAGATATTTTGTTGGCTGATATTGTCGAGTACGGCTAAAAATTCATCGACAGCCGGTGCCTGGGCAAGGCCGTAGGTAAGAGCACGGTCGGCTGCCAGACGACGTTCAATTTCACTCGATAGCATTGCCAGATGCTGGTTTACATTTTTGCGGCTATCTTCTAAATAATTTGCCTGGCTGTAATAGGTGGCGATTAATGCCAACGCAGTCAAGGGTAGAACAAAGGCTAAAAAACCCCATAAAAAGATATTAGTCTGGATGCGCATAGGGTTTAGTTTAGCGGTTGTTGTCGGCCGGTAAAAGGTTTTAAAGTGTGTGATTTAAGCAGTGACGCGGTATACTTCAATTTTTGAAATAAGTGATAACAGAGCATTACGGTGGATAAAATTTTACTGAAAAAAACGGGGTTAGGCCGTAGCTATAAAGCCATTTTGTTAATGGTTTTTATTGCGGCCTTTACGCTTTCCTGTGGAAAAAAAGGGCCACTTTATATCCCTAAAAAATCGTTACAGGTTGAAGACCAGGCGGCACCGGCAGATAAAGTAACACCGACAAAAAGCATTGATGCCAAAGATGCTAATGCAAAGTCGAAGCAGGCTAAATAGTAAAAACTGAAAATTAACAAAGTAGATTATCTAGGTATGGATTATTTTCAATATAAAAACGGGCAGCTTTTTGCCGAAGATGTTGCGGTTGCCGATATTGTTAGCGAACATGGCTCCCCCTGCTATATTTATTCGCGCGCCACTTTTGAGCGTCATTGGCAGGCCTTTGATAATGCACTGAAAGATCATGACCATTTAGTGTGTTATGCGGTTAAAGCCAATTCAAATTTAGGAGTATTAAATGTTCTGGCACGACTGGGGTCGGGGTTTGACATTGTGTCGCTGGGTGAACTTGAACGGGTGATTGCAGCCGGTGGCGATCCGGGCAAAGTGGTGTTCTCCGGCGTAGGCAAACGTGCCGATGAAATGCAGCGAGCCCTGGAAGCTGGAATTTACTGTTTTAATGTTGAGTCGGAAGCAGAGTTAATGGCTTTAAATGCAGTGGCAAAACAGTTGAATGTTCAGGCACCGGTTTCCTTGCGGGTGAATCCGGACGTGGATGCAAAAACACATCCCTATATATCAACCGGTTTAAAAGATAACAAGTTTGGTATTGCGATTGAAAATGCCGAAGCGGTTTATTTAAAAGCGGCAAGCTTGTCGAACATTAGTGTGCAGGGTGTGGACTGCCATATTGGTTCACAGCTAACCGAACTGTCACCTTTTGTGGATGCACTAAAACGGGTGCTGGCTTTAATTGATCGTTTGCATGAGCAGGGTATTGACTTGCAGCATATTGATTTAGGTGGTGGGCTGGGTATTCAATATGATGATGAACAGCCACCATTACCTGCGGATTATGCCAAAGCCGTTGCCGATGTGTTGGGTGACCGGCAATTTAGATTATTGATTGAACCGGGGCGAGCAATTGCAGGTAATGCCGGTATTCTGGTTACCCGGGTTGAATACATTAAAACAGCTGATGTAGCCGACGGTAAAAATTTTGCAATAGTCGATGCGGCAATGAATGATTTGATGCGCCCTGCATTGTACTCGGCATGGCAAAATATTATTCCACTTAATGAAAGCAGTGATGTTGATGAACGTATTTATGATGTCGTTGGCCCTGTTTGTGAAACCGGTGATTTTTTAGGTAAAGAGCGGGTATTACGTATTAAAGCGGGTGATTATCTGGCCGTGCGATCATCCGGTGCCTATGGTTTTACAATGAGTTCAAATTACAATACGCGTGAGCGTGCTGTGGAAATTATGGTTGATGGTGAAACAGTACACGTCATTCGTCAACGTGAAAAATTACAGGATTTATTTGCAAATGAACATTTGCTGCCAGAATAAACCGGACTGTTTATGAATATTCAATTTACAAAGATGCATGGTCTTGGTAATGACTTTGTTGTTATCGATGCCATTTCACAAACCATTAAACTGAATGCCGAGCAAATTAAATTTATTGCCGATCGGCATTTTGGTATTGGCTGCGACCAGCTATTGCTGGTTGAAAAAGCACAACAGGCAGATGTTGATTTTCGTTATCGTATTTTTAATTCAGATGGCCATGAAGTAGAGCAGTGTGGTAACGGCGCACGCTGCTTCGCGCGATTTGTACGTGACAACGGCTTAATCGATAAAAATAAAATTCGAGTTGAAACTCAAAGTGGAATTATTGAGCTTTATATCGATGATAATGAAAATGTGACTGTAGATATGGGGATGCCTGATTTTTCTCCAGCTGCATTGCCAATGAATACTGAAACATTAACACTGCATGGATCAGATAAATACAGTTTAAACCTTAATCAAAACACATTTGAGTTTGGCGCTGTTTCTATGGGTAACCCGCATATTGTATTGCTAGTGAACGATATAGACAGGGCAGAGGTTGAAACTACTGGTGCTGCATTAGAGTCACATACTATTTTTCCGCAACGGGTAAACGTAGGGTTTATGCAAATTGTTGACCGACAAAATATTCGCTTGCGTGTTTTTGAGCGTGGTGTTGGTGAAACAATGGCATGTGGCACTGGCGCATGTGCTGCGGTTGTTGTTGCTCAGAAATGGGGATTACTCGATAGTAATGTTCAGGTACAACTTCCCGGTGGTGTTTTACAGATTCAACGCACGGAAAATGCCAATGTATTGTTGGTAGGTGATGCGGTAGCAGTATTTGCCGGGCAAATAAGATTGTGACTTTTTGTGCATTTTGTATTAAAGTCTTTATAATATAAGGTATAGGAAACACATATCTATGACCGTTCAGAAGAATACAAGCATTCAAAATAAAACATCTGGCAAGCAAGATAAAATCACCGAGCATGAAATTGTTCAGTACTTGCGCGATCATCCTGATTTTTTCGATCAGCATCAGGATTTACTGGCTGATATGGTGCTGGCACATGAAAGCGGTAATGCGGTTTCTTTAATTGAGCGGCAGGTGTCTATATTACGCGAGCAAAAAGACGATGCGCGTGCAAAGTTACATACACTTATTAAGGTTGCCGAAAAAAATGAACAACTTAGTCAGCGGTTTAACACCCTTATTTTAGCACTACTTGATACGCAATCATTCGGGCAAGTTGTCGATTTTATTCAACAGCGGCTGGTAAAAGATTTTGATGCACATTGTGTATCCATACGTGTCTTAAAAGGCTCACCGGTTTCTCAGCAGGAAATACCCGAGTCAGCCAGTCGTGATAGTTATAATCTGGAAGTTTTTGATAAAGTTATTGAAAATCGTATTCCGGTTTGTGGTCGCCTGCCACTGGATCAACTGGAGCAACTGTTTAATGACGACTATGAAAAAATTCGTTCAGCCGCCTTAATACCTTTAACAAAAGATAATAAAAGTGACTGCATTGGTTTGCTTGCGATTGGCAGTACCGATAAAGACCGGTTTCGTGCTGATATGGGAACCTTGTTTTTAAGTCATTTAAGCATGGTATTAACCCGGGTTATTGAAAAGCACGTCGCCCGGGCTGTTTAAATGGCGCTTCTCGAGCGAGAACAAATTTTAAATTACCTTAACGAACTGCAATATCAACGTCGTTTATCCAGACATACTCTTTCAAATTACCGGCGTGACCTGTCTGGTTTTTTTCAATATTGTAATCAAAAGTATACAGATGAAGTAAATGACTGGGATGATATTTTAGCAGCACATATACGTCATTATATTAGCAAGCGCCATCAACAGGGATTAGCACCTGCCAGCTTGCAGCGTAACCTGTCCTCGATTCGCTCTTTTTTTAATTATTTATTAAAGCTGAACCTTGTAAAAAATAATCCAGCCACAGGAATTTCTGCCCCACGGGCGGGGCGACAGTTGCCCAATGTTCTGGATGTTGATCAAGCCAGCCGTTTAATGCAAATTCCGGTTGGTGATGATCTTTTTGCTATAAGAGACAAAGCAATACTCGAACTATTTTATTCATCCGGGTTGCGTTTATCGGAATTAGTACAACTGGATATAACCGATTATAAATCAATAGCAAGTTATGTGCGTGTTATCGGTAAAGGCAGTAAGCAGCGCGAAGTGCCAGTTGGTAAACAGGCGCAGCAGGCATTGCATGCATGGTTGTCACGCAGGGATGAATTAACAAAAATTAATAATTCAGAGCAGGCGCTGTTTTTAGGTAAACAGGGTAAGCGCATATCACCACGGACTATTCAAAAACGAATGAGCCAGTGGGCGATTAAACAAGGCATTGATGTGCATGTGCACCCACATATGTTACGTCATTCTTTTGCCAGCCATATTCTTGAGTCTAGCGGTGACTTGCGCGCTGTTCAGGAATTACTTGGCCACAGTGATATTTCAACCACACAAATTTATACTCATCTCGATTTTCAGCACCTTGCCGATGTTTATGACAAGGCTCATCCCCGAAGTAGAAAAAAGTCATAGAAAAATTGTGAAATAAATCAGCCAAGGTTAGTTAATTTATAGCAGGTTTATTTTCTGTTATGGCTTGAGAATAAAATATTTATTTTAGGGCGCCAGGAACCTTTTTGTTGTTGCGGTGTGTCTAGTTGATATGGTGAAATTATTTAAATTATCCTGGCGGCATCAATTTGAGGACTTAATCCGGCCTTATCTTCGGGAATTGTATTCTTATGCCTACCGATTATGTCGAAATCGTGATCGGGCTGAAGATATTGTTCAGGATTTAGTGCTCCGCCTGTATCAGTCCAAATCACGTCTTGATCAAGTGGATAACCTGCGTCCGTGGTTATACAAATCGTTATTTCGCCAGTACCTCAATGATAAGCGCAGCGAGAGCCGCTCACCGTTTGGTTATATCGATGGAGCAGAAGAACAACTGGCAGAACTTGAGGATCAGGGTGAAACACCTGAGGCTTTAACCGCACATCATTTACAAAAGGCCAATTTAAAACAGGCGCTAGGCTATTTACGCCCCGAATTCCGTGAAATTCTGCTTATCCATGATCTGGAAGGCTTTAGTGTGCAAGAAACAGCGAATATTCTGGATATTCCAGTGGGTACAGTTAAGTCCAGAGTGCATCGGGCAAGAAATAATTTACGAAAAATACTGATTCAGGGAACCGAATCGGTTGGGCCGGTGTTTTCTGAGATAGAGGGCTAGAAAATGCAATGTAAGCAAATACACAAAATGATTGATGAAATGCTCAGTGGTACGGCATCACACGTACAGGTGCAGGTTGTGGAGCAACATATTGCAGGATGCGAGTCATGCCGGGAACATTTGCATGCTTCGCGTGAATTATCTTCGCATCTTAGGGCAATGGAAATACCTGATCCCGCTGCCGACTTTGAAGCGCGTATTTTTTCTGCCCTGGATGAAGTTGAAACAAAAAAACCACGCCATTGGTTTGCTGCCGGTTTTGGCAGTGCGATTGCAGCAAGCGTTATGTTCTGGTTTGTGTTTTCTCAGACCGGGATGTTTCAGCAACAAAACAGCGAGCAAGACTTGCAGGTGAGTGCCTCGGTTGAAATGGTAGCAAAAGAAGTGAAGCAAGTGAGTCTGGTGTTTAATGTTTCACAAGGCCTTGAAATGGCAACAATTAGCATCGAACTGCCTGAATACGTAACAGTGAAGGGCTATCCGACTCGGCGGGTAATAAGCTGGAAAACAAGTTTAAAGCCAGGTGCCAACCGTTTGAGTTTACCGCTAATTGCAGATAGGCCCATGCAAGGTGCTGTGATTGCCAGATTAACGCGTGGTAATCAAACACGTGCATTTAAAATTCAATTACAGGTTAAAAATACCATTGTTGGCAGCCTTGAATTGGTCAATGTTTAAATTATAAATTTTACAGGTTTAAGGAGTAAGAAAATGAAATTATTAAAGTCAATTATGTTTATGTTATTTATAGGTTTACCCTTTAGTTTTGCGCAGGCCTCAACCGATCTGGATGATGTTACCATGGATGTCGTCCATGAAAATGAACCTGATGAAGTTGTGCATGATATTGAATTACCTCATGATGCTGATATTGAAGGTCGTGAAGATGACCACAAAGGATACAAGGATACTAAAGATGATCATGATAAAGATAAAACAGATGATCACGAAAATGAAATGGATCGTGGTGACGACAAGGATGATGATAAAGATGACGGTCGGGATGACGATAAAGATGACATGAAAGATGATAGTCGTGATGATGATAAAGATGACAGCAAGGATGATATGAAAGACGATATGAAGGATGATGATAAAGACGATAACAAGAGTGAATAATATCGACGAGTAAAATAATTCGAAGATTTATCCCCCCCCACTCCTCCCTGGTTTTACCAGGGAGGTGTTTTTATTTCAAAATAAAAGTAAAATAAAGTCTATGTTCAGGGAAGTTAATTTTTTTATGGAGTGTATATTTCAGGTATGGGTATAATGATATTGAAAAAGCTATTTTTGGGGTTACTAATATTTATTTTTTTAAGTGGTGTCAGCTATGCTTCTTCTTTTGATGAAGGGGTAAAATTATTTAGAGCTGCAAAGTATAAAAAAGCAGTTAAAAAGTTTCACAGCGCTGAGGCTGTAGGTGTTAAAAAAACTGCACTGTTTTATAATCTGGCTGTTAGTTATTTTAAACTGGCTGATTATTCAAAGGCAAAAAAATATTTTCTCATCACCGAAAAGAATAAACAGTTTTCACAGCTTGCACAGTATAATTTAGGTTTGGTGGCATTAAAGCAAAAGAAAAATAAAGTGGCCTTAAAATGGTTTTTATATGCTTCAAGAAACACAGGTGATCCGCGTATAACGGCCATTGCAAACAAGCAAATTGACAAATTAAAACCAGGTAAAGGTGTAAAGGCATTTGAAGGCGGGTTGGTTTTTGCGTATGGCAAAGACAGCAATGTACTGTTGCTTACTGATAGCTCACCTTCCAGTAAAAGTGACAGTTATTTTGAGAGTTACCTGTATGGCGGAGTGCGACTAGGCAATTCATATCGTCTGTCGGGTTCATTCTATAAACAAAATTACAGTGAAATTGATAGTGGTGATTACCAGGCATTACAAATAAAAGGCAATTATTTATTTGCAGCGGGTGGCTGGAAGATTGAGCCAGGTATTGGGTTTTCGAATAGTCAGTTAAATACCCGTGATTACCTGGATTCACTTGATTTAAGTCTGACAGCTAAACGCAGTCTGGATTCAGGGCGAGTAATATTACGTTATAGATACAGTGATCTGAGTGCTGGTGACAGTATATACAATTATCTTGAAGGTAGCCGGCAACAGGCACGTGTCGCTTATTATATGAAAACGGACATTGGTCATTTACGCTATCGTTATCAACTGGAGTTAAATGACAGACAGGATCGTACTAGTAAAAGCTATTCACCCACCCGTCATGATTTCAGGGTGCGGCTGAAAAAGAATCTGGCTGATGACTGGAAGCTTAAAATGGAGGCACAGTACCGTGTTAGTGACTATCCTGTTGCAGGTGGTGTATCGCGTAAAGATAACCGCTTGCGCACCATTGCTGGTATTGATTACCACTTGAATCGTCAGTGGACAATAGCCGGTCGAATAATTTATACCAGCAATAACTCAAACCTGAGTTCAGAAGATTATACTCGAACTGACTGGCAACTTAATACGCAACTTGTTTTTTAGTTATTATTACCAATTAGTTCTGGCTAGATAAACGATGGAACACGGTACTATTACATTGTGCGCACGGTGGAATGTGTCCTGCGCGGTGAAAGTGGAGTTGTTTGCCGCAACTGTCACAAACTAAAGTGGTTGGGCCGGTAATTTCGCCGGTATGTAATGATCGTTTTGCCTGATCCTGTTTCCACTCCAATAACTCAACAGTGGTTTGATTAGCAACTTTGGGTAGCAGGTTCAGTAAACTGCCTTCGACCAACTGGAGTTCGAAGCCCAGCCAGTCTTTTACTTCCTGCTTCGTTTCTGCAAAATATTGTCCGGCTGAATGCAGGTCGCGGTGTACTGCTTCCTGAATTTGTTTTAGAAGGCTTTCATCAAGATTTTGCAACTTAGGTGTATTTTTAGTTGCCTGATGAATAGTCTCTTCAATGTTTTTCTGGCGTGCATCTTTAATATGTAATTCATCAAGAGTTTTTTCAAGCAATAGCTCATAGGCTTCGCCAAGTGCCTGGATAGGATCCGGTGATTTGCGCATAAGGTTCTCCTTCGGGAAATCATTTTGCTTATATGTAACATTCTAGCTTAAAAGGTAAATTTTTTATTGATCCAACTCATTTGTTATTAAACCGGTGTTTTGCATTCAGTGAATAAAGGGATACCATTAGCGACATGCCAGTGCTGTATACCTTGCCATGCTTCCTGTGCTGTTTCTGCATACCAGAACAAATCAATATCTTCTGCATCAATCACGCCTTCTTCAACAAGAAAGTCAAAATTAATGGCGCGCTGCCAGTAAGCTTTACCGATAAGGACAATAGGCAGGGGCTTGATTTTGCGTGTTTGTACCAGTGTTAATGTCTCAAAAAATTCATCCAGCGTTCCGTAGCCACCGGGAAAGGCA
>CAZEZI010000006.1:11937-39362 GCA_964516315.1 uncultured Thioalkalispiraceae bacterium
CAGTGTTAATGTCTCAAAAAATTCATCCAGCGTTCCGTAGCCACCGGGAAAGGCAACCAGCGCCTTTGCACGCAATAAAAAATGCAGTTTACGCAATGCAAAATAATGGAAGCGGAAGCATAAGCCCGGTGTGATATATGGGTTGGGATATTGTTCGTGAGGCAAGGTAATATTTAGCCCCACTGTTTTGGCTCCCACATCCCAGGCACCCCTGTTTGCCGCTTCCATAATACCGGGGCCACCTCCGGTCATTAGTACTACACGGCAGTCGCAGGGTGAGTTGCCTGATTCGCCAACTAAGCGTCCGAAGTCACGTGCTATCTGGTAGTAGCGGCTTTTATCAAGGATACGTTTAGCCACAGTAAGTTGTTGTTGTAATGTTTTTTCATCAGGAGAGCTGTGTATTTTTTGTTGTAGTTGTTCTACTTTTCTTTTGGCATGTGCAGGTTCAGATATTCTGGTGCTGCCAAAAGCGACAATGGTATGTTGTATTCCCTGTTCCTGAAGCAATAGCTCGGGTTTACTGTAGTCAATCTGCAGGCGTGTGCCACGCATTGCATTTTGGCGTAAAAAGTCAGCATCGCTATCTGCCTGGCGGTAAGCCGGGTTTTGCATAATTTGATGAATACGTTCGGTTGCTTCAGCATCATCGGTTGCTTCCTTGCAAAACTGCCAGGGCAATTTTTGTTGCCGGTGAACGGGGTGGGGTGGTTTGGGAATAGACAGTTTTATCTTTTTATCTGAATCGTCACTCATATTTTTACTCTATAATTTATACAGAAAAAGTAATTGTTACTGTTACAAACGTGAAAAAGCCCAGTTATATATTGTCAACGGGGTATGCCCCCTTTGGAAATCTCAACAGTTTTATACTTACCGCAAGTGGATCGGGAATATGGATTAAAGTACATTTAAAGTATAGGGTGAATAAAGGGAAAATAAACACAAGTTAGACTGATAGTTGTATATTATGAATGAACTTATGTTAGCTTTATCTTTCAAAACACTGTTGTTTAATAAGTAAAAAAATAATTAAGGAATAAGAGTATGGTTCGCCGTCTGTTCTTTTTTATATCCATAGTATTATCCATTTTAATTGTAGCCATTATTTTTATCTGGCCAGCGAGTTGGTGGGTTATTTTTATTGTGGCACCTTTCTTTTTATTAGGTTTGTATGACATTACACAGAAGAAGCATACCATTCCACGCATTTATCCGGTTATTGGGCGGTTGCGGTATTTGTTTGAATCCATTCGCCCCGAAATTCAGCAGTACTTTGTCGAAACGGATACCAATGGCCAGCCAGTAAACCGTGAGTTTCGCTCTCTGGTTTATCAGCGGGCAAAAGGGGATCGTGACACACGGCCATTTGGTACGATGTTTGATGTTTATCGACCTGGTTATGAGTGGATTAACCCTTCCTTGTCGCCAATGCCGGTAGCCGAAAAAGAATCAAGAGTGGAGGTTGGCGGGCCGCAATGTACAAAACCTTATGCCGCATCACACTTGAATATTTCGGCAATGAGTTTTGGTGCATTGAGTCGTCATGCCATTCTTGCTCTTAATGGTGGCGCACGTATAGGTGGCTTTGCACATAACACCGGTGAAGGCGGGATCAGCCCTTATCACCTTGAGCCGGGTGGAGATTTAATCTGGCAAATTGGTACCGGTTATTTTGGTTGCCGGGATCACGATGGCCGGTTTAATCCGCAAGCCTTTGCTGATAAAGCGGCACTGGATCAGGTCAAAATGATCGAGATTAAATTATCGCAAGGCGCAAAGCCCGGCCATGGTGGCATTTTACCGGCTGCCAAGTTAACCGAAGAGATTGCGACTATTCGTGATGTACCAATGGGGCGGGATGTGATATCCCCGCCGGGGCACAGTGTTTTTTCATCACCTATTGGCTTGCTGGAATTTGTTGCGCAATTGCGAGAGTTGTCGGGTGGCAAGCCTGTTGGCTTTAAATTATGTATCGGGATCAAGTCCGAGTTTCTTGCTATTTGCAAGGCAATGCTGGCAACCGGTATTTATCCCGATTTTATTACCGTGGATGGCAGTGAAGGGGGCACGGGTGCTGCACCTATTGAGCTGGCTAATTCGGTTGGTACGCCAATGCGGGACGGCCTTTCTTTTGTGCACAGTGCGCTGTTGGGTATTGGGGTGCGAAAACATATCCGTATTATCGCAGCTGGTAAGGCAATATCTGCATTTCATATGCTGCGGATGTTAGCGCTGGGAGCCGATATGATTAACTCTGCTCGTGCAATGATGTTTGCATTAGGCTGCATCCAGTCTCGTAGTTGTAATACCAATATGTGTCCCACTGGTGTGGCCACACAGGATCCTGCACGTTATAAACATTTAAATATTAAAGATAAAGCTCGGCGTGTTGCCCAGTATCATGAAACAACAATATATGCTTTACTGGAATTGCTTTCCAGTGCTGGCTTGAATGATCCGGATGAGGCGCGACCACATCATATTTTACGCCGCACCAACGGACCCAAAATTAAAAATTATGCACAGCTCTATCCCTGCATAGAATGTGATTGTTTGTTGTCAGAAAGCCATATGCCAGAGCAGTGGAAAGATGCATGGGATATTGCCGATCCGGCACGCTGGAACTAAAAGTGACAGACTATTTCTTTTTTAGTGTTGATGGGTAGCCTGCATTTGCTGTTGCACTTATGAGTGCATCAATGCTGGTTTTATCCGGGTCGAAAGTAACAGTGGCTGTTTTACTGACATAGTCTGCTTTGGCATCCTTTACGCCGGGTATTTTTTTTAAGGCCTTGCGAATGGTAATCGGGCAAAACTTGCAGGTCATACCTGGCACATCAAGTATGACAGTTTTACTTTCTGCCGCGAGGGTAAAAAAACTGCTGCTGATTAATATAACGGCGAGAAGGCTGGATAGAAATAATTTGTTAAGCATGTGTGATCTCCATCTGGTTATTCAAAAAAAATTAACCCGTAGTAAGGGAACGCCAGTAAAGCAATGAGAATGGCCGAAACAAGCCAGAAAATAATACGTTGATTGCGTAGCGTGGCAGGCAGGGCACAGGTATCTTCGGGGGCACATTGGCGAGGTAAAATATAAAGTTTACGAAAGGCCATAAATAAAAAAATCAGGGTAATGCCAATAAAAACAGGCCGGTAGGGCTCAAATGCGGTCAGGGTACTGATCCAGGTGCCACCAATTCCCATTGTTAATAATACCAGTGGCCCTATACAGCAAACAGAAGCACCGATTGCTGCTAGTGAAGCCGCGACAATGCTGCTGCTATTTTGTGTGTGGGGCGACTTAGCCATTTTTTAACTCTCCATTTGCGTTGTTGCAGATTAGTTTACAAACTGTACCTATGTACAGAGTCAAGCAGGCCTTGGTAGCGGGTTTAGTCAAAGCATCATTCCATAGCTGGTACCAAAAGTTCTGCAAATCTTTGAGAGCAACTTTCAGGATTTAAGTTCCTTAAAAAACAGTAGCTTATTTAATTTAAGCACTTTTATGTTGCTGCAGGACAGGGTATTCCTGAGCGAGAGGAATATATCATCTAATACCAGGCTTGTCTGCAAAAGTCCGGGTTATAAAGTGGAGGCCAAACCTGGAGAAATGGACATCCCCAGTTTAAATTATTCTAATTTCTGTCTACATAAATCCATGATTTTCTTTTAAAATTAGTGAAAAGACTGCTAATCTTAAATAACCCGATGGATAATGGAGATAGTAGTCCGGCATGCCTATATTAAGTTGGCTTATTGCGGCACTGATAGGTGTTAGCCTGTATGCAGGAATCCATTTTTTACTGCACCATTTTCATACCCGGCAGCATCAGGCGCGCAAAAATCTTCATTTGTTTTTTAGTTTGATGTGCTTCTTTATTGTTGGTTTTATGATTGCTGAACTTTTTGCCTATCAGGCAGCGAGCCAGCAGGATTATGTGGAAGCCTATCGATGGCGTGCAAATTTTGCACTGCTCACCTTTACATTCTGGAGCTGGTTTGTTTATAGCTACACGGGTATTGGTTCGCGAGCTCTGGTGTGGATATTAAGCTTATATTCGTTTGTTCAACTCATCCCTAATATTTTGTTACCTTATGGTGAGTTTTTTAATGTGCTGCCTGAAATAACAACCTTAACCCTGCCCTGGGGTGAACAAATCGTAACGCATGCCGTTAACAAAATGAATTTTTATGGCTTATTGTTATGGTCGAGTTTGATATTGCAGTTGGGCTATTCTTTTTACGCCTCAATTTGTCAATATCGTGGTGGCCGACATCATCAGGGCCTGATGTTATTTTTAGGTATGTTGGTGTGCAGCATCTTTATTGGTCAAACATTGCTAGTGCGCATGGGAACACTGGATTTTATTCCTTTGGCGCAATTTGGTTTCCCTTCTCTGGTTCTGGTTGTAGCGATTGCTCTGCACCAGGAATTTCGACAGCGCATACAACGTATCTCGTCGATTCTTGATCATGTACCCGCTGTTGTTTATATGAAAGATATCCACGGCAAGTATTTAATGGTTAATCGTGAATATGAAATCTTGTTTAATACAAAAAATATCGAGATGCTTGGCAATACTGATTACAATATGTTTGATAGTGAAACAGCGGCTATTTCCAGAGAAAATGATCTACAGGTATTAGCGCAGGCCAAGATAGTTGAATTTGATGAGCAGGTAAAACATTCAGATGAAGTTCAACGCACCTATCATACTATTAAGTTTCCGTTGTTTGATAATCACAATAAAGCATATGCAGTTTGTGGTATATCTACTGATATAACGGATAAGACCAAAACAAAAGATAAGCTTACCCAGAGTGAGTCAAAGTTTCGTACCCTGTTTGAAGCTGCAAGTGATGCGATTTTTATTATTCATGAAGATAAAATTATTGATTGTAATCCAAAGGCACTGGCTATATTCCGAAGTACACGAGAAAAACTGGTTGGTAATTCACTGGCTACTTTTTCAGCCGCTAGCCAGTATGATGGCCGCAGTTCACTGGAACATGCAAAAGAAAAACTCACCGCCGCGCTAGAGGGTGAACCACAGTTTTTTGAGTGGAGGCATGAATTACAGGATGGTACAGCATTTGATGCCGAAGTAACGCTTAACCGTATTGAGCTGGACGGAAAGACTTGTATACAGGGAATTGTTCGCGATATTACGGCACGTCGTCGTGCAGATGAAGCACTACATAGTATTGCAAGAGGGGTATCCGGGCAGTCGGGTGACCATATTTTTCAACAGTTGGTCGTTCAACTTAGCACATTGTTTGAAGCAAAGTATGCATTTGTTGGTGTGCTGGATAAGAGCAACAAAAGGCAGGTTAATGTGATTGCCCTGTCTGCCGACGGTAACATTATTGATAACTTCAGTTATCTTCTGGATAACACACCATGTGAGAATGTAGTGGGTCAGCGAACCTGCTCTTATCCTGACAAGGTGCAGGACTTGTTCCCGAAAGACAGTATGCTAAAGGATATGGGGCTGGTCAGTTATATCGGTTCACCCTTGTTCGATGCCAATAATGTTGCTATTGGTTTAATAGTAGTAATGGATATTAAACCGATGAATGATGTTGCCAGATTAACTTCAGTATTGGAAATCTTTGCGGCACGTGCAGGAGCAGAGCTTGAACGTATTAAAGCCGAGGAGCATATTCGCAGCCTGGCATTTAATGATTATTTAACCAACCTTTCAAATCGTGCTGCACTGCATGAATATATTATTACCCTGCTTGAACAGTTAAAAGAAAAACCACTGGCCGGAGCGATGTTATTAATCGATCTGGATCACTTTAAAACAATTAATGATGCTTTAAGTCATGATGTGGGTGATCAAGTTTTAAAACTGGTGGCCGATCGTTTGCGGAAAACGGTAGGTGAACAGGACTTTGTTGCAAGAATTGGTGGTGATGAGTTTATAGTGATTATAAGTCGGGAACAACAGGAGTCACTTGGAGATCTTGCCGGCTACATTGCTGAGAAAATTGTTGCTGCACTTAGTGAGCCACTGCATCTGGGCAATCGTATATTAAATATTGGAGCCAGTGTGGGTATTGTTCTATTTCCAGAGCAAGGGGAAACTGAAGTGGATATTATGCGGCGTGCAGATATGGCCTTATACCAGGCAAAAAACAAAGGCCGAGGTATTATACAATTTTACCAGCCTGCAATGCAGAAACATGCAGATGACCGTTTACAAATAGAAAGAGGTCTGCGCCATGCTATTGAAAAAGACGAGTTAACATTACATTATCAACCACAATTAAATATTAATGGTGAACTGATCGGTGCCGAAGCCTTATTGCGCTGGAGGCATCCAAAACTGGGGCAGGTGCCGCCGGATCGTTTTATTCCTATTGCCGAAGAAACCGGTTTAATACATGCAATTGGGCACTGGGTTTTTCATGAAGCCTGTCGCCAGTATAAGGACTGGATAGACAGTAACATTCCTTTTGCGGGGCATATTTCTGTGAATGTCAGTGCATGGCAATTTGCGGCACCGGGCTTTGTTGTGAGTGTCATTAATGCCCTGGCAGATTACCGATTACGACCCGAGCAAATTGTACTGGAACTCACTGAAACGGCACTGCTTAAAGATGTCGGTGATACGCGTGATAAGTTATCAAAACTGCATGCAGCTGGTATTCAGGTTGCACTGGATGATTTTGGTACCGGTTATTCATCTCTGGCTTATTTAAAAGATATGCCAATGCAAATTCTCAAAATAGATCGTGCCTTTATCAGCGAGCTAACAGAAACAAATGATCACCCACTGGTTGAAACTATTATTGATATGGGGCAGCACATGAATCTGGATATTATTGCTGAAGGTGTTGAAACTGAAATGCAACGTAAAATTCTTATTGAGCTGGGCTGCGAAGTTTTCCAGGGTTACTATTTTGCAAAGCCATTATCAGTAAGTGACTTTATCAGTTGGTTGCATGAGCATGATATGCAGATTAAGCAGGCACAACAAGTTCAATAAAAGGCTGCTTTACTGTTGCCCTTTATAACGCCTGTTTTTATCATCACCCCTGCCTGTCATTCAGGAACGTAAGCCATTCAGCGACTCAACAATAGGGCAGGCTGTATTACTTTCCTTTTGCTGGCAGGTTTTAATCAGCTTATCCAGTGTTTGATACAGGTTTTGCAAGTCCTGAATTTGTCTGGCGATTTGAACTTGCTTATCTTCTGCACGCAGTCGCACGTCATCACAATGGCCGTCACCGAGCTCCAGTAATTCCGCAATTTCTTTTAAGCTAAAGCCCAGTTGCTTTGCGCGCCGTATAAACAAAATGCGTTCAACACTTTCAGCTGGGTAAATGCGGTAGCCCTGTTCCGGTTTGTAGGGTTCACTAATAATTCCCAGCCGTTGGTAATAACGGATGGTTTCGATATTAACACCGGCCCGGCGGGCAAGCTGGCCGATGGTAAGTGGTTTCGTCATAACAAGTTCCTGTTTAATACTCTGTTGTTAAGTACAGACGGGTATTTTAGGTAATAGTTCCTGATGTATTTAAATATATGCTTGATCGTATATATGATATATCGTATATTTAACAGATGAATATTGATAGCACCACCTTTTTCTCTGCGCTCGCTAACGAAATACGTTTGCGAGTACTTACTTTGTTGCAATCACAGGGTGAGCTTTGTGTTTGTGAGTTAATTCATGCGCTGGATTTGTCGCAGCCGATGATTTCACGGCATTTGGCCTTGCTGCGTGCCGATGGTTTGGTTGAAACCCGACGTGCAGGGCAATGGATGTACTACCGGATCCACCCTGAACTGGCCACCTGGGCGAGCGAAGTGTTAGTGCTGGCAGTTGGGGCAAACAAACAACAGCAACCCTTTATCAATGATATGCAAGCGCTGGCGGAGATGCCAAATCGTCCTGATGCAGCTTGCTGTGCCTAATGGTTTTATTCGAATAATTTCAAATTAGTTCAGGGTAATAATATGACAATACGCGTTGCCATTAATGGCTTTGGTCGCATGGGGCGGCTTGGTTTTCGGGCAGGCTGGGATAATCCGGCTTATGAAATAGTGCATATCAATGAAATAGCCGGTGACAATCTTGCCATGGGGCATCTGCTGGAATTTGATTCTGTGCATGGCCGCTGGAATCGAAATATTGTAACGGCTACTAATGCGATTATCATCGATGGTAAATGTGTGAGCTATAGTTCTGAAAAGAATCCCGCAGCTATTGACTGGGCTGCAATGAATATCGATATGGTTATTGAATGTACCGGCCAGTTTAAAACCGAAGCGGCATTGCAGTGCTATTTTGAACAAGGGATAAAAAAAGTACTGGTTTCGGCACCGGTACCATCGCCAGCCATCAATATCGTGTATGGCATTAATCAACATGAATACAATGCGCAGCAGCACAGTATTGTTACTGCTGCTTCGTGCACAACAAACTGTCTGGCGCCGTTTATAAAAGTAATGAAAGATAGCGTTGGTATTAAACATGGCTGTATGACAACTATCCATGATATTACCAATACCCAAACTATTGTTGATAAAGGCCATAAAGATTTACGCCGCGCACGTGCTTGTGGGCAATCACTTATTCCTACCTCAACCGGTTCTGCAAAGGCGATTACAAAGATATTTCCAGAGCTAAAGGGAAGGTTAAATGGTCATGCGGTACGTGTGCCATTACTTAATGCATCATTAACCGACTTTGTTTTTGAAGCTAAGCGAGAAACCAGTGTCGAAGAAATAAATGCATTGTTTAAGCATGCATCAGAAAATGAATTAAAAGGTATTTTGGGCTACGAAGAGCGCCCGCTCGTGTCAGTGGACTATGTTAATGATCCACGTTCCAGCATTATCGATGCCTTGTCAACGATGGTTGTGAATAGTACGCAGGTAAAAATATACGCCTGGTATGATAATGAATGGGGTTATGTGAATCGGATGATGGAGCTAGCAGCTTATATTACTGAAGATATGTAGTTGTTACTCCCGGTTAACATGAACACCAATCTGAAAAATTATTTAATCATTACCGGCGGCTATTGGGCCTTTACCATTACCGACGGTGCTCTGCGTATGCTGGTAGTTTTATATTTTCACCTGCTTGGCTATTCCCCTTTTGAAGTCGCCATGTTGTTTTTATTCTATGAATTTTTTGGCATTGTCACTAATCTGGTTGGTGGCTGGTTAGGTTCGCGTATTGGCCTTAATCTGACAATGCATATTGGAATGGCAATGCAGGTGGTTGCCCTGGCAATGTTAATGGTGCCTGAAGCATGGTTGTCGGTTATATATGTGATGGCGGCGCAAGCACTATCGGGCATTGCTAAAGACCTTAATAAAATGTCGGCCAAGGCCAGTATAAAAAGTTTAGTGCCGGATAGTCGCATTAATAAAGAAATGGTTTTATTTCGCTGGGTTGCGATTTTAACCGGTTCAAAAAATGCACTGAAAGGGGCTGGTTTTTTTATCGGTGCCTTATTATTAGAGTTATTCGAGTTTAGAGGTGCACTCACTGTTTTAGCGGGTAGCTTATTTGTTGTGCTGGTAGCCTGTTTTTTTATGATGCCATCCGGTCTTGGTAAGTCAAAAACAAAACAAAAATTCACCCAAATATTTTCAAAGACAGCGGCTATTAATCGTCTGTCTGTTGCACGGTTTTTCCTGTTCGGTGCACGTGATGTCTGGTTTGTTGTTGCGCTACCTGTGTATTTGTATTCTGTTATGGGCTGGTCATTTATAAACGTAGGTAGTTTTCTGGCGCTATGGGTAATCGGCTATGGTCTGGTGCAGGCGGGCGCACCTAAACTATTACGAAAAAGCCATCATGGCAAAGGGCCGGATGCTAATACCGCCATGTATTGGACTTTTATACTGGCTACTTTCCCGATAGCAATAGTGGTTGCACTAGCGGCAGGTTTTCAGGCTGAGCTTGTTTTGATCAGTGGCCTGGTCGCGTTTGGCGTTGTATTTGCAATTAATTCTGCGATACATTCTTATTTAATTGTTGCCTGGTCAGATAAAGACAAGGTTGCCCTGAATGTTGGATTTTATTATATGGCCAATGCGGCCGGCAGACTGACCGGAACGGTACTCTCCGGCTGGGTTTATCAAACACAGGGGCTACAAGGGTGTTTGCTCATTTCGGCTATTTTTATTTTACTGGCCGGATTGTTTTCTATGCGTTTAGCCGGTAGTCAAAATAACAGTTAAAAATAATCTGCGGCTAGATAGGCCATATCAATATTACGTTGATGTGATGAAACTTCGCCGTTTGCTTTGCGCATGGTTGCTTCTACGCGGGCTGCTTTTATAATATTTGAATTTATAATTTTAGGATAGAGTTGCTGCTGTGCGTCAACCGTTAAGGCTTGCTGCTTGCATGCCAGTGTTTCCAGTAAGGCACGTGTTGTGTCACCAAAATGTTGTAACAAAAGCAACCATGGTGAATGCCAACTAAGGTAATCTTTTACCACGGTGTTAACGGGCTGGCTAACCCAGCGGCGATTAATTAAAAGTTTTGGAAAAAATTGTTTAGGAAGGGTTCGGCCTTCAAGCTGCTTATTTGCACATGAACATTTTAGCCCAAGACCATTGCGGTATTTATCACGTAAGAACCATTGCACTTGGGGCTGGTTCCCTGCTGCGATATTGATTTGTTCCGTTAACCATTGGGCGTGGTTATTTGAATTATTATCCGGGTTATTTCTAATTAAATATTGCGACTGAAAACTTTCACGACAAAGCATGCCTGATGTCCACGGAGTATATTCAGGCTCGCTGAGTTCAGATTTAAAACACTCGCTACGTAGCAGGGCTAAGGGCAGGTCCATATGCTTATCAAGCAACCAAAGCTCATAATGATCGGCCAGCTTAAATGGTACATGTTTAGCATGGTGTTTGACTGCGTCAAGCAGTGCTAATCCGGCTGTCTGGATTGCGTCATAATCCATGGTGTTTAGCAGAGGGCAACGCTTGAGTCCACTCTCTGCTGACCAGATACCAAAGCGGATATCGGGTACTTCGATATTCATATCACCATCGTTGGCAATATTTTGTAAATTGCTATCACGCAGATATAGTGTCCAGATTTTACCATCAGTTGAAACAGCATCTGCATCACCTGTGTCGATGACATTCATTACACCACGAAACGGGTTTAGCATTCGTTGGCTATAGCAGTGTGGCTTGAGTCTGTTCATCTTCAATCAATATTATTTTTCCTGTCATAAATATAAGATTAGTGAATAAAACCTCCTTATTCTATGCAAGAAAGTTGCCATTTCGTGATAAACTGGGCATTCCAGCAAGGTTTAGACAGTTATTTGAATAATTAGGACAGAACATGCGAATTGAAGACAAAAAAATAGTAGTAATGAATTACACGCTCACTACGGATGATGGTGAAGTTTTAGATCAGTCAAATGATGGCAGTTTTGCTTATTTGCATGGTGCAGATAATATTATTGCCGGCTTAGAAAATGCGCTAACAGGGAAGACGGTTGGCGATACATTAAATGTAAAAGTACTACCGGCTGATGGCTATGGTGAGCGCAATGATGAAATGGTACAGGTTGTTGGTAAAGAAATGTTTGAGTCGGACGAGGGGCTTGAAGTGGGTTCACAATTTCATGCAGAAGGCCCCGATGGCCAGCCGGTTATGATTACCGTTGCAGCCATTGAAGGTGATGACATCACCATTGATGGTAATCACCCATTAGCGGGAGTAAACCTGAATTTTGATGTATCGATTATTGATATTCGTGATGCCAGTGAAGAAGAAATTTCACATGGGCATGTACATGGGCCCGATGGCCATCATCACTAATAGCGAGAGATTCGATAGCGGTGTTATAAATTCAACTCATACCCATAGGGCACCAGGAAATACTCATTTACTATGTTGTTGTTAGTCGCTCTCGCCCGTCCATGGACTTTGCGAACTAAGCACATCCATGTGCACAACGCCTTTTTTTGTTAGCGTTGCGCCTTGCGCTCTAACTTCTCGCTATCCGTGAAAAACACATGGCAATTAAATGGTCAAAAAAAGTCAACGATTGTCTCTACGAAGTAAGAACAGCAGGCGCAACAAAACGCCTGTATACCAATAATGTTTTTCATAGCCAGTATAATTCAAACAAGATATTGCAAGGTGGTGTTTGGGATTTGCTGGCCTTGCCCGCCTTTGCTTATCCTTGCGGCAAAATCCAACGTGTTCTTGTGCTGGGAGTCGGCGGTGGCACAGTAATAAGGCAACTTCAGCGTTATCTTAGTCCAGAAAATATTACTGGCATTGAATTAAACCCGGTGCATTTATTTGTGGCAAAGAAATATTTTGGGTTAAAAGACCCTTCAATTCAACTAATAGAGGATAATGCAATTCAGTGGCTGGAAAATTACAAGGGTGATAAGTTTGATTTGATTATTGACGACTTGTTTGGCCATCACGATGGTGAGGCAGAGCGAGTTATCAAGCTTAATAAACAGTGGGCAAGTGTTTTGTTAACTGCCCTTGACCCCGATGGTTTGCTGGTCGTTAATTTTGGTTGCGGCAATGAATTCAGAAATAATGCGTTACTTGTTTATAAGAAACTTACAAATCAGTTTAAGTCCATTTTTCGCTTGACATTAGACCAGTATGAAAATGCCATTGGTGTTTTTAGCAAACGAAATATAAAAACAAAAATAATGCAGACTAGTTTTGAGAATACTGCTGGAATAAAACAGCATTCATTAAAGATTAAAATAAAGTATCGGACAAAAGTGTTTAAATAAGAGGCTATTTTTAACTCCAGAGCCGCTGCCACCAGCGTTTACGTTGTTGGGTCAATACACTTTTATCTTCTAACGGTTTTGGTGGAATGATGGATAGAACCCAGCCGGGTAATGGTGGGTCGTTGCTAAAGCCGCAGCTTACTCCCAGATTATTCGGGTCATATATTTTTATAAAGGTTGGGGCTTTTTTATCGTCAGCATAAACAATGCCACAATAATCTTCTTCGTGTTCGCTACGCAGTAGCTTGTCAATTTCAGCTATAAAAAGTAGCAGTTCATTTTCGCTGGCGGGTGAGTCCGGTAGCGGCTCGCCAATAGCATAAAGATACCAGTTCAGATTGGCTCGCTGCTTTAGTATATGCCACAAAATAGTCAGATCATCCCAGCGCATGCAACTGGTAAAGCTGCCTTTAAATTTCTTATAAAAAGGATCCAGTTGAAAATCTTCTGGTGATTTTTTTGATTGTGATCGAGACATAGTTTAATTATAGCCTGATTTATTCAGGCTCAATGCTTTGAAAAACAAGAATTCGATTGTTCGCTGGCATTTTATAATCCTGAACAAGTTTAAGTGGCGTATATTTTGACGGGCACTGCCCCAGTTCACACAGTGCTTCAAAGTCCCGAATGGCGCTTTTCGAATCACGGGACTTTAACCATTGATCAAACTGTGCGTTACTCGGGCTAGTGTATTGGTTATTATAGTTAAACGGCCCATACAAACAAAAAATACCATCAGGTTTGAGTATTTTTCTGATCCCGTTAAACATGGCTTCAACTTCACTCCACCCCATAATATGCACTGTATTTGCAGAAAAAACATAGTCACTGGACTCAATAGGCCATGACGCCTGTTTAACGTCAAGGATATAAGGGGAATATACATTGCAAAGTTGTGTCTCAGCACACCATGCCTCTATACCCGGTATATTTTCGGCAGTATCACTGGGTTGCCAGAATAATTCACTTAAAAATTTAGGGAGATAAATGGCGTGTTGTCCTGTGCCACTGCCTATTTCAAAAATAGTTGCACCGGGTTTGGTAAACCACTGTTTTATGACGGAAAGTATGGGTTGTTTGTTTTGCTCACAGGATTCGGAAAAGGGTTTGTTTATCATCATTGCATTATTCCGGAAATAAACACGGCTGGCAATAGAGTTAAATTTGACAAATATTTTGGTTCAAGTGCAACAAAAATGTTTTTTGACAGACTAACGTAGTATTATAAATTGCTCATTTGAGGGGGAGAACAATGAGAAAAATACAACTAAAAAAAATAATCTTTCTGGTTATATTTATAGCTGCATTTAATGTTGTTGCCGAAGAAAAACTGGGCGAGTATCGGGGTGCAATGCACACAGAATACCCTGCATGGTTTAAAGAAGGTTTTCTGGATTTTAATGAAGACGTTAAAGATGCAGCAAAAGCGGGTAAGCGCTTAATGATTATTTTTACCCAGCCGGGTTGCCCTTATTGTAATGCACTGGTTGAGCGTAACTTGTCACAAAAAAAGATTGAGAAAAAAGTAAGAAAAAATTTCGATTCCATTGCACTTAATATGTGGGGCGATCGCGAAGTGACCTTTACCGATGGTAAAATTTACACGGAAAAAACGATTTCTGAAAAATTAAAAGTACAGTTTACCCCCACAGTTTTATTTTTTAATGAACAGAGTAAAATAATACTTCGTTTGAATGGTTATATTCCACCCCGACGTTTTAATGTTGCACTGGATTATGTGAGTGAGCATCAGGAAACAAAGATGCCCTATCGTGCTTATGTTAAAGCAAATCTGCCACCTGGAAAATCAGGTGGTTTAAATAAAGAAGATTTCTTTATGCTGGAACCTGTTAATCTGGCTGTTAAAGGCAAAGGAAGAAGCAAGCCCTTTGCTGTTTTTTTTGAACAGAAACATTGCCCTGATTGTGATGTTTTACATAAAAAAGTGTTAACAGATAGCTATACCCGAAATATTATTAAACAGTTTGATGTTGCACAACTGGATATGTGGTCAAATAAAACACTCACTATTCCTGATGGTAGCCGCACTACAGCAAAATTATGGGCAAAGTCACTGGATGTAAAATATGCACCCACTCTTGTTATTTTTAATGCCAAAGGAAAAGAAATTATTCGTTCAGAAGCTTTTTTCAAGGTATTTCATACTCAGGGTATGTTTGCGTATGTGCTGGACGGTGATTATAAAAAACAACCCAGTTTTCAGCGTTATTTGGCCGCGCGAGCAGAACACTTTAGAGAGCAGGGAAAAGCAGTAGATATATGGAACTACAAAAGTGTACATGACACAGGTAAAA
Organism: uncultured Thioalkalispiraceae bacterium; assembly: GCA_964516315.1. Classification (GTDB taxonomy): domain Bacteria; phylum Pseudomonadota; class Gammaproteobacteria; order UBA6429; family Thiohalophilaceae; genus SZUA-37. Next base: position 27,031 of record CAZEZI010000006.1, read on the forward strand.
ACAAATAAAGAGAGAAGTAGCAATTACAATGTCAATTTATGATGATCCAGAAGAACGGAAGGATTTAATTCACAGTGTTTTCCAGATTTTAAATGACTGGAAAATTGACTTGGAGTTGCAGGTGATATTAGTTGGCCTTTCTGCGGATACTAAAACACGTGAGCTGACAAAAATAAAAAATGGTAAAGCTTTTCCTGACGAGGATGAGTTTATGCGGCGTGCTTTTGAAATTTTATCCATTAGCAAAGGCTTGAAACTGGCATTTCCGGGGAACAGTACGCTGGCTAATTTATGGGTAACAACACCCAGTTATAATTTTAATGACTGTGCACCAGTTGAAGTTATGCTTGCAAGTTTTGATGGTTTACAGGAAATTAACCGGCATCTTAATGGTGGTTGGTAACTGGAATATTAACGGCTAACTCTTAACCTGCCGTTAAGGGTTTTTCTGCACGCAGCCAGCCAATCATACCGCCACGCAGGTTATACACATTATCAAACCCCTTCTGTTGCAGAAACATGCATGCCTGTGCTGAGCGGGCACCGCTGCGACAAACCATAATAATCTTTTTATCACTTCTGAATTCTGACAGGCGCATCGGAATGCTCGCCAATGGCATAGGATAGGCATTTTCAATTTTACCGGCTGCTATCTCAGGTATTTCACGCACATCAACAATTTGGAAGTCATCGTTATGTGGATCTAGCTCGGTAGGTTGAATTTCCTGTACAAGTGTTTGCATGTGTTTTCCTGAAACATAACTAAAATACTCGAGGCATACTATATTAGTAATTTCTTATATTCAAGTATTTTTTGTAAATAATGAATATTTTATTGAATATTCACAAAATAACTGCTAAAAATACCGAATACCAACAGTGAAGACACACAAATGAAAAAATCAGAGCTTAAACGTATTGAAATTATTGAGACGGCCGAGCGCCGTTTTCTTGATATTGGTTATAACAAAACAACCATGGCGGAGATTGCCGATGATTTAGGGATGTCAGCAGCAAATCTGTATCGTTTTTTTAAAAGTAAGCAGGATATTGCTGCTGCCTGTGCCGAGCGTTGCCTGGGTAAACGGGGTGAGTGCCTGGGTGGAATTGTTGCACAGCCGGAGCTGACTGCAGCTGAGAAGCTACTCGCCTTTGTGCTGGAAGATATTCGTTACACTTTTGAGTCTGAAAATGAACCCAAAGTTAACGAATTGATTGCCATTGTTACACGAGAGCATAAAGAGATTGTGTTATCAAAGCTGGACAGCCAGTGCGAGCTGATAGCCAGGATTATAGAGCAGGGTAACGCGTCGGGTGAATTCAATGTGAATGATGTTGCCAAAACAGCAAGAGCGATATACAGCAGTTTAACCCTGTTTGAAATCCCCATTTTTTTACCGCTGTTCACAAAAGAGCAGTTTGAAAAAATGGCCAGTGATCTGGTTGAGCTGTTATTAATGGGCTTAAAAAAACGCTAGCTTAACGATTAAATGGAGATACAAATGAAAAATTTTGAAGAAAATTATGGAAAATGGATTTTGCGCTATCGTTGGCTGGTTATTATTGCCTGTGTTTTTGTTGTATTGATGGCAGCAAGTGGCGGCCAATTTTTAAGTTTTACCAATAATTACCGGGTATTTTTTAGTGAAGAGAACCCGCAGCTAAAAGCATTTGACGCTTTAGAGCGAATGTATACCAAAAATGACAATGTCATTTTTATTGTCACGCCGAAAAATGGTGAGGTTTTTACTAATGAAACATTGGCTGTTGTTGAAGAATTAACAGAGCAGGCATGGCAACTACCTTTCTCCATTCGAGTCGACTCAATCACAAACTTTCAGTATACCTCGGCTGAGGGGGATGACCTCGTTGTTCAGGATCTGGTGGAAGATGCTGAAAGACTGTCACCCCAGGAAATAAAAAAAATAAAAAAAATTGCTCTGAACGACCCTATTTTAAAAAACAGGCTGATATCAAAAACAGCGGCGGTTACGGGGGTTAACGCAACGATACAGCTACCGGGAAAAGACGAGACCAAAGAAGTTCCCATGGTTGTGGCAAAAGCACGCGCAATTGCAAAAGACTTTAATCAACGCTACCCGAATATTGAAATACGCTTAAATGGTATGGTCTTGATGAATAATGCTTTCTCTGAAGCATCGCAGCAGGATATGCAGCAACTTGTGCTTCCCAGCTTTATTCTAATGATTATTATTCTTGGCGTTCTGATAAGAGATTTATCTAAACCATGGTACAGCCTGCTGGTTTTATTTGGTGCATTAGCCGCAACTATTTTTATTGTTGCCAGTTATTTTACAAAAGGAATTATGATTGTACCGGAGGCAATATCCAAACCGGTTAGCTTTCTTGTCATAGCGTTACCTTTTGCATGGTACCTGCTATTTATGCGGTTATTGCCCGGCACGGCATCCACGTTCCTGATTATTCTATTTTCAATCATGGCTGCCATGGGTCTAGGGGGATATGTTGGCTTTCCATTGACACCGCCATCAATGTCAGCACCAACAATTATACTAACGGTTGCAATTGCAAACTGTGTGCATATACTGGTCACGTTTTTGCATGACATGCGTATTGGTAAGGGGAAGCATGAGGCCATCGTTGAAAGTTTACGTGTTAACTTACAGCCAGTATTTTTAGCCAGTGTGACGACTGCAATTGGTTTCCTGTCAATGAACTTTTCCGATGCACCTCCTTTCCAGCACCTCGGTAATTTTGTCGCCTTTGGTGTAGTTGCATCCTTTATCCTCAGTGTTACTTTCCTGCCTGCGGTTATTTCATTATTGCCAGTTAAAGTAAAGCAGGTTGATACAGATAAAGATCGTATGATGGAACGTTTTGGTGATTTTGTTGTACGTAATAGTAAAAAGCTTATGTTTGGTATGGGGGCAGTTATTATTGTTCTCATTTCATTTTTACCCAGAAATGAATTAAATGATGTGTTTGTTGAATATTTTGACGAGTCGGTAACTTTCCGTGCCAACTCGGATTATATGATAAAGAATTTAACCGGTTTATATATTATAGATTATTCACTGGATTCAGGTGAGCCTGGTGGTGTGAGTAATCCGGAGTATCAAAAAGAACTGGCCGCCTTCTCTGACTGGTACCGCCAGCAACCGGAAACCATACATGTCAATGTTTTTACCGATATTATGAAACGGCTGAATAAAAATATGCATGGAGATAACCCGGACTGGTATCGAATACCACAAAGCAGGGAGCTGTCTGCGCAATACTTACTGCTATATGAAATGTCATTGCCATATGGCCTGGATCTTAATAATCAGATTAATGTGGATAAATCAGCGACACGTATGACGGTTACTCTTAAAACAATTTCAAGCAACGAAATTATTGCTTTAGAAAACAGGGCGCAACAATGGTTGCAGGCCAACACGAAGTATATTAATAACTCAGATGGCAGTGGACCAACGGTGATGTTTGCACATATTGGTAAGCGCAACATTGTGAGTATGCTCAGCGGCACAACAGTTGCCTTGTTCCTGATTTCGATGATACTGGTTTTTGCCTTGCGCTCATTTAAAATTGGTTTTATCAGTTTGTTGCCAAATCTGGTGCCTGCTGCAATGGGCTTTGGTCTATGGGGCATTATGGTGGGTGAAGTAGGGCTTGCCTTGTCCATCGTAACGGGGATGACTCTGGGTATTGTTGTTGATGATACAGTCCACTTTTTAAGTAAATACTTGCGCGCCCGGCGTGAAAAAGGCTTTAGTGCTGAAGACGCTGTGCGTTATGCCTTTACCCATGTTGGCCGGGCTTTGGTAACAACATCTATTATACTGGTTGCTGGTTTCTCGGTTATCGCACAGTCAAGTTTTGAATTAAATGCTGGTATGGGATTACTGACAGCGATTGTTATTGTTTTTGCACTGGCGGCTGATCTTCTGTTTTTGCCAGCATTATTAATTAAATTTGAGGGAAAAGGAAAATGAAAACCTACTTAATTATTCTGGGTTTATTTGTCACAGGTTTTAGTAGTATTAGTTTTAATGTTCTGGCAGAAACTGCTGAAGAAAAGGGCCTGGCAATTGCAGTTGAAGCAGATAAGCGTGATACCGGTTGGGGTGATCAGCGTGCAAAATTAGTGATGACGCTAAAAAATCGTTTTGGTCAGGAGTCCAGACGTGAGAACAGAAATAAAACACTGGAAGTAAAAGGTAATGGGGATAAAACTTTAATTGTGTTTGATTCACCAAAAGACATTAAAGGTACAGCTTTCTTAAGTTTTACACATGCACTCAGGCCTGATGAGCAATGGATATTTTTGCCGGCATTAAAACGGGTTAAGCGAATTTCATCATCGAACAAATCAGGTCCTTTTTTGGGGAGTGAATTTTCCTATGAAGATATATCATCGCAGGAAGTTGAAAAGTACAAGTATAAATATTTGAGAGATGAAAAGGTAAATGGACGTGATACTTTTGTTGTAGAGGCAACACCACAGTATAAAAAATCGGGTTATACTCGGCTAATAAACTGGATTGATAAAGAGCGCTACCAGCCACTTAAAACGGAATTTTATGATCGCAAGAACAGCCTGTTAAAAACACTGCTTTATAGTCAGTACAAGCAGTACCTGAATAAATACTGGCGTGCAGGCCGTATGGATATGCAAAACCATATTACAGGCAAAAGTACCAGTCTTGAGTTTCTTGAGTATAAATTCAGAACGGGGTTAAAAGACAGAGATTTTAACCGTAACGCACTAAAGCGTGCCAGATAATATCCAGACTCGGTATGTTAACCAGACTTAAATTTTTACTATTCCTCTTTCTGATCCATATGCAATTCAGCTATGCTGCTGAATGGTCAGGGCAGCTGGGAATAGAATCACGTATATTTACTGAAACGGCGGCTTATTCAGATCAAAAGGGGAACAGTAGCTCGCTTTTTTTTCAGCCAGAATTTTATTATGAATCTGAAACAGGCAATGACAGTTTTACTTTTGTTCCCTTTGTACGCCTGGACCAGAATGATAATCAGCGTAGTCATGCAGATATACGTGAGCTGACCTGGGTAAAAGTACAGGACAATCTGGAGTGGCGAGTAGGTATACGTAAGGTTTTTTGGGGCGTGACTGAAGCCCAGCATCTGGTAGACATCATCAACCAGACCGACACAGTTGAAAATCCGGATGGGGAAGACAAACTCGGGCAACCAATGGTAAATCTTTCTTATATAAGCGATGTTGGAACCTTTGATGCTTTTATATTACCCTATTTTCGTGAACGAACTTTTGCTGGCAAAAAGGGGCGCTTACGAAGCCAGCCTTATGTTGACACAACAACAACTTTTTATGAATCAGCCGATAAAGAAAAGCACATTGACTATGCATTTCGCTGGGCACACAGTATTAGCGAATGGGACATTGGTTTAAGCTATTTTAACGGTACCAGCAGAACGCCCCGGTTTGTTGTTGGGACAGATTCTTCAGGTGAAACCGTTTTTAACCCTTATTATGATTTAATTGAACAGCTTGGTCTTGATGTGCAGGCGACTTTCGATAGCTGGTTGTGGAAACTGGAGCTCATTCACCTTAGCGGGCTTGGTGGTTCAGGTGCTTCGAATTTTACAGCACTAACGGCAGGTCTGGAATACACTTTTTATTCTGTGATAGGGGAGGCAACCGATATTGGTCTGGTTATTGAATATCTCTATGATGATCGTGGAATAACAGTAGCGAGCCCGTTCCAGAATGACATTATGTTCGGGATGCGTTTTAATTTAAATAATGAACAGAGCAGTGAAGCTTTGTTTGGTGTGATTAAAGATATGGAATTTGATAGCACACTTTATTTTGTTGAGGCCAGTCAGCGTTTAAGTGATAATTTTAAAATAACAGTTGAAGCACGGCAATATGCCAATATTCCAGCTAGTGATATATTACATGCTTATTTAAAGGATGATTATATACAGCTAGAGCTAGGTTATTATTTTTAGTATTTTTAATCTTTATGGTGAGCGAGTATTCCCTGTTGAATTAATAACATCGAGTAAAGACAAGAGCTGCTCCTCATGCAGTGGTGTACTGAATAAATACCCCTGGCAATAATCACAGTTAAACTTCTTCAGCAGGTTGCGGCTTTTAGTATCTTCAACACCTTCGGCTATCACTTTAAGTTCCAGGTTATGCGCAAGATCAATAATGGAATGAACAATCAGAGTATCATTCTTGATAGTCGACATTTTTTGTACAAAAGACTTGTCTATTTTAAGAATAGAAACAGGGAGTTGTTTTAGTATGGATAATGAAGAAAAGCCAGTACCAAAATCATCAATGGATATGCGTATCCCTAATGTTTTTAGATTATTTAAAGATATTTCGATACGAGTACTGTCTGTCATCATAGAGCGTTCGGAAAGCTCAAGCATAAGAGATTCGGGCTTTACATTAAATGTCTTGAGTGATTTTTTTATATGTGAAAAAAATAGTTGATCCTGCAAGTCCCATGCAGTGACATTAATTGATATATAGGCATCATTATGATTAACTGGCCATGATGAAAAGCTTTTTAGAGCTGAGTCTATAACCCATAGCGTAATTTTTTTTATGAGACCGGTTTGCTCTGCAAGCTGAATAAAGTTATCAGGCATGAGTAAACCATACCTGGGGTGCTGCCAGCGAATAAGCGCTTCATAGCCAATAATATCATTTGTTGATGTTGTATAAATAGGTTGATAAACAAGACGTAATTGTTTCAGATCTATGGCTTGCCGTAGATCAGATAACAGAGAAAGTTGTTTAATGTTGTGTTCATCGTTTTCAGGTTTATAGATGACGTAATCAATATCTGACCTTTTGGCCATATACATGGCAACATCGGCATGTTTTAACAATACTTCGGTTGTTAGTCCATGTTGTGGATAAATAGAAATACCAAGGCTTGCACCTAAATAAAGATTATGTTCCTGCACGTTATAAACTTCTTCGATTGCATTTGCTATTTTATTTGCAATATCGGATATTGTCTGTTCATCAACATTACTTAGCAGGATGGCAAATTCATCACCCCCAAGGCGTGCGACAGTGTCTGTATCGCGGAGTAGTGTAGAGAGGCGTTGGGCAACTTGTTGAAGAATATTGTCGCCAACCTGGTGACCGAGGGTATCATTGACTTCTTTAAATCGGTCCAGATCCAGTATTATTACTGCAAAGTTACTTTTAAATCGTTGTGAGTTTGATATTGCAAGTGTCATTCTGTCTATCAGTAATGAGCGGTTGGGTAAATTTGTGAGGTCATCATGCATCGCAATGTGTTCAAGCTTTTCCTGCCGTGAGTGGATTTGACTTTGCATATGTTGGTAGGCTTTTACAAAGTCTTCTATTTCCTTGGTTTGAGAATCGGGCAGAAAAATATCAATATCCATATTGATATTTTTTCGTAAAGTTGATGATAGTTTCGATAATGGTTTAAGTAATGAATGGTCAAGAATAAAATAGCCAGCAGTAATCAATAGTATTAATAGTATTTCAATTCCCCAAAGCGTAAGTGAAATATTATAACTTGACTGATACTGTTCTTTTACATCTGATATAGAAGTTGCATTTATTCTTTTCTCAATAGTATTGATTATTAAATAGACCTGGTCGAATAGTGGGTAGATGTCATTTAATATAATCGGAACATCGCCTCGCCATGCATCAGTCATATTAATTTTATCGGCTACATTAAAATCATTTAACCAACTATTTGCATAGGGTGCTACTCCGGTTAATGCCTGTTCAGTTTCAATTCCGGTGTTGTTCAAATTGACCATTTTATTCAGAGTAGCAATCTTTTCTTTAAAGGCAGTATGAAAGACTCTAACATCAGTTGATTGCTCGGATAGTCTGGATTCAGATAATGAACTAAGGCGATTAACAAGGTATAGGCGATAAGCATTAACGGTAAGTCGCCATTTGTCACGCAAGTCCATAATGTCGGTGTAGAGTTTAGTAGCAGTTTTGTTTTCGCTCTCGAGTTCAAACAATGCTGCATTGAGCAAACTAATAATGGAGTTGTTAGAATTAAGCATTGAGCCATTGGCAAGGCGCATTGCCGGATACATCTGCTCTCCATCAAGACGCACTTTCATCAGTTTATTTGATCTGTTCTGTAGTTGTTTTAGTAAATTTTTTAATTTTCCAATTTCATGCTCAAGGTGTTGCGTGTGTATCCATGAGTTTTTCTGTATAGAGTCAGCCACTTTCTGTGATGCTTCAAGTTGCTTAAAAAACTCGGTGCGATAATTTCGTGTTGGGCTGAATAAGTAAAGGTTGAGTAGTCGCACTGAGGTCTGGGTATGCGCATGTAAGTGTGTATTGAGCTGTGCGACGTTAAGGCGTTGTTCGATGTTATTGAGGCCAGCCTTACTGGAGGCACTAATATAGTGCTCCACAAAGCTGATAAATATAAAAGTTGAAACAATGGTACTAACGGCGACGAGCAGGTAGCGGGTTCGAAAGCTTTTCAGCGAGAAAATTTGCATTTAGCACAACTCATAGTTTTTAAACTTGATTAATAAATTCTGCTCTGTGTGAACTATTTGGTGGTATTTAGTGAGACAACCCTTATTAATAATAGTTTACAATCAATAAGTTACAAGGTGTCTCGAGGTTTTGCGGTGAATTTTTAACCGCTTCAGAATAGCAGAATGGCATTAATCTATAGTAAACTCAACAAGATAACCGGCAAATTTGCGAATATTTAGTACACCGCTATCAAGGATTAGATACTGTGCTTTAATGCCCATTAATTCACCTGTTATTTCAGGGGTTTTATCAAAGTTGAGTGATTTTACTTTTTCTGGATAGTTTTCGACCGGAAAATTGAATTCCAGAGGTTGCTGGTCGGTTAGTTCGGTAATGCAATCATTGCCATATTCTTTTTTGATCGCTGCAATATCTTTTTTAAAGGTTGTAAAAAGCGCGTCACGTTGCTGCAGAAGATCAATGTCATCAGGCTTGCCCTTTAGCATACGTTGCCATGAGGTTTTATCATTGATCTGTTTTTTAAAACAGGTTTCAACCAGGCCACAAAGTAAGCGGTTTTTTGTTTTGTAAATTGGTAATGCAGCCGTGGCACCCTGATCCATCCAGCGGAAGGGGATATTGGTATCGCGGGTTATCCCCACTTTCAAACCTGATGAGTTAGCAAGATAAACATAATGGTCGATAAAGCAATGTTCCTGCCCCCATGCCTCATCGCGGCAAGTACCTTCGGCATAATGGCATTTTTCCGGACTGATCATGCATGAATCACATTCGGCGAGAGATCGCATGCAGGGGAAGCAATAGCCCTGACTAAAACTTTTGTTTGTTTTTCTACCGCAAGCAATGCAATGAATATCGCCAAGGTGTTTGAAGGTAATCTTTTTGCCGATAAGATCAGAAATAGGGATTAGTTGATCATCCATAGGGATTTGATAACGAACAGGGGATGTATGTTCGGTGATCATTTTTTGTAAGTGGCCGGTGTATTTCATTGTGATGCCCTATTTTTTTTACCACAAAGGAAAATTAAGATATATTTTTGTTAAAAATAGCGATGAGTTTTAAAAGCTCAGTTGCTATTAAAATTAAATAAAAAATCCTTATCTTAGTGTCCTTCGTGTACCTAAAGCACTTCGTGGGGCAGGCTCTTCTTTGTGGTTATTATATATGGTATGGCTTGCTTAATTCATGTACGGCATCGATTAATACTTTTGCATTATCCGGATTCACATGTTGGTGGATACCATGTCCAAGATTGAAGACATGGCCATTACCTTTGCCAAAGCTATCAAGAATAAAGGCCACTTCTTCGCGAATACGTTCAGGAGAAGCATATAAAACGGTCGGATCCATATTGCCCTGTAGCGCAACTTTGTCACCTACACGTTTGCGAGCAAGGCCAATGTCAATGGTCCAGTCAAGGCCAACACAATCGGCACCCGATGCCGCTTGTGCTTCAAGCCACTGGCAACCACCTTTACTAAAAATAATTACCGGTACTTTCCGACCAGCATTAACACGTTTTAAGCCACTAATAATTTTTTCCATATAGCGCAGCGAGAATTCTTTATAGTCTCGAGTTGTGAGTGCGCCACCCCATGTATCAAATATCATCACGGCTTGTGCACCATGGTCAATTTGTGCATTCAAATAATCGATAACCGAGTCTGCAATTTTATCAAGTAATAAGTGCATGGCCTTTGGGTTTTCGTACAACATGCCTTTCACTTTTGAAAAGTCCTTACTGCTGCTGCCTTCAACCATATAGGTGGCCAGAGTCCATGGGCTGCCTGAAAAACCGATTAAAGGAACACGGCCATTGAGTTCACGGTGGATCATGCTCACAGCAGCCATCACATAGCCTAAATCTTCATCCATTGTCGGGACGATAAGATTTTTAATATCGGCTTCATTCTGAATGGGGCGTTCAAATTTTGGGCCTTCACCTTCTGCGAAATAAAGGCCTAAACCCATTGCATCGGGAATGGTTAAAATATCGGAAAATAAGATGGCCGCATCAAGATCAAAACGCTCCAGCGGTTGAATGGTCACTTCGGTTGCCAGTTCGGGAGTTTTGCATAGCTTTAAAAAGTCACCGGCTTTAGCGCGTGTCGCACGATATTCGGGAAGGTAGCGGCCAGCCTGGCGCATCATCCACACCGGTGTCATATCAACAGGTTCACCGAGCAGGGCTTTTAAAAAACGATCATTTTTGAGAGTTGTCATATTGTATTCTTCTGGTTTTCTTCCGTTACTGTATTTTAGTTTTTAACCACAAAGGACACAAAGAAAAGATTTTAATTAACTGAAAAAATCTGATTGATTATATTTTTCTTTGTGTCCTTTGTGTCTAATCTTCTTTAAACATTAAGATAATCCAGGATACCCTCAGCCGCTTGTCGGCCTTCGTATACTGCTGTTACTACCAGATCTGAGCCACGCACCATGTCGCCACCGGCAAAGATTTTTGGATTGGTTGTTTGATGTTTAAATTGCTGTTCATAAGCTGCTTTAACTCTGCCTCGTTCATCAATATCAATCGCAAAATCTTTAAACCACGGTTGTGGGTTGGGTCGAAAACCAAAGGCAATAATAACATGGTCGGCAGGAATAATTTGTTCCGAACCTGCTATCGGTTCAGGACGGCGGCGGCCACGTTCATCGGGTTCTCCAGGCTGGGTCTTAACTATTTTAAGGCCTTCAACTTTACCGTTACCTACAATTTCAACGGGCTGACTGTTCCAGCTAAATTGTACACCTTCTTCTTTGGCATTTGCCACTTCACGTTTGGAACCGGGCATATTGGCTTCGTCGCGGCGGTAAGCACAGATAACTGATTCGGCACCTTGTCGAATAGCGGTACGGTTACAGTCCATGGCGGTATCACCACCACCCAGAACCACGACTTTCTTTCCCTGCATACTGATGTAGTCGGCAGGATCTTTTTCATAATGGTGGCAATGGTTCACATTGGATATTAAATAATCCAGTGCAGGGTAAACGCCCGGTAAATCTTCGCCAGCAATACCCGCCGTCATGTAGTCATAAGTGCCCATGCCCATAAAGACGGCATCGTAGTCGTTGAGTAAGGTTTGGAAGGCAATGTTCTTGCCAACCGTGGTATCTGTTTTAAAAGTAATGCCCATTTTTTCGAAAATTGCACGGCGGTTTTTTACCACCTCTTTTTCGAGTTTAAACTCAGGAATACCAAAGGTAAGTAAACCACCAATTTCAGGTTGGCTTTCAAAAACGGTAACTTGTACACCATTGCGGGTGAGTACGTCAGCACAACCTAGTCCTGCTGGCCCTGCGCCCACGACGGCTACTTTTTTACCAGTGGCTTCTACATTGGATAAGTCTGGTTGCCAGCCTTGTTTAAAGGCTTCTTCTGAAATATATTTTTCGATTGAACCAATGGTGACGGCACCAAACTCATCGTTTAATGTGCATGCACCTTCGCAGAGTCGGTCTTGCGGGCAAACACGGCCACAAATTTCAGGTAAGGAATTGGTTTGGTGAGATAGTTCCGCTGCTTTTAAAATATTACCTTCGGCAACCAGCTTTAACCAGTTTGGAATGTAGTTATGTACCGGGCATTTCCACTCACAGTAGGGGTTGCCACATTCAAGGCAACGGTCGGCCTGTCGTTTGGCCTGCTGTTGATTAAACTGTGTGTAAATTTCACGGTATTCTTTAATACGATCAGCAGCTGTCTTCTTGCTCGGGTTGCGGCGTTCGCATTGTATAAACTGAAAAGTATTTCCCATAATTCTTAAACCAATAATTTTTTATGCGGCTGCATGTTGTAAATCTT
>CAZEZI010000007.1:0-33209 GCA_964516315.1 uncultured Thioalkalispiraceae bacterium
TGGTTTCCAGCCAGCAGTCTGTTTCCTGTTTAATGTATTTTAATGTTTCTAATACTGGTTCAAGATGTCCGCCGGTTATTTTATGGTAGAACCGGTCTGTAAAGGCTTTTAAATCCACATTGGCTGCATCCATCCACTGGTAAAATTCAGCACGCGGTTCAGGGTTTACATACCCTGCAGTGACGGCAACAGATTTAATATTTTTATCGTGGCAGGCTTTAGCAACATCAATTGCATATTCATGAAAAATAATGGGATCGTTATAGGTATAGGCAACACTACGACAACCATACTCCGCTGCGGTGTTTGCAATGCGTTGCGGGCTGGCAGCATCGGCAAGGGTATGCATTTCACGGGATTTACTGATGTCCCAGTTCTGGCAAAACTTGCAGGCCAGGTTACAACCGGCTGTGCCAAATGAAAGAACGGGCGTACCGGGTAAAAAATGGTTTAACGGTTTTTTTTCTACAGGATCAATACAAAAACCGCTGGAGCGGCCATAGGTGGTTAATACCAGTTCATTATTCTGGTTGGCGCGCACAAAGCACAGGCCTTGCTGCCCTTCATGTAACTTGCATTCACGTGGGCATAAATCACACTGTACTCGCCCATCGTCCAGCAAATGCCAATATTTTGTTTTAACAACTGAAGAATTTTCCATTACTGGCCACCTATGCCTCTATTTTGTATATGGTGGCTAAAAAGGGCTATTGCAAGTGTAGAAAATGCCCTTATTATATAATTAATCCTGATCATAATACTGTTGTGGCTGAAAGATGGAAGGAGTGGCACTATGAGCAAAACAAGACTCCCTGCGGTTGCCGGACTATTTTACCCGGTCGATGCCGATATTTTAAGGCAGGATATTCATCAATATCTGGATCAGGCAAAGGCGACAACCTCCACAGTTATTCCCAAAGCAATTATTGTTCCCCATGCCGGTTATGTTTATTCCGGTGCAGTCGCAGCTTCTGCCTATAAACAGATCGCTCCTTTCAAGTCGAAAATTAATCGTGTTGTGCTGCTCGGGCCTTCGCATCAGGTGGCATTTGCTGGTTTGGCAGTTCCCGAATCAGATACATTTAACACGCCACTGGGTGACATCCCGGTTGATCTGGCGGTGGTCAGGCAATTGTTAGCGATGCCGCAAGTCATTGCTTCTGAACGGGCACATCGTGATGAGCATAGCCTTGAAGTGCAGCTACCTTTTTTACAGGAAATTCTTGGTGATTTTAGTCTGGTTCCTATGGTGGTGGGGGATGCTGACAGGTTTGATGTTGCCGAAATTCTTAATATGCTTCAGGATGATAATAGTTTAATTGTTATCAGTACCGATCTTAGCCATTACCATGGGTATGACGAAGCAACCAGGCTAGATGCTGCGACCAGTGATGCCATTGTGCATTTGCGACCGGAACGGATTGGTTATGAGGATGCCTGTGGGCGTAATGGTTTAAATGGAATGCTTACCGTAGCAGAGCAGAAGCAGTTAACAGTTGAACTACTGGATTTAAGAAACTCCGGAGATATGTCCGGTTCAACTGATCGTGTTGTTGGTTATGGTGCTTATGTCGTCTATTAAATTATCAGAAGATGATCAACAAACGTGTATTGATGTTGCAAAAAAGTCTATTTTACATGGTTTGCAAACCGGTTCTGCACTGGATATTGTGGCAGAAAATTATGCAAAAGATCTGCAACAGCAGCTAGCCTGTTTTGTTACGCTACACAAGCATGGACAATTGCGTGGTTGCATTGGTGCACTGGAAGCTTATCAGCCACTTATTAATGATGTTGCAGAACACGCTTTTGCTGCCGCATTTAACGATCCTCGTTTCCCTGTGTTGCAGCAAAGTGAATTTAAGGACATTGATATTGAAATATCGGTGCTGGGTAAACCTGAAGCCATGCAGTTTAAAAGTGAAGAGGATTTGTTGCGCCAGATACGGCCGGGAACTGATGGGCTAATATTGGAGTATCGTTATCATCGGGGAACCTTTTTACCCTCGGTATGGGAGCAACTTCCACTGGCGAACGATTTCTTGCAGCATTTAAAAACAAAAGCAGGGTTAGATAAAAACTGGTGGCATGATGATGTAAAAATAAGTCGTTATGAGACTTTTTCATTCTCATAATAAAATAAAGAAGATAATAATATGGAAGTACATAATGTGCCTGCTAATGGATTAAGACGGGTCGTCAAATTACCTTTTCTGGTGTTATATGGTCTGGGAACCATTCTTGGTGCCGGTATTTATATCCTTATTAGTAAGGTTGCCTTTCACGCAAGTATCTACACACCACTTTCTTTTTTAATTGCAGCTTTTGTGGTTGCGTTTACAGCTTTTGTTTATGCCGAGTTGGCCGGACGGTTCCCAAAAAGTGCGGGTGAGGCTGCGTATGTTTCGCAGGCATTTCACAAGCCGGCAATTTCTCTGATTATCGGTTCACTCGTTGTTATCACGGGCATTGTTTCGTCTGCAACCATCGTCAGTGGTTTTACCGGTTACTTAAATGTATTTTTCAGCATGACACCAATGTTGGTTGAAGCATTGCTGGTTATTGTTCTGGGTTTTATTGCTTTCTGGGGAATTTCGGAATCCATTAAGATAGCATCATTAATGACGGTTATAGAAGTAATCGGTTTATTGATTATTATTATTGTTTCTATTGATGATCTTTCTTTTGAATTTATACAGCAAACAAATACAGATTTAAGCCTGACTTTATGGGTTGGGATTTTTACAGGTGCTTTCCTGGCTTTTTATGCCTTTATAGGTTTTGAAGATATGGTTAATATTGCTGAAGAAGTGGTTGAACCTGAAAAAAATATGCCGAAAGGCATTATCATTGTGCTGCTTGTTTCTACCTTTTTTTATATGCTGGTTGCGATTGTAGCGGTATTTGCAATGCCAATGGATGTTCTGTTAGCCAGCACGGCTCCCTTTTCAGATATTGTAAAAACAAACAGTAACATTCCTGTCTGGGTGATTACTTTAATCAGTTTGTTTGCGGTTGTGAATGGTGCGCTGATTCAGATTATTATGTCATCAAGGTTGTTGTACGGTATGTCGCGACAGAAAATACTGCCAGCCTTTCTCTCCGAGATTCATCCTGTTACCCGTGTGCCGCATAAAGCAACAGTGATCGTTGCTCTAACCATTTTACTATTAACCTTGTTGTTTGATCTGGAAAGTCTGGCAAAAATGACAAGCTATATTGTTATTATTATTTTTATAACAATGAGCTTAACGCTTATTGTTATTAAACGAAAAGCCATTGCCAATAATGAAAGTTATCAGGGGTTTTCTGTGCCAATGATAGTGCCTGTATCCGGTTTGATTACTTCTGTCGGATTTCTGGTGGTGCAGTTTTTGTAAGCAATTTTATTTATCGAGTATTATGTACAAAGCGTTCAATCCACGTGGCAATCTTGCTCCAGAACCATTCTTTTATTTTCTGGGTTCGGGGGCGTGCTTTCCAGCTTTCTCTGTCTATCTGTTTTGAGTTGTCAAAGCTTTTCCTGAAAAAATCACAAAGCTGTTCTGTAAGCTGAGTTGACTGGATTTCAACATTCAGTTCAAGATTAAATTTCTGGTTCCATCTGTCCAGATTACTGGAACCAATGCAAACCCAGTCATCACATAAAATGGCTTTTGCATGGGTAAATCGGTTCTGGTATTCAAAAATACTTACCTGATTTTTAAGCAAGCGGCTGTAGCGTTGTCGTGCTATATGGCTTACCCAGGGATGATCCGAGCTGGCACCAGGCAGTAATAAACGCACATCACAACCACGATGGGCTGCTGCTTTTAGCTGGCTGCGTAGTTTTCGAGTGGGCACAAAATAAGGTGTGGTAATCCAGACACGGTGTTTAGCCTTGCGTATGGCATGTAATATCGCACGTTGTATTTCATTATGGTGCCATGTTTTAGATGTTAACAGTCGTCCCTGTTGTGTATTCAGGGCAAGGCTGGATGCACTGATTTTTTCCTTGCAGTCCGTTATTTCTTTCTGATTAATTTTTCTTTGTTGTTGAAATAAATATGCACTATCAAGCGCAAGTGTTCCTGTTATTTTAACAACAATATCCTGCCAGCTTTTCGGATGTTCCAGAGGGAAGTTATAGTCATCACATATACCTGCGCCACCAATAAAAGCGTGTTCACCATCAACAACCAGTAGCTTGCGGTGGTCGCGGTATAAGAATTTGATCAGGTTATGATTACGTAAAGGATTAAAAAAATAGACTTGAATACCGGCATTATAAAGTCGTTGCCTTTCCTGCACGCTGAGCCTGCTGGAACCATAGGCATCAAGGATCATGCGAACTTCAATACCACGTTGTCTGGCCTGAACAAGTGAGTCAATAAACTTTTCAGAAATAAGGCCAGTTTCGAAAATATACTGGATAATATAAATATATGATTGCGCTTTATCTATCGCATCGAGCATGGCGGGATAAAATTGATCACCTTCACTAAAAAGCTGGTAAGTATTGTTGTCTTTTGGCGTGTAATTATATTTATAGCAAAGATAACACTGGCTGCGTTGCTTTATTTTATTGATAAGCCGCCTGGTTGCAGGCGTATCATTGTTTGTGTGTGAGTTTAAGTTTATTTGCATCACTTGATAATATTATCTCACCGCTTAGAAACTCAGCTACCTGTTTTCCTGCCAGTTGTTTTCGCCAGCCGGATAACAAAGCAATGGGCTCGTCATTTATAAGCCATTTTTCAAGGTCTTTTCTTGAGCATAGCATACTGCTGGATATTTTTTCTTTCGCTGCACAAAGCCGTACAATGGCCATCATACAATCAATTAAAGCATCTTGTTGTATTGTGGTTTTCGAAAATTTGGGCAGTGTTGGCCATGTTTCCTGTGGGCGCTGTAACGATACCTTGATAATATCAATCAATGTTATACCGGATTTTTTTATAATGCCATCGGTTAGGCCACGTATCTTTTCGAGTTTGCTAATGGAATCAGGCTGGTGTTGAGCAAGGCTTAGTAATATATCGTCGCTGAGTATCCATTTACGGGGTTTATCTGACTGCATGGCGCGCTGTTCGCGCCATGCAGCAAGGTCTTGCAATACTGCGCGTTGCAGCCCGCCAAGTTTGTTATGTCCTTTCACTTTGCGCCACATTTTTTCAGGCGATACTTTAAACGTTGAAATTGCGGTGAGTGATTCAAAATCATCATCCAGCCACTGTAAGCGATGATTGTCTGCAAGCTGCTGGCAAATGATTTTGTAAATATCCCGTAAGTAAATAACATCGTTGATAGCATATTCAAGTTGTTCGCTGCTGAGTGGGCGTTGAGTCCAGTCGGTACGTGCGTATTTTTTATCGAGGCTGACTTTAACGATAGCATTAACCAGATTGCCATAGCCAATTTGGTCAGCATGGCCGAGCAGGCTGGCGGCTATTTGTGTATCAAACACGGGTTTGGGTGCAGTTTGCCGCAGGTTATAAAAAATTTCCAAATCTTGCCTTGCTGCATGAAATACTTTGGTAATGGCGGAGTTATACATTAAATCCAGAAAAGGTTCGAGATTGTTAATCGCAATGGGGTCAATACAGGCAAGTGTTTCTTCGCTGGCAATCTGAATAAGACACAATACGGGGGCATAGGTTCTTTCGCGGATAAACTCGGTATCAATAAATAAAGTGGCGGATTCTTTAATGCTGTCGCAGTAAGCTTTTAAATCATCGTCGTTATCGATATAGGAAAACGAATAATTTGATGCAGTTTGGTATGTTGTCGGCATAATGGTTCTTTTAATAGGCTTTGTTTGTCGTTAAGATAAGCAGATTATCACACAATTTATACCTTAATATATACAGAGACTCTTATGCATATTCATATACTCGGCATTTGCGGCACCTTTATGGGGGGGCTTGCGGCCCTTGCGCGAGGGTTGGGGCATAAAGTCACCGGTAGCGATCTTAATGTCTACCCGCCAATGAGTACGATGCTGGAAGAGCAGGGTATTGAAATTATTCAGGGCTTCGATATTGCACAATTAAAACCACAACCGGATATGGTAGTAATTGGCAATGCATTGTCACGCGGTAATCCGGTAGTGGAGTATGTGTTAAACAATAATATTCAGTATACTTCCGGGCCACAGTGGCTGGCCGAGCATGTTTTACAACAGCGCTGGGTGCTGGCTGTTGCCGGTACGCATGGTAAAACAACAACCAGCAGCATGCTTGCCTGGATTTTGCAAGCCAATGGAATGAAGCCGGGTTTTTTAATTGGTGGAGTAGCTAAAAACTTTGGTGTCTCGGCCAGCCTGGGTGATTCGGACTTCTTTGTGATTGAGGCCGATGAATATGATACAGCCTTTTTTGATAAGCGCTCCAAGTTTGTCCATTACCATCCACGTACCGTGATACTGAATAATCTGGAATTTGATCATGCCGATATTTTTGAAAATATCGAAGCCATTCAAACCCAGTTTCATCATTTAATTCGAACCGTACCGGAAAATGGTTTAGTGATTTACCCACAGGATGAAAAATACTTGCGCGAAGTATTACAGCAAGGCTGCTGGACACCGGTTGTGCTTTTCTCTGATAATGAAAAAACAGACACTGATTGGCAATGCCAGGCAGTTAAAGATGATTTCTCGGCATTTAAAGTGCGTTACCAGAATAAAAATATGGGAACGGTGAAATGGGATCTTATTGGTCGCCATAATATGTTTAATGGTCTGGCGGCCATCATTGCTGCCAGACATATTGGTATTACACCACAACATGCTATTGAAACGCTGGCACAGTTTGAAGGAATTAAACGTCGTATGGAAGTGCGCGGTGTGGTGAACGGGATTACGGTGTACGATGATTTTGCGCACCACCCCACGGCAATTAAAACAACGCTGGATGGTTTGCGCCGTCAGGTTGGTTTGGCTCGTATTATTGCGGTACTGGAACCACGCTCAAACACCATGAAGCAAGGTGTTCATGCAAAAACGCTGGCAGACTCATTACAATTAGCCGACTATATTTTTGCCTTACAGCCGAATAACCTGCAATGGGATTTAGCCGAATCATTCAAGTCCTTAAAATGCAGTAATGTTGAAGACAGTGTGGATACTCTACTGGATAAACTGGTTGCAATGCTTAAGCCGGGTGATCATGTATTGATTATGAGCAATGGCAGCTTTTCCGGAATCCACCAGAAACTGTTAAATATGCTAAACTGAAGTTTCTAATCTAGATGAGTTTCGTTGAGTGAGCTATCCAGCCCCAATAATTTTGGCCATGACCGGTGCGTCCGGTGCCTGTTATGGTTTACGTTTACTGGAAATGCTAATAAAAGATGGTCGGCGGGTTTACTTTTTAATTTCCAAAGCAGCACAGGCTGTCTTTGCAATGGAAACCGAGCTAGACATCCCATCACGGCCACAGGAAGCACAGGCTTATTTAACCGAGTACTACAAAGCAAAGCCTGATCAAATTATTGTTTATGGTCGGGAACAATGGAGTTCGCCTGTTGCCAGTGGCTCACATAAAGCAGAACATATGATTGTTTGCCCCTGTACCACGGGTACACTTTCGGCTATTGCACAGGGTGCCAGCAACAACCTTATGCAACGTGCTGCCGATGTTATGATTAAAGAACAGCGGCAATTAATGTTAGTGGTTCGTGAAATGCCATTTTCAGCGATTCACCTGGAGAACATGCTAAAACTTGCGCAACTGGGTGTAACGATTATGCCTGCAAATCCGGGGTTTTATCAGAACCCACAAGGCATCACTGATTTGGTTGATTTTGTGGTTGCCCGGGTTTTAGACCATATTGGGGTAGAGCATTCACTATTGCCGCGTTGGGGGCTTGAACCTTAATTTATTTTGCCCAATGTACAGGCAGCTTGACAGAATAAATAGATCAACCTTAAATATATTGTAAATACTGTATAAAAGAGCAACTGTTTATTAATGAATATACCATTGTTTCCACTTAACACGGTGTTGTTTCCGGGTGGCCCTTTGCCTTTACGTGTGTTTGAACCACGTTATCTCGATATGGTCAGTCGTTCAATGAAAACAGAAACGCCTATTGGAGTGGTATTGATCAAAAATGGTGACGAAGTGGGACCTGCACCGGAGATCTATAATGTTGGCACCATAACGAATGTAACATACTGGCATAAACGTGCCGATGGTCTGCTAGGTATAACCTTAACGGCAACCCGACGTTTTAGAATAAACGACATACAGGTGAATGATTCACAGTTAATGACAGCGGATATTGATGTCATTGAAAACATTGAGCCTCTGGATGTGAATGATGACAACCGGTATTTTATTCCAATACTGGAACAAATACTGGATCAACTTGGTCCACCTTTTAAGACGATGGAACGATATACAGATAATATTGAATGGACATCGGCACGTTTAATTGAGTTGTTGCCAACCAGTCTGGAAGAAAAACAGGTGTTACTTGAAAGTGACAATATAGCAGAACGCCTTGCCAGGATTGAATCTATATTAAAAGATGTCAAACATTAAAATTCCTCCATCACTTGATGAGGAGCACCTCGCCATCCTGATTCTTTTCTGTTTCTGATTTAAGTGAAAAATGACGCACCTCGTAAGCTGCATCAAGATTGTTTTTTAGAATATTAACGGCATTGTTAAACGTAGTAACTGTTGTTAAGTAATTCAGGAATGGGGCACGAGTTATTTCCGAGAAAGCGACTTCACCTATCCATAACGGCTCTTTTGTGTTTTCACCTTGCAGGTAATATTCAGATGGCCATAGTCTGATAATGGCCAGTCGGTTGTCCGCTATTTTTTTGCTAAAGGTGAGGGTGTTGTACTGACCATTATGGATGTGTTTTACAACAGGAAGCTCTAATGGATTATCAATATCCTGTAACCAGTTAAAATACTTTGTGGTTACATTGTTTACCTGCTGCCAGCCACTGGCATTGAGTGTTGTAATAATTGTGGCTTGCTCTGCTGCCCATTGTATATTTAGCGGCTGTTTCCGCTTGCCCCTAATATCATTTCTAAAGAGCGGTAAAATTTTCCAGCCCGATTCCAGCCATGCATCATAGCCGATAATAAACCAGGTTTTTTGCGGATAGGGTTTTTCAGCGGGTATTTTAATATTATTGTTAAATATAAAAATAACCAGTGCAAGGCTAACGATGCTTAGAAGCGTAATGGATAATGACCTTCTGGTTTCGACAGCTGTATTGCGGACAGGATGACGCCGGTAGGCAATGCCTAAAACAGAAACCCAGAGCAGTCCAAAAAACAAATGACCCAGTAATATTGAGAACGTCTGCACCCCTGAGTAAAGCTGAGCAAAGGCAATGGCAAATAAAAATAAAATGACCAGGGTATAAATAATAAGGCTTGTTTTGCTGCTCAACCCTTTTACAAAATAGATAGCCATAAAACCATAGACACTCACTGCGACCATAAATAAAGAGTGCGTGTGCTGGGCAAAAGAATTAAATGACAGGCTAAAAGTATTAATCAAAAACAGTGTTACCCAGGGCAATAATAAACCCACAATAATAAAAAAGATGGCTTTATAGTTTTGCCTGTAAAGATTCCAGATAGAGAACAGGGCAACACTGCCGAACACTATATTATAGTTACCCAAATAACTAAAAAAACTGGCAATATCGTTTGTGACAGGGTGCTGTAGCAATGTTAGTTGTTTATGAATAAAGGCATCGATATTATTAATAAACAGGGTATTAAATAAATAATGGTTAAGAGCAATCAGAACAAGGCTGCTGGTTAATAATAAAAACCCGAAACCGGTAATGGCTCGAACTTCTGAACTTTGAGGGTTAACAAGACTGTTTGGCATCGAGCCGATAACGGGATGATTACGAGCCCAGATAAGCAGCCGATAGGATAAAACATCGGCCTGTGGGGCGAGCCAGCCATAGATACTGCGAACAAGATGAGTAGTAATAAGTATCAGTACAATGGCCAGTACAATTAAAATTGCCAACTGGCCGGCAAATTCTTTTGCAAGTTGCAGTGACATACCAAATATAATACCGGGCAACAGGTAAAGCGGCGCCCAGGCCATTGCTGAAAGGACATTGGATATATAAAATTGTTTGGCTGGCATATTCGACATACCGGCAATCGTAGGAACGATGGCGCGCAGAGGGCCAAAAAAACGGCCAAAGGCAACACTTTTTTTGCCGTGCTTTTTAAAGAATTTTTGCCCCTGTGTGATCAGTGTTGGATAGCGTGACAATGGCCACATTCGTTGTAACTGCTGCTGGTAATGTCTCCCCAGCCAGTAACTCAGGCCATCACCGGCAATGGCGCCTGCTATTGCAATCAGCATGGTTGGCCAAAAGTCGAGATGTCCTGTAGCAATTAGCGCACCAAAGCCAACCATCAGGAAAAACCCCGGTACAATCAGCCCGATAACGAGCATGGATTCACCCATTGCAATAATAAATATAAAAATACTGACCCAGACTGTGTTCTGGGTCATCCAATTGAGAAATATTTCTAGACTGTCGATTGTCATGGTGCGAATATATTAACGTGTTTCAGGTTGTTTAGTGAAGTGTTGCTGTCATTTTAATTTTATAATAGATATATGTATAAAAAGTTTATTCTGTTCTTTTTTGTGATGCCGACATTATTTGTAAGTAATGTACAGGCAGAATTTACTACAGGTGTTCAGAATCCGGTTAAAAAATTACAGGATTATGGCTTGTCTAAAAAATGCGAAGCCGAGCCTGTTTTTAATGGCCAGGCATGTATCTATGAAATAAATAAAGAAGCTGAAGAAACCGTTGTTCTGGTGCATGGTTTAAACGCAGAAGCCGGTAGATGGCACGAGCAAATTGCAGCATTAAAAGACAAGTACCATGTGGTTAGTTTTGACTTGCCTGGCTTTGGCCAATCATCTCGTGGTAATGAATTATACTCGCCAACAAACTATGCGCGATTTGTTCGTTACGTTACTCAAAAATATATTGGCAAATCTTTTTATTTAATTGGACATTCGATGGGTGGGGCTATTGCCTTACGTTATAGTGCAATGTATCCCACCGACGTAAAACGTTTAGTCCTTGCGGATGTAGGTGGGGTATTGCATCAATATTCTTATGCGAAGAGTATTGCCTTTAAATGGATAAATGCATTGCAACGTGCTGCTAACTGGGTGGTGCCTGGTCTCGAAGATATGCCAATTATGCATGAGCTGGCAAATACCCTTTTTCAGAACCTTGACTGGTTGCCGATTGATGTGCGTGATGCGTTACAGGTTCCGGAATTACGCCGTATTATTTTAAATGGTAATTCAATTCCGATAGCCAGTGTTGCTGTTTCAACTGAAGATTTTAGCAGGGCAATTCGTAATAACAAAACACCAACACTGATTATATGGGGTGCATACGATCTTGTTACACCAATAAGAACAGGAAAAATATTGCAGGTACGAATGCCCAGAGCCTATTTAAAAGTTTTATCGCGCTCGGCACATTCATCAATGACAGATCAGCCCAAGGCATTTAACAAATTAATGCTTGCGCATATTGAGCAGTCTGATTTTGAATTAAGTCATCAACACTGGCAATTTCCGGTTTTTAAGGAATCTGCACGAATTGGAAAATGTAAGAATGAATCCGAAAAAACATTTACTGGTAACTACTTGCGTATTGAACTGGATAATTGTAGAAAAGTCACTATTAAAAATGCAAATATTGGTTCGATTGTGGCAAAAAACTCTTCTGTCGACATTGAAACAAGCCAGATCATTTCAAAAGATATTGCGATTACCTTATTTGATGCAACATTGAAGATAACCAGCAGTAATATTACTGCAAACATTGGTATCCAGACAGTACGCAGTCATATCGATGTTGCGGGTGTTGATTTTAAAATTGAGACAGCGGCAGTGAATAACTTTGGCCAGAGTGATGCTGTTTTTTCAGTGAGTATGGTTAATGGTAAGCCTTTGCATCGTTATAAAGATTTTACTCTGGAAGGGCGGATTTGATATAACCATGGCGGCATGGTGAACACGGTATTTTTTAGTTTTAATATTTTTTGTTGTGCCGCCGTGGTTAAAAAAATATTTAAAGTGTTTTAAACACCGCTTCTGCCGCATCCAGTGTTTTGTCAATATCTTCATCGGTATGTGCACTTGAAACAAAACCCGCTTCATAGGCTGAAGGTGCAAGGTAAATACCTTGTTTCAACATACCGTGATAGAAACGTTTAAAGCGCTCAACATCGCATTGTGATACTTCGGCAAAGTTGCTGACCTGTTCGGCTTCGGTAAAGAACACACCAAACATGCCACCCACTTCATTGGTCGTTAAACCTATTCCTGTTGCCGCTGCACGTTCTTTTAAGCCATTGGTGAGCGCAATCACTTTCTTATTTAAACGTTCATAAAATCCAGTACTACTAATTATCTCCAGATTCTTAAGTCCAGCCGCCATCGCAACCGGATTACCGGATAAAGTGCCGGCCTGATAGATTGGCCCGCCAGGCGCAATCTGTTGCATAATTTCGCGTTTGCCACCAAAGGCTCCAACGGGCATGCCGCCACCAATGACTTTACCTAAAGTGGTTAAGTCGGGGGTAATATTGTAATAACTTTGTGCACCACCCAGAGCAACGCGGAAGCCGGTCATCACTTCATCGAAAATTAGAACCGTGCCATGCTTTGTACATTCTTCTCTGAGTGTTTCGAGAAAACCGGCAACCGGTGGAATACAATTCATATTGCCGGCAACCGGTTCAACAATCACTGCAGCAATTTCATCACCGATTTTATTGAAGGTCTGTTTAACCTGTTCAATATCGTTATAGTTTAAGGTAAGGGTGAGTTCAGCCAATGCAGCGGGCACGCCAGGTGAAGTGGGCACCCCCATCGTGAGTGCACCGGAGCCGGCTTTAACCAGTAATGAATCTGAGTGGCCGTGGTAACAACCTTCAAACTTTATAATTTTTTCGCGACCAGTAAACCCGCGTGCCAGTCGCAATGCGCTCATGGTGGCTTCAGTCCCTGAGCTGACCATTCGTACCAGCTCAATGGAGTCGACAATCTCACATACTTTGCATGCCATGGTAGTTTCAAGTTCGGTGGGTGCACCAAAACTCAGGCCTTTTTCCATTACTACTTCAACGGCGGTTAAAACGTCCGGATGCGCATGGCCAACGATCATTGGCCCCCATGAGGCAACATAGTCGATGTATTTATTTTTATCCTCATCATAAACGTAGGCACCCTGTGCCGATTTGAAAAAGACCGGCGTGCCACCAACGCCGTTAAATGCACGAACCGGCGAATTAACACCACCGGGAATGCATTGTTGGGCTTGTTCAAATAAAGTCGATGAGTTTGTTAATGACGTTGACATGATGGCAGTCCTGTTAAAATAGTTGTGAAAAATTTTGTGCCGATTGTTTTATATTGTCTTGTGCAAAAACAGCATGAATAACGGCTAGCATGTCTGCCCCTGCATTTATAAGTGTTGGGGCATTTTCAATGGTTACTCCACCAATTGCAACTACCGGTAACTGTAATTGTGCTTTTGCCTGATGGAGTATATCAATTTCAGCCGGTGGGGCAGCGGGTTTTGTGTGTGAGGGATAAAAGCGTCCAAAGGCAACATAATTTGCACCCTGTTGTTGTGCTTTTTTTGCTGCAGTAAGATCGCTATGGCAAGTGATACCGATTATTTTTTCTTTACCCAGTTGTTCTCGGGCTGAATGGATGCTGCTATCGGTCTGCCCCAGGTGCACTCCATCTGCATTAACAGTCAGAGCCAGGCTGACATCATCATTAATAATAAAAAGCCGTTGATATTTTTGACATAAAGCTTGTAATGCCTGCGCCTCATCAAGCTGTTGCTGTTCATTAGCCGTTTTATTTCGATACTGAATAATTTGGGCACCACCTGAAATGGCCTGTTCAACATTTTCGATAATGCGAGCGCTACACAAGGCGGGATCAGTTATAACGTATAAGCCCTGTAATTTATCTTTATTCATTACTCTGTTTTTCAATGCGATCAGGATGATATTGCCCTTGTCCTAATTTAACAGCATGACGAAGTACGGAGTCCGTATAAGCCTGTGCTTTCTCTGTTGCCTCTGGTATAGAACCTTTTTTAACAAAGTAGGCTGCCAGTGCCGATGCCAGAGTGCAGCCTGAGCCGTGATAGCGATGTGGCAGGCGTTGCCAGTGAAAGTCATGTTGCTCCGGTTTTCCCGATACACCTGTAGAATATAAAGTGTTGATAATTTCATCTGGATTATTTTCATGTTCGCCACTAATCAACACATGTTTGCAACCAAGTTCGAGCAATGCTCTGGCACAGTCGGCTAAATCCTGCTGGCCTGTTAACAGCCGTGCTTCTAAACTATTGGGGGTAATAATGGTGCTATACGGAATAATTTTTTCACGCATGGCGGTTATCAATTGTTCTATATTGGTATTGTCCGGAGTGAGTTCGGCCCCACCACCAGCACGTAAAATGGGGTCAAAAATGACAGGAAGATCGGGGCAGGTTTTTAGGCTATCTTTAATAGTGTCCGCGACAACATTTATTATCGCAACACTGGATAATAGCCCCAATTTAATGGCGTCGGGCTGAATGTCATTTAGCAAGGTATTAATCTGTTGCTGGATGATAAGCGTATCGACAGTTTGAACCTGGCTGACATTGTGCGTGTCCTGTACCGTTAAGCAAGTAACAATCGGTAAAGCATGTGTTTGTAAACTGGAGAGGGTTTCAATATCAGCCTGAATACCCGCACCGCCAGTTGGGTCTAAACCGGCAAATACTAAAATGGTGGTTACCTTAGCTGACTTATTGATTTTATCGGGCATAGACCAAATTGTAACATTGCTTGCCCGTTTGTTTTTATCTATGCTCAACTGGTTTATTAATTATTTCGAAGGTGTGTTATGAGTTTTAAGAAATACGAATGTGATATTTGTGGTTTTATCTATGACGAAGAACTCGGTTTGCCGGAAGAAGGCATTGCGCCGGGAACGAAATGGGATGACATACCGGATGACTGGCAATGCCCTGATTGCAGCGTGGGCAAGTCCGATTTTAATATGCTGGAAATCACCTAGCCTTATTTACGTTTCCTCGCTTTTATCCTTAATGTTTTTTCTTAATTGGCCGATATTTTAAGGGAGTAACAGGTTCTTTTTATAAAGTAAGCGCTTGTTAACTCGTAAGTACATGTAATTACTGAACTTAATTTAAGGTGAATATTAGATAATGTCTGGCACAACGACTGCAACACAGAACACTGAACTAAAGTCATTAGTGGATGATATTCAGGGGCTTGTTTCGCTTCCTGAAGTTGCGATTAAAATCAGTTCGATGGTTGACGATCCCAATGTGTCGGTTGATGAAATTGGCAAACTAATCAGCCAGGATCCCGCTTTAACAGTACGTGTTCTGGCCATTGCAAACAGTCCTTTTTACGGGCTTTCTGCCGAAGTCAGTACCATTGCCCGTGCGGTAACTGTACTGGGTACCAAGCAGATCACTGATGTGGTGTTATCAACTGCCACCACCAGTGCCTTTGCCGGTATCCCTATCCATGTGATTTCGGTGGACGACTTCTGGTATCACAGTCTGTATTGCGGTCTGCTGGCGCAAGAACTTGCCGGCCAGCATAATCCACCACTACGTAATTCAATGTTTGTTGCGGGTCTTTTACACGACATTGGCCACTTGGTTATGTTTAATAAAATCCCCAGACTTATCCATGATGCTCTTTTGCGTACTGTGCAAGGGGAATCTTTACCTTTATTTATGGAAGAACGTGAAGTGATTGGCTTTGACCATGCCCAGGTCGGTGCTGCGCTGGCGCGAGAATGGCATTTGCCTGCCTATTTAGTGGAGTGTATTGAATTCCACCATGAACCGGAAAAGGCAAAAGATTTTAAACTGGAAGCCACTTTAATTCATATTGCCAATGCGGTTGCAGCCTTGCCTTACAGTGGCGATATTGATGAGTCCGATTTGCAATCGATAGATGAAGCGTGCTGGAAAATGATAGACCTAAAACCGGCGGACGTGCAGAAGGCAACCACTATTGCGCAGGAAAAAATAAACGAAATGAAGAATATTTATTTTTCCAAATAGTTTATTTTAAGTGTAGGCCTGTTTACGGTTTTACAACCACCAGAATAATAATTAAAAATAAAAACACCACCGGTACTTCGTTATACCAGCGATAAAACACATGGCTATGGGTGTTGCGATCGTGTTTAAAATCGTTAAGCAATTTTCCGCAATGAATGTGGTAGCCAATTAAAAAAATTACGCTGGCCAGTTTTATTTGCATCCAGCCAGCATCTGCAAAATTTTGCCATGCATAGTCATATAAAAGCCAACCACCAAACAGTGCGGTAAAGATAAGCCCCGGTGTCATAATACCAAAGTAAAGTTTACGTTCCATTATTTTAAAACGTTCAATACTGGCAGCATCGTCACTCATTGCATGGTAAACAAATAAACGTGGTAGATAAAATAGTCCTGCAAACCAGGTCACCATAAAACTAACATGAAGTGCTTTAATCCATAACATGGTTACAAGGCTCTTTAATTTATTTTTTTAACGTCATTGGCTGGTTGCAAGTTTTGCGTTGCGGTTGTTTTACTATTACTGAGTGCCAGCAACTGCTGTATGTGTCTTTCGACAGCATACATATCAAATTCACCAATCTTTTGCCGAACGATGGTGCCATTGGGCGCAATTAAAAAAGTCGTTGGCGTTAAGCTCACGCCCCCGAAAGCTTTAACCGCCTGTTTGGTAATGTCCATTGCAATGGTATAGGGCAGTGCTTTTTGTTCCGCCATTTTCATCACGTGGTCAGGCCGGTCGTAGGGCATCGAAATACCAATCACTTTTAAGCCCTGTGAGGCATATTTATTATGCAGTTCGATCAAGTGGGGTATTTCCTTTATACAGCCAGGGCAGGACGTTGCCCAGAAAGTAACAAGCAAGGGCTGGCCACGTAAGGATGAAAGTTGAATCTTTTCACCTTTGATCGTTGTTAATTCAAGATCGGGAACTACTTTTAACCCCGAGGGTGAAAACCAGAAATAAACCAATAAGCCAATAAAAACAAGCGCAAAGCCTGCAAGCAATTTATCTTTCATTTTTAAGTTTGCCATACTTTTATTATTACCGCGTTTCAGGTTCTTTTGTGTTGGCTAAATATACTTCAGATAAGGCCTGATAAATAGGGGTAGGGCAAACCAGTTTTGAAAAACCTTTGGCAATAAGCGCGGTTGCCATTAACGGCAGCAGCAGGGATGAGTTGGTTGTCATTTCCATCACAATCACAAAAGCAGTAATGGGTGTTTGTACAACGCCGGTAAAATAGCCCACCATGCACAATATGATAAGTGATGCAGCGGGCAAAGCAGGAAAGTACTCCGCCAGGTTGGCACCAAAGCCGGCACCTATTGATAAGGAAGGTGCAAAAATCCCGCCCGGTATACCGCTTAAATATGAGGCAATCGTAGCAAGCAGTTTCATAAAAGCAAAGCCAGCGGTGGCTTCGCCGCCATCAATCAGGTTTCGGGCTTCATGGTAACCGGTGCCAAAGGTGAGCCCGTTCGAGCTGTAACCCAATATGCTAATCAGCAAACCACAGATAAAGGCCAGATAAACAGGGTGGGAGCGGGCAAAGTGGAACAGTCGCCGCGAGCCATGGATAAGTGTCAAACTAAACAAGCCACCCAGTATGCCACCACCGATCCCGCAGATAATAATCGCTATCCAGGCATGCTGGTTTAATGGAAGTACCGCATCACTATGCCCAAAGTAAGTATATTCGCCGAGGATAGCGATGGCGGTCAACCCGGCTAAAATAACCGCCAGTAATAAAATATTGTTCAGGCGGCGCTCAAAATTGCGCGACATTTCCTCAATGGCAAATATAATACCCGCCAGCGGGGTGTTAAAAGCGGCTGAAATCCCGGCAGCGCCTCCGGCAATAATAAGTGCTTTGGCCATATGCTGGCGCTTAAAACCTCGGTGGGTATGCAAAGAATAAATAATGGAGGCACCCACATGTACGGTAGGGCCTTCCCGCCCAATCGAAGCACCACTGAACAGCCCCATAATGGTTAAAAGGATTTTGCCAAACGCAATTTTAAGCGACAGTACTTTTTTTCGCATCGCATGGCTGGACATTTCAAGTGCTGCAATGGTCTGTGGTATGCCGCTGCCTTCGGTGCCAAGAAACACATTCTTCGTTAGCCAGGCAATAAGCGCCAGACTTAGCGGTGGAATGGCCAAAGCAATCCAGGGGTGAGATTTAAATAACTCGAGATAATGGTGGTCAGCCTGTTGTGCCGCTATTGCAAAAAAAGCGGCCACTGCACCCACAATCAGCGCACTACCAAGAAAAGTGAGCCGCATTTTGATTTTTTTAGGTGAAAATAACTGACGGCGGGTTTTTATAAGATGATGACGCATTATCGCGGCATCTTATCATGATTTTGTGTCTTTTATATACTACCGCCTGTTCGTCAAAATATCTGCGCAAGTTGCATTCAAGTTTATAAGCATATGTTAATAAAGGTTTTTTTACTTGACCGCACTGTCCTCTCTCGGTAAGGTAACGCCACTGATGCAAACCGGCATCATAAAGAAATAGCAAGGGTGAGGGTAGAGGAGCCTTTTTATACCGAACGACAAGATATTAAAATAATATAAACGTTTGGTATTTTAGGAATAACTATAAATATAAAATGTACTCACAAATTTAAGCGGCTTCGGTCGCTTTTTATTTGCCTGTGTTTCTGTCTGTGATTAAACATGGAGTAAGAGCCGCTCCCATAACCAGGCTCATTAACTGAAGGTCATGAAACATTAATTATTTCCCCTGCTGTTTCTTCCGTTTTGTGAATTAAATTGCACGATTATCTATTTCGCCGTATCTTGTTGTTTAAAATAAAGATATTATAATTCGGTGGAAAATATCATTATTTTAAAGGTACTTCGATGTTAAAAATTGGCGTAGTCGGTGGAACAGGTTATACCGGTGTCGAATTATTGCGTTTAATTGCGCAGCACCCGCAGGCTGAATTGGCGTGTATTACCTCGCGTTCAGAAAAAGGCTTGCCGGTTTCTGATTTGTTCCCGAATTTACGTGGCCATATTGATATTGCTTTTTCCGACCCCGCTAATGCACCTTTAAAAGAATGTGACCTGGTGTTTTTTGCCACACCCAACGGAATTGCGATGCAACATGCGGTTGAGTTGCTTGGTGCTGGCGTAAAGTTAATTGATTTAGCGGCCGATTTTCGTTTAAAAGATGAGCGGGTCTGGACTGACTGGTATAAGGATGCTTCTAAAACAGGTAAGCATGCCTGCCCACAGTTGCTGGCGCAGGCCGTATATGGTTTGCCGGAAGTCAATCGGGAACAGATTAAAACTGCACAACTGGTGGCGAACCCCGGTTGCTATCCAACGGCGGTACAACTGGCCTTTTTACCTTTAATTGAGGCGGGTATTGTGGATGTGTCACGTTTGATTGCCGATGCCAAATCAGGTGTGAGCGGTGCCGGTCGTGGTGCGAATGTCGGTGCTTTGCTGGCTGAGAGCAGCGAAAGTATGAAAGCTTATGCCGTGGCGGGGCATCGCCATTTACCTGAAATTAAGCAGGGCTTACAAAATGCACATGGTGCGGAAGTAGGTTTAACCTTTGTGCCACATTTAACACCGATGATCCGTGGTATTCATGCGACCTGCTATGCAGAATTAACCTCGAAGAGTGATTTACAATCACTGTTTGCTGAACGTTATAAAAATGAACCCTTTGTTGACGTGCTGCCCACCGGGGCGCATCCTGAAACACGTTCAGTAAAAGGTGTGAACACCTGCAGAATAGCTGTGCATCAACCACAAGGTGCTAATACCGTGGTGGTTTTATCGGTGATTGATAACCTGGTAAAAGGCGCTGCCGGGCAAGCCATCCACAATATGAATTTAATGTGTGGTTTAGATGAAACAATGGGTTTAAATGCCGTTGCATTAATGCCTTGAGTTGCTTTATGCATTTGTTACTAGGAATATTATGAATTTAGTTGTTAAAGCGCATCGCCCCTGGGTAACTCGTTTAATCTGGGTGTTGGGCGTTATTGCATTACTTATTGCGGGCTGGTCGGCATTTGACTACGGGCGTTATAGTGCACGGTTTGATAGTGCCGATGCACGCCGAAGTGAAGAAAGTTTTATTAAAATTCGTGATGCGCTTAGCTCCGAGATTGAGACCTTGCGTGAAGAAAAGGCCATTCTGAAACGTGCCGCACAAATTGAAAAGAAAGCCTATAATGAACTTTATACCACCTTAAAGGCTTTGCAGTCCGAGATTCTTGAGTTAAAAGAAGAGCTGGCTTTTTATCGCGGTATTGTATCGCCGCGTGACGCTTCTCGTGGTTTACGTTTGCAAAAGTTCACTTTTGAGGAAAACGGTAATTCGCGTAGCTACCGGTATAAAGTCGTGTTGTCTCAAGTTCTAAAAAATGATCGTGTTGCGCGCGGTAATGTGCAACTGGCGTTTGAAGGCTTGCAAAATGAACAGCCTAAAGTACTCAAGCTGCGTGATGTAACCGAGAAACGCATCAACGAATTAAATTACAAATTCAAGTATTTTCAGAATATCGAAGGCAATATAGAAATACCTGCTGGTTTTGTTGCTGCACGTATTATTTTGCGCATTTTCCCGCGCGGACGGCGACAGGATATGATAGAAAAGACATTTGATTGGCCCAAACCGAAAACGGAGAGCACTGAGTATGTGGGGAAACAAGAAGAAACCGAAGCAAACGGCACAGATTGATTCATTAATTGGCCAGAATTCAGAAATTCATGGTGATGTGATCTTTAAAGGCGGTTTGCATGTCGATGGTGTGATTAAAGGTAACGTTATTGCAGAAGAAGGAACCGACTCTGTGATTACACTTAGCGAGCGAGGCACCATCGAAGGTGAAGTAAAGGTGCCTAATGTTGTCGTCAACGGAACGGTGATTGGTGATGTGCATGCCTTAACACATATTGAACTGGCCTCAGAAGCACGGGTGCACGGCAACGTTTATTACAGCCTGATTGAGATGGCAATGGGTGCCGAAGTCAATGGCAACCTGGTGCATCGTGAAGATTCGGTGGTGCATTTAAAACCGAGCGCTGAAAGTGTGAACAGCTCAAATGACGATAAAAAGTCGAGTAAATAGGGTTAACTTACCAGGATCAATGACTTACCTGGTATCGTCCTTTATTTATAAGGGATACGGGCATAATACCTTATTAAAATAATACGGTATTACTTGAATCAGTCAGGGGGAACCCTCATAATATAAGTGTTTATTGATATTCTATCCGGGAGCGAACACCATGGCCGAAACAAGCCCTTCAATTACTTTTACCGATAATGCTGCAAAAAAAGTAAAACAACTCATTGAAGACGAAGGCAATCAGAACCTGAATCTGCGTGTTTATGTGACGGGTGGGGGCTGTTCCGGTTTTCAGTACGGTTTTAACTTTGATGAAAATGTTCAGGACGGTGACACACAGGTTGAAAACAGCGGTGTAAAAATGGTGATTGATCCCATGAGCCTGCAATATCTGTTGGGTGCAGAAGTCGATTATAAAGAAAGTTTGGAAGGTTCCATGTTTGTCGTGAATAACCCCAATGCAACCACAACCTGTGGCTGTGGTTCATCGTTTTCAATTTAATTAACAGCCCCTAAGAAACCTGATAATGGGCCGTCCTTTGAAGCCTTGCAAACCAGACACGTCCATGTGTAAAGTTTCGCCTGTTTGTTAGATACACTACATATATCTATTCCATTACGGCCAAAAATGGTTTTTCGCTGTGTGGCCCCAGTATGATGTTCCACTGAAACAGGATTTCCAGACCATTATCTCCATTGCCTGCTTTGAGGCGACGCGCCTCTAGTTGTAACCGGCCATGCGAACTGTAATACCAACTGTAGTGTATCGAATAGGCCTTTGATTTAACGGATTTATCCAGTATGCCTTCGGTGGATTCCAGGCCTAAACCAAGATGATGTGCAGGTATAAACTGGTAATCTGCGACAGCCCAATAACCCTGTGCTTTATTTGTATTGCCTGGTGTCATTTCCCGTTGATTATAAAACACTTCACCGAGCAACATAAAACGTGCTGAGTAATCATATTCTGCTGCATACTCAGGTTGTAGAAAATAGCTAAAATCAAATACCTGTAGATTTGTGCTTAAGGTTCCGGCCGCATCATTTTTGCCAGTAACGACGCTGAAGCCTAACTGATAGGCTGTAGTGGATGACTTATAGCCATAATATAACTTTCCGGAATAGGCTTTGTCTTTTGACTGACTTTTATTCAAAGCGGTTTCATTTTCACTATTAAGAAGTGCAAGGCTCACAGCACTTCGATGGCCATTTCCAAAATTGATAGTTTTGCCAATAGTGACAGCTGATTCACGAAGTTGCTCTTCACCTAAAAATTCGGTAATGGGCAGTGGCAGTGAAATTTGTGGTCTTTCTGGTTCATGAATGGTATTAAGCAAGCCAAATTCATTGCGATACTTGCCTGCTTTCAATCGAAAGCCATAGCCCAGGTTCGCTATAACGGCAGCTTCTTCAACATCTAAAGACTCATCGGCTGGTTTTGTTAAAAATATCATGCCATAGAGCCAGGGGTTTATTTGAGCCTCAAGTGATAACTCTATTTCACGAATTATTAGTTCAGCTTTTTTATTTTCTGCACCAAAGTCTCTTGATGCAGCAAAGAGATCCAGATTGGCTCCAAATTTTATATTTTTAGACCCACTATTTTTTGAAGTATTTAAATCAGTTAAATCGTGGCTGGTGTTAGCTAATACTGGATTTGTTATTGTGGCTGCGACAGCCGCTGTAAGTAATATCTTACGCATATAAATTCTCCGATAACGAAAAAAATTGGGCACAAACTTAAATAGTTGTGCCAGATTACAAAATAATTTTTAAGGTTCTACGAAAAATAAGGCGGCGCGCGTGCAAAATATAGTGTTTGTAGAGAGGATAAATGGAGGGAGAGATTCTGAGAGCCGGGTGGGGTACTTTCTATTAGTGGTGTTAGTTGTAATTCGGTAAAAATTAATCCATTGCCTGATTTTTCCAGTTGTACAAATATCTCACATGACTTATCAGCTGTATGAAAGGGGTGTTCTACGGAGTGCGTGAGCGCACTTAACTGCCCCGCAAACAGCAGAATACTGATGAGTGCCAGATATATTTGAATATGTTTGCGGTTGGTCTTCATATGTTAGTTAATATGCTACCAATTTTTTAGCCTGATTGCTTCGGGGTTAATGCTAAAAAGTACAGTTGTGTGTTTCCCGGGGTTTTTAGCCCTGGTGGCTATTTTCTTAAACTTAATGAATTTTTTACATTTGCCGATAACCCCGGTGTTATTTTCTGTTATTCTATTAAATTGAACTGAATACATGGAGTCGGCAATGAGTGATTATCTACCGGGCTTAGCGGGTGTCCCCGCAACCAAATCCAATATCTCGGATATCGACGGCGACAAAGGGATCCTGGCTTATCGTGGTTACCCCATTGAAGAATTAGCCAAACACAGCAGTTTTGAAGAAACCACGTTACTGTTACTGGATGGTCGTTTGCCGACACACCCTGAACTCGAAGAATTTAAACAGCAACTTATTGATGACCGCGACATTAAATTCCATACCCGCGGCTTAATGAAAAACCTACCCGCCACCGGCCACCCAATGGAAATGCTGCAAACGGTTGTGGCCAGTTTAAGCATGTTTTATCCGGGGTCGGAATGTTTAACGGGCAGCTCGCATTGTGATGACTTGAATTATATTCACAATACAACGGTTAAAATTATTTCCCGTTTACCAACGATAGTGGCCATGTGGGAACATATCCGCAATGGTTATGATCCGGTTAAACCTCGAACCGATTTATCTTTCGCTGAAAATTTCCTGTACATGCTAACCGGCAAAGAGCCCGATCCTATGCTGGCAAAAATTATGGACGTTTGTCTTATTCTGCATGCCGAGCACACGATTAATGCGTCAACCTTTGCGGTGTTAGTGAACGCATCAACACTAGCGAACCCTTATAGTGTGATTGCTGCGGCCATTGGTGCGCTCTCAGGCCCATTACATGGCGGTGCAAACCAACGGGTGGTTGAAATGCTGGATGAAATCGGTTCGGCGGACAAGGCTGAAGAGTATATTGATAAAAAATTAAAAAATAAGGATGTTATTTGGGGCATGGGGCACCGTGAATATAAAACAAAAGATCCCCGTGCCACTATCTTGCAGGGTTTGGTCGATGAGCTGATGGAATCCAGAGGTGGCGACATCAGTCCAGCTTTTGAAATTGCCAAAGTGGTTGAGCAGGTCTGTGAAGATCGCCTGGCGAAAAAAGGTGTGTACGCCAATGTTGATTTTTACTCGGGCATTCTTTATACCGAAATGGGTATTCCTGCTGATCAGTTCACTACTATTTTTGCGATTGCACGTTCAGCTGGTTGGCTGGCGCACTGGCGAGAGCAGTTAGGGGATAATCGAATCTTCAGGCCTACCCAGGTCTATACGGGTGAACCCATTCGTCATTATGTGGATATTGACAAGCGCTAGGTCATTATTAAACGGCGGAATAAATTCCACCTAATATCACGGGCTGCGTTGCACCGGTTACACTGTTCAAGTTCCCCGGTTGTTTGTTCAGGGTTTGTTTCGCCAGCCATGCAAAGGCCATGGCTTCTATCCAGTCGCCGGGTATGCCTTCAGCTTCGGTTGTTGTTACTTTGATAGTGCTTAAATGAGTTTGTAAACGCGCCATTAAAAAATTGTTATGCGCGCCACCACCACAAACAAAAACTTCATCACAATTATCGGCATATTTTTTTATTGCATTAGCAATTGATGTTGCGGTACATTCACAGAGTGTGGCTTGAACATCTTCCGAAGATAAAAAAGGAAATGCTTCCAGGTGGTTGCTAAACCATGTTGGACTAAAATAATCTGTGCCGGTACTTTTTGGTGGTGGGGTTTTAAAAAAATCATCAGTTAATAATTGTTGAAGAAACTCGTTATTTATTTTGCCGCTTGCTGCCCATGCGCCCTTATCATCGTATTTTTTATTTTGTTGCCGTTGAACCCAGTAGTTCATTAAGGTATTGGCCGGGCCGGTATCAAAGCCGGTAACAGGTTTGTTTTTATCTGCGGGTAACACCGTAATGTTGGCAATCCCACCGAGGTTTAAGATAACGCGATTGTTGTTGGCATCACGAAAAATATACGCATGAAAAGCCGGTGCCAGTGGTGCACCTTGTCCACCTGCGGCCATGTCTCTGCGTCGGAAATCGGCTACCGTGGTAATACCGGTGAGTTGTGCAATGATATTCGGGTTGGCAATTTGTAAACTGTTGCGAATAGTGGCTTCAGGGTAATGGCGTAAGGTCTGACCATGGCTGCCAATGGCGGTAATGTCACTGGCATTAATTTTCGTATTTTTCAGTAACTGATTTGCGCAGTCAGCAAATTGTTTGCCAAGCTCGGTATCAAGTTGTTGCATTTTTTGTAATTCGTTATCACAACCCTGACATAGTTTATTAATTTGATCTTGAGTATCAGTGGAAAATGCTTGTGAATAGTGAGCAATGAGTTTGGTGGTATTATCACTGCAATCAACCAGTGCCGCATCAATGGCATCCATACTGGTGCCCGCCATTAAACCAATATAATAATCAGGCATGATGGTCAGGATCCATTTACATTTGTGTGGTTAGAATGCTTGGGTATAAGTATTTGCCGCAATTTTAAAATCAAAGGCATCAAGCTGGGCCAGTAATTTTAATGAATGCTGCTCAAAGTCTGCTTTAAAGTTTTTATTAATTGGTGCAGCATTGGGTAATTTCACGGTTAGTGGATTGCGATGTACACCATTAATTCTGAATTCATAATGGAGATGTGGCCCGGTTGCACGACCTGTGCTGCCTACATAACCAATAATTTGTCCTTGCTTAACAAATTTGCCGTTATATAAGCCACGCCGGTAATTATTCAAGTGTGCATATAAAGTACTGTAGCGACCACCGTGGCGGATAATAACGGCTTTACCGTAGCCACCTTTGCGGCCACGGAAGATAATTTTACCGTCACCGGATGCTTTAACCGGAGTACCGCGTGCAGCCGCATAGTCCACGCCTTTATGTAAACGCATACGGTTTAGAACCGGGTGCTTACGTTTGCCAAAGCGCGAGCTGATGCGCCTGAAATCAACCGGTGTACGCAAGAAGGCTTTACGCATGGATAAACCTTCTGGTGTATAGTAATTACTGTTTCCTTTTGGGTCGGTATAACGAATAGCGCGATAAGTACGCCCCTGGTTGGTAAACTGGGCTGCAAGAATATCACCGTCTTTAATTTTTAAGCCATCTAAAAAATGTTCTTCGTAAAGGAGTGAAAAAGTATCGCCCTTACGCAAGTCGAGTGCAAAATCAATATCCCAGCCAAAAATAGAAACCAGATCCATAATCAGTGCGGCATTCATACCAGCATTTTTAGCGTCAACGAATAAAGAGGACTGGATGGTGCCGGAGATATGTTGTTGTCTTTTCTGTGCAACACGGGAAAGGGTGCTGGCAACAAAGTTGTCATCCTGACGTTCTATGCGTAGAGACTGAAAACGGTTTTGCTGGTAGACCATTTCAACGAGCTGCTGTTTCTCGTCAAGACGAAACTTAAAGGTTTGTTCAGGCTGGATATATTTTAAGGCTCGGGTTGGTTTACCCAGACGCATAATTTTATGCAAATCTTTTGGGCTTAATTTATTGCGTTTAAATAAATGTGCTAGTGAGTCACCACGTCTTACTTTTTCATCGAGCCAGACATACATTGGTGAAGTATTCTCTTTTTCAACGATTTGCTTTCTAAATGTTGGCTGTGCGGGATTTGTTTGTGTGTCTTGAGCTTTGATTAAAGCCGATTCTACAAACGTGTTTTGCTTTAAAGCAGTGGTTTCTGTCTCCGAAGCATTGCCGGGAATGGACAAGGGTAAGGTAATTTGTGCCTGTCGGGTAGTTATCGGTGATGCTGGTTCAGATTCAGTTGCCGGGGTGGTTGCCACAGGGATAGTGGCAAGTGAATTGCTTCGTTTAGCCGAGGCATCTTTAGACGCAAAAATCAGCAGGGTACTGACCGAGGTGATGGCAGCAACAAGTACAAACCAGTGTAATTTAGTCCACTTTTTAGGGGCTTGCTTATCCAGATTAATGGACTTAAAATCTCGCGTTAAGAATGGCTTGTAATTCACGGAATTTACTCACTTTTTCCATTATAAAACTTCTTCCTATACGATAGCGTGATTTTACCTGCTGGTCAAATTTGATGCAGCAAATTAAAACTAACTTCTAAGCCCTTTTATGGGGGATTAAGTGGTTGTGAGCAGCAAAGGGGCGCTAAAAAAGTGCTCAATGAAGAATCACACTTATGGTAAAGTACGCCGCACTTTTAAGAATTGAGTAACGAAATGAATCAAACAGAAATATTAGCGCAGTTAAAGCGTGGCTGTGACGAAATTTTAGTTGAGGTGGAGCTGGCTGAGCGTTTAAAAACAGGCAAGCCGATGCGCATTAAAGCCGGTTTTGATCCCACTGCACCGGATTTGCATCTTGGGCACACGGTTTTAATCAATAAATTGCGCCAGTTTCAGGATTTAGGGCATGAAGTGTTGTTCTTAATTGGTGATTTTACAGGCATGATTGGTGATCCCACGGGTAAATCTGCTACGCGTCCACCCCTGACTCGAGATCAAGTGATTGAAAATGCTCGAACGTATGAGCAGCAAATTTTTAAAATTCTGGAGCCTGAAAAAACATTAGTGATGTTTAACTCAAGCTGGATGAATGAAATGTCACCGGCTGATCTTATTCAACTTGCAGCGAAACACACGGTTGCACGGATGTTAGAACGTGATGATTTTAATAAACGTTATAAGTCGGGTCAGCCGATTGCAATCCACGAATTTTTGTATCCACTGATTCAAGGCTACGACTCGGTTGCGATGAAGGCGGATGTTGAATTAGGTGGTACCGATCAGAAATTTAATTTACTTGTCGGGCGTGAATTACAAAAACATTATGGTCAAAAGCCACAGGTTGTGATGACCATGCCATTGCTCGAAGGCACCGATGGTGTGAATAAAATGTCGAAGTCATTGGGTAACTATATAGGTATTGATGAAGCACCCGATGAAATTTTTGGTAAGCTGATGTCAATTTCTGATGAGCTGATGTGGCGTTATTTTGAATTGTTAAGCTTCAGGCCTTTGCCTGAAATAGAAGGCTTTAAGCAACAAATCGAGCAGGGGGCAAACCCGCGTGATATTAAATTCCTGCTGGCAGAAGAAATAATTGCCCGCTTCCACTCCGAGGCCGCGGCAACAAAGTCACGCGAAAATTTCATCGCCCGTTTCCAGAAAGGGGCCATGCCTGACGATATGGATGAGAAGCAAATTACTGCAGCAGACGGCGAGCTGCCAATTGCTAATTTGCTAAAGGAAGCGGGTTTGGTGAATAGTACATCCGATGCTTACCGGATGATTAAGCAAGGTGCGGTCAAAATAGACGGTGAGAAAGTGGTCTCCCGGGACATTAAAATACAGGTTGGTAGTGAACATGTTTACCAGGTGGGAAAACGTCGCTTTGCCAGGGTAACGCTTGTTTAAATAGGCAAGATTTAAATCTCGGAAGTTGGAATGTGGAGCACTTTTAAATATCATTGCTATTGGAAGTATTAATGTTGAGCCAATAACGGGCAATTTCTTCAAGGGTGCTACAAAACTCTTCATAACCGATGGGTTTGTTAATGTAGCTATTGCCACCAAGTTCATAGCTTAAGCGAATATCCCTGTCTTCCATTGAGGTTGATAAAACAACAACAGGAATATGTTTAGTGGCGTCATCGGCACGAATTTGTTTTAACACTTCGTGGCCATCCAGTTTGGGCAATTTTAAGTCGAGTAAAATAATTCTTGGCAGCTCGCTTTTTTGTCTGGACTGATATTTCCCTTTTGCAAAAAGAAAATCCACAGCTTCAGTACCATCTTCTAATACCAGTACGTCAATATTGGTATTTAAATTTTGAAACACACGTAAAGTTAGCTCGATATCGGCAGGATTGTCTTCAATTAAAACAATTTTAAGGCTTTTGTGTGGGTCACTCTGATCAGTTGGTTTTGTGGGCGAAAGATGCACGGCTATTTTTTTAAAGCCAATTTCATGGCACCAGTGTATTGCTGTATCTGATGTTTTGAAGTTTCTTGGAGAGCCTGTTTTCAGAGTGAGTGTTTCTTGCTCATCTTTTTCCAGCGCATTGATGTAAACCCGCCAGGCTTTATCGTCAGCAATATAAACGACCGATGCACCAGACCAATGGCCTGCTTCAAAAAGTAAGCGTACATCACGTTCATTCATATAAATTATGCCAAAAAAGTAAAATTGGGAGTCAATGGGCTAATTTACTAAATTTAAACCCAGAAGTATAGTTTCGGGTTTAATGATGACACAAAAAAAGCCAGTTATGTAACTGGCTTGACTAATTTTTCTTATAAATAAAATCTAAGTTATCCGAAGAACACCTCCACTTTATTGAACCCGATCCGGTTACAGCATCTTAATGCGGCATCCGATGTTTTAAAAACACGTGGATCTGTCGAGCGCTTTGATATTAAATAATCAGGATTATGCTTATTTTTTTCTAATATTTTTATTATCCATCCAGAATTATTGGTCGATACCGAAATAGACACTAAATCATTAGATTTACAGAGTAACTTTGCTTCCCGTTCTTGCATTCTTGGGCTCCTAAAATCTAGTTATTGGGGAAATTGGTACTATATACAAACCCACACGCATTCTCAACTATTAATCAATTCGATGGCTAATCGGCCTAAATTTACTGTTTTTCTTTAGACTTATTCTAAAATTAACTGGTTGCAAATGTGTGCATTCATACTTACATAAGCTATAAATAATGTTAGCGTTAGGATCTTTTTGGTTGATCCATTTGCAAGTTAAGGGCAATAGAGCTTTTCGAGTTAAGATAATGAAAAAAAAGAGACTTTTACTGATAGAAGATAACCCGGATGATGAGTTGTTAACGCGTCGCGCATTAAAAAAATATTCCAGGTTCAGTTGTATTGATGTCGCTAGTGACGGTGTTGAAGCGCTGGAATACTTATCTATTGCAACTAATTTACCCGATTCTGGCACAAATAAGGCGGCAGCTGATTCCTTGCCCGATCTGATTTTACTGGATTTAAAAATGCCACGCTTAAATGGACATGAATTTCTAAGATATGTACGGAGCAATCCGCAAACGGCACATATCCCGGTTATTATTCTAACCACATCAAATGAAGAAAAAGATATTTCGGTGAGTTATGAATTAGGCGCAAACAGTTTTTTACGTAAGCCGGTGGATTTTCTGGATTTTGCAAAAGTGATTGAGCAGCTTAGCCGTTACTGGCTTGAGCTTAATATTCCCGCCCCACCCTTTGCTGCAAATCAATAAAAGTTTGTCTCAATGAAAAAAGACTTACGTTTACTGGTTGTAGAAGATTCTGAAGATGATGTCATCCTGATGCGGCGTGTGCTGTCAAAGGCGGGCTATGAAACGGACTTATTACGTGTAGAAAATGGCAAGGAACTTGAAGAAGCGTTAACAGCACGCAACTGGGATCTTGTTATTACCGACCATAATATCCCCGGGTTTAGCTCGGTGGAAGCGCTAAGACAGGTTAAAGCCTTTGATGAGAGCCTTCCTGTAGTGATTGTTTCTGGCAGCATTGGCGAGGATATAGCCGTAGCCGCAATGAAAGCGGGCGCACAGGATTATATTATGAAAAATAACCTGGTGCGGTTGGCGCCGGCGATTGAGCGCGAACTGCGTGACGTTGAAACGCGACGTGCGCGTAAGCGTGCCGAAGATACGATTCGTCATATGGCCTACCACGACTCTTTAACCGGGCTGATTAATCGAGCCGAGTTTGAACGACGCTTAAAGCGGGTTTTGTATGGGCTTAATGCAGCCGAAGGCCATCATGCATTGCTTTACCTCGATCTGGATCAATTCAAGATTATCAATGATACCTGTGGTCATGTTGCCGGTGACGAGCTGTTAAGACAGTTAACCGTTATTTTGCATAAACCTATTCGAGAAAGTGATACATTGGCACGTTTAGGGGGCGATGAGTTCGGTATTCTTCTGGAAAACTGCCCGCTGGACCATGCTGAACTTATTGCCGATAACCTGATTAAAGAAGTAAAAGAATCCCACTTTGTCTGGAAAAACCAGACATTTAAAGTCGGTGCGAGTATTGGCCTGGTGATGTTAACCAATGCCGAACAAAGCATGACCGAAGCATTGAGTGCAGCCGACATGGCTTGCTATGCCGCAAAAGATGCCGGACGCAATCGTTATCATCTTTATAGTGAAGACGATAGTAGTCTGATCCGCCGCCACGGTGAAATGAAGTGGGTATCACGCATTCATGATGCACTGAATGACAATAGCTTCACGCTTTATCAGCAAATGATGCAGCCAGTCGATGACCAGTCCAAACTTGCCATCAATTTTGAATTTCTTGTCCGGCTTAAAGAAAAGGGCGAAATTATTGCGCCGGGTGCTTTTATCCCTGCGGCAGAGCGCTATAACTTAATGCCATCTATTGATCGTTGGGTGATTAAGGAGGCATTCAAATGCATTGTTCAGATTACCCAAACAAACACGGATTTAAGAAATGCGACTTATTTTTTAAATCTGTCTGGCACCTCATTAAGTGATAAGGCTTTTTTTGATTTTTTACGTGAGCAATTTGAAAAATATTCGCTAGCGGCTGAACAAATATGTTTCGAGGTGACAGAAACAGCGGCGATTACAAACCTTGCCAGTACGGTTGAATTTATTAAGCAACTCAAGGAATTGGGTTGTCAGTTTGCGCTGGATGATTTTG
This sequence comes from uncultured Thioalkalispiraceae bacterium, assembly GCA_964516315.1. GTDB lineage: Bacteria > Pseudomonadota > Gammaproteobacteria > UBA6429 > Thiohalophilaceae > SZUA-37. The sequence continues at coordinate 32,051 of CAZEZI010000007.1, forward strand.
GTGCGGGTTTAAGCTCTTTTTCATACTTAAAGAGTTTGCCAGTGGACTATTTGAAGATTGATGGTGGCTTTGTTCGCGATATGCTCGAAGATCCCATGGATGCGGCCATTGTGGCTGCGGTGAACAACATTGGCCACGTTGCGGGTTTAAAAACCGTGGCAGAATTTGTCGAGAACACAGAGATTATGCGTGCGCTAGGGGATATTGGCGTTGATTATGCGCAAGGCTATGCACTGGCCAGACCTGCCCCAGTTGAAGAATTGATAATTAAAGCCAGCAAAGCTCAAGATTAAGCTGAGTATTATTGAATACTTCCGCACTGTTAACGAACTAATCCGCTTTTTATCACCCGAAGAACCGCAAAACCCTGCGGTTTTTTTTCGGGCGGTTGCTTTATTATTCAGGTAGTTACCCTGTTTTTTTATTATATACAAAAAAACTGAAATAAACTGTTGACGGATTTCATTCTGTGCGTATAATGCGCGCCTCCACACAAGGGAAGCAGTTGAAAAACAACTTTTCCTGAAACGAAAAACCTAAAAAATTGGTTGACGGTGGAGCAGAAACACCTTTATAATTGAAGGTCTGCGCTAACGAAAAATGTTAGCCTCGTTCTTTAACAATTTAATCAGATAATTTGTTGTGGGTACTTGTGTCGACGATTGGTTTTGCCAAATGAAAGTCGATGTAAAGTAACCTACATTAAAAACCTATTAGTAGTTTTAAGTTAGTAGTTTTTTTGATGCTAGATCTTTTCATTGCGAAAAGTAGATTGCGCTTTATATATGGACTTGTTCATATACTAAAAGCAATCAAAATGATTGAACTGAAGAGTTTGATCCTGGCTCAGATTGAACGCTGGCGGCATGCCTAACACATGCAAGTCGAACGGTAACAGCAGAGCTTGCTCTGGCTGACGAGTGGCGGACGGGTGAGTAATAAATAGGAATCTGCCTAGTAGTGGGGGACAACGTGGTGAAAACCACGCTAATACCGCATACGCCCTACGGGGGAAAGCAGGGGATCTTCGGACCTTGTGCTATTAGATGAGCCTATTTCTGATTAGCTTGTTGGTGAGGTAAGAGCTCACCAAGGCGACGATCAGTAGCTGGTCTGAGAGGACGATCAGCCACACTGGGACTGAGACACGGCCCAGACT